>CAJXEJ010000001.1 GCA_913052475.1 uncultured Dehalococcoidia bacterium
ACGCTCGCGCACCGTTTCTTCTGGCCCAGACGATGCTATCTCAGCTGGGTAACGATGCACCGGGCAAGATAATCAACCTCAACGACTGGCACACCGCCCGTCCAACTCGATTTGCGTACGGCGTTTCAAAAGCGGCGCTCTCCGGACTCACCCGCACACTCGCTCTCTCGATGGCTCCGCATGTTCAGGTGAACGAGCTTTCACTCGGTGCAATAATGCCGCCATCCGACATCCCACTCGATCGTCCCAAAAGCGAAATTCAGATCGATCTTGGTCCCGCCGATCGAATGGGGTCACTCAACGAAGTGGCCGACGCAATGATGATGCTCGTTCAAAACGACTTCATCACAGGCGAAACTATCAACGTCGACGGTGGTCGACACGTACAGTAATCGACCAGATTCTCACTGCAATCGTCAGAACTCTCTGCCAGCAATAATACCGAACATATGCCTGCCCAAGCACACGACGACTCTTCACAACTCGACACCGTTCATATTGAACAGCTCGAACTCGACTGCATCATCGGCATCAACCCGTGGGAACGGGGCGCCAGGCAGCGAATCACGATCGATATCGAGATCAACGCCGATCTATCGGCGGCCGGTAAATCCGATGCAATCGAAGACACAATCAACTATCGAACTATCGCGAAAGCGGTAACCGCTGAAGTGGAAGCGTCGAATTACAGCCTTGTCGAAGCTCTCGCTACGCGAATCGCTGATATATGCCTTGAGGACGAACGAGCGCAATCGGTGGAAGTTTCGGTACGTAAACCGGGAGCGGTCAGAAAAGCTGCAGGCGTTGGCGTAGTAGTTCGCCGAAACCGCCTAGGCAAATAGACTCACTCAGGCGACGGGTCCAGAAAAATTAGGCGACTGCCCGTTGCCCGACCAGCACTCTGAACTCGCTCTCGAAATCTCGCACGCGCGCCGCCAACTCTGACAGTTTATCGTCGTCGACGCCGAGTTCCTGTGCATGCCCAAGAACGCCGAGGGCGTCAATTAATTCTTTTGCTACTAAAGTTTGATCTGTACGCATCGCGATGCGTCCGAACCGGAGAACAATTCACATTCTGGCGAGCCTGAGCTAATCGTAATTACATTTTCGGATAGGAATTTAGTCCTGTAAGTACAAATTACACAACTCTAGTGTTATTGACCAATATAACCACAACAGGTCGCGGCATTAACAATATTACAACTGACAATGCACAGCACGCCATGCAGGGAAACGCCCAGATCTTAATCGGTGTGCTGTTCGAGAATTGGAATCGAACCGGCTATACCAAAAATTAACTGGATGAGCATCTGAACTCAAAACCGCCACAATACGCCATTTCCCCCGGATCGCACTATTAAAAATCCTCGCATTGAGGCGCACGCCGGTGCACCACCGCGCTAGGTGATTATTCAGATGGAGGCGATGACGGCGGTGGTGATTCGCTAGGTGCCACGCGCTTACGCAGAGGAACCTCACGAATGAACGCCGTCGCTGCAATCCCAACCAGCAGCAACAACAACGACAGGAAGAAAACATCACCAATCGCACCAGCCAACGATTCACGAATTGCCCCGAACACATGGTTACCGAGTGCAATTCCCGATTCACCAGTTGCAGCGAACGTAGCTTTTAATCCCCTGGTGCCTTCCGGGCTCAGCAGTGCGTTCGGATTGCTTGTGATCTGATCCAACAGTTGATAAGGAACTGCCTCAGACACCTCGTCAGGCAAATTGACCTGCATGCCATCTTTGAATTGCCTGACCATGTACGAACCAAACACCGCTAGCCCGATCGACCCGCCAACCGATCGGAAGAACTGCGCCGAGGATGTAGCAATGCCAAGGTACTGCTGCGGTACGCCGTTCTGAATTGCGATCGTGTAGAGAGGGAACGACGTACCAAGCCCAAATCCCATTACGATCGCTGAAATCAGCGCGTAGGCATGCGTCGTATCGCCATCGACTCGACTGAGAAAGAACGTCCCGATCGCCATTATCGACACGCCGATTATTCCCTGAATTCGGTAGTGCCCACCAGTTCGAGACAGCACTTGCCCGCTAATGGCCGCGCCAGCCACGATGCCAAGCATCATCGGAGTCAGGAAGCTGCCGCTGGCGGTCGGAGAAGCTCCAAGCACGCCTTGGAAAAGCAGCGGGATGAAGAAAATCGCGCCAAACATGGCAAACCCGGTGATCAGCGTGACGAACAGTGCTATTCCAACGATCCTGTTCTTAAAAACCGCAAGCGGAAGAATCGGATCGGGTACACGGGTTTCGTAGAGCGCAAACACAATCGCCATGGCACCACCAAGCGCCAGAGAGCCGATCACGAGTGGATCAGACCATTCGTACTGGTTTCCACCCCACGACAACCCCAGAAGCGCAGGAACGATCGCCAGAACGATAAGAACTGCACCACCAACATCGATCTTCCGCTTTGGCCCGTCTCTTTTGCCGTTCGGGAACAACTTGATGAACAGCAGAATGATCGGAATCCCAAATGGGAGGTTTACGAGGAAAATCCACTCCCATGAAAGCTGATCTGTGATGAATCCTCCAAGCGTCGGACCCAGGACCGATGAGATTCCGAACATCGCCGCAATAATGCCCTGGTACTTGGCTCGTTCGGCTGGCGGAAACAGGTCGCCGATCGTTACAAACGACAGCGCCATGATCATTCCACCACCGAGACCCTGAATACCTCGAGACATGATCAAGGCGTTCATCGACCCCGACATCGCGGCCAGCACCGACCCCACGAGAAAGACCGCAATACCGCCAACATACAGCCACTTACGACCATAGACGTCAGAAACAGCTCCCGTGATCAGCACTACGGATGTCGATGCCACGATGTAAGCACTCGAAACCCACGTCACCCGATCGAATCCATTGAGATCGGCCATAATCCGCGGAATTGCGGTCGCAACGATTGTCTGATCCAACGATGCGAGGAACATCGCAAACATCACGCCGATAAGGGTTAGCTTTATCTGCCGTGGAGTGAGTCCTGGATCTTTCCACCCCTCCTGAAAAGGCGCGCCTTTAGCTTCGGCCAATATTCGCTACCTCGTGTTGTAACAAAGACGTTTTCTTCAAAAAATATTCAGACTAATCGCCGAACTGCGGCGATGAATCTTTCATCGCTTCGAACACACGTTCCGGGTTCATCGGCAGCCGTCCCATTCGAACGGATGCGGCATCCCTGACCGCGTTGGCAATCGCGGCTGGTGGCGGAATTATCGGCGGTTCGCCAACTCCCCTGATACCCCACGCACCGTCATCAGCAGGCGTTTCGAGCATCACTGTTTTGATCAAAGGCAGGTCGAGAGCCGTTGGCATTCGGTAATCGAGGAACGAGGCGTTTCGCATCAATCCCTGATCGTCGAAGACATACTCCTCCGAGAGTGCCCAGCCGATTCCCTGAGCCGCTCCGCCCTGCATCTGGCTTTCAACCTGAGTCGGGTTCACTACCTTCCCCACATCCTGAAACAGGGTGAAGTCGGTGAGTTGAACCTTTCCGGTTTCGGGGTCAATCTCGACATCGGCAACCGCCATTGCGTATCCGTTCGCAGTCCGCATTCCCGGATCGTTTGAGGCGGTGGCAGTAATGTTCGATCCATTCTTCGTTACTGTAGAACCTACGTCCTTGAACGATACCTTTGAATCCTGATTATCCCGAGCGTAGAAATAACCACCCTCGTATTCAACGAACTCGGCATCGACCCCAAATCGAACGGCCATCTTCTCTTTCATCTGCTCAATTACAGACGTTCCAGCCTTGTACACAGCTTGGCTCAGCGTGCGCATAACTCGTGATCCCGCCGCGTTGCCTGTGTACGGAATTCCTTCGGTATCGGCGGTGTGAACATGAACTTCCTCTGGCTCGATGCCAAGCGTCTCCGCTGCCACCTGCGCCGTTCCTGTGCGTATACCGTGCAGATCAACCGCACCGATAGCGACGTCAACGCCTCCATCGTGGTTGACCATTACCCGCGCACTCGAAATTTCGAGCCCGCACGGCCACCAACCGATTCCGACACCACGCCCCACCGGCCATCCGTTTTCACTCGGTTTCACCGGGCGGGTGTACTCATCAGAGGCTTTTACCGCTTCGAGCATCTCGACGATACCGATACGGTTGTACACCTCGTCGTCAATATTCGAATCGCCCGTCTTCGAGGCGTTCTTGATACGGAAGTCGATCGCGTCCATCCCTATTTCACGGGCCAGGTCGTCCAGAGTCGACTCTCCACAGAACGTCGCTACAGTCGCACCCGGTGCACGATAGGCAGCAACACGAGGAGCATTCGTTACTACGTCGTACGCATCAACTTTCGAATTCTCAGGCTGGTAGCAAGCAAATATCGTCTGCATCCCTCGTAGAACTGGTGAACCAGGGAAGCCGCCAGCGCCAAACACGAGCCGTGCTTGCGCCGCTTTCAGCACTCCATCTTTCGTTGCACCCATTTTTACTGCGACTACCGCACCCGAAGCAGGACCAGTCGCCTTGAGCACCTCTTCCCGAGTGAGGACAATCTTGACCGGATTTCCGGATTTCCGAGAAAGAATCGCTGCGACGGGACCGACACGAGGTGTGTTTTTCGCACCGAACGCGCCACCAACTTCAAGTGGGATTACTTTGATCTTGCTGACATCGACACCTAGAAGGTTCGACATATTCTGACGAAGCGGGAACGAGCCCTGCGAGTTCGCCCAGACTTCGATTCGACCGTCGGCGTGCCAGTGAACGGTTTCTGCTTCCGGTTCTATATAACCCTGGTGAACCAGCGACGTCCGATACGTTCGCTCAACCACCACATCAGATTCGGCGAATCCCTTTTCGATGTCACCCTTGCCGGCTTCCATGTGCCCTGCAATATTGCTCGGGGCATCGGCGGAACCAGAAAGTGACGCAGCAATTAGGCCTTCGTGAAGCAACGGAGCGTCCTGCGACATTGCTTCAATCGGATCGGTCACAGCGGGAAGCACTTCCCACTCAACTTTGACCCGTTGAGCAGCTTTTTCCGCAATGTGAATATCGGTTGCGGCAACGGCAGCGACTGGGTGGCCCTCGAACATCACCTTGCGACTACCCATGATTAAGTTTGCGAGAAACTGGATCCCGATGTCGACTTCGCCAGTGTCGACCTCGCCTGTCACATCTGAAGGAAAGTCGGCTGCCGTACAGACAGCCTTAACACCCGGCATTGCCTCGGCTTCCGACGTGTCGATGGACACGATTCGGGCATGACCATGAGGGCTACGGACTATCTTTGCGAAAAGCGAGCCCGGTGCCGTGAAATCAGCTCCGAAAACAGCACGCCCGGTGACCTTCTCGTCGCCATCGACTTTTCGGTATCGCTTACCGAATTGCTTGAATTCCATACCATCGGCATTTGTTCGTGTTTCAATAGTCACAAATAGTCTCACTCAAGGGGCGTGTTTTGATGGATATGCGCAACGTTCGGAATCAAAATAATCCAATCGTGCGGTAAGTCCGCCACTGTACCACGAGATGCCCCACAAATGGTTCGTTTTTATCGATAGGCAAACTGATATTTAGCGCCGCTACTTTCGTGGTGCCTGTTCGGTCTCGAACTGGTCGTGATCGGGTACGTCCTCACCAACGACATAAAGCCAGTAGTAACAGCCCATTTCGCCCATAAATTTGAACTCCTTTCTCAAGTTTTTTACAAGATCCCCGAAGGAATCGTGTGAACGCAGATACTGCTGGAACGATCCGTGATCATCCTTGAGCTCAGTCATTCCGCATACGTTGTCGGTAATCACCTGAAGCTTGCGACGGTTTCGAATCACCCGCTTATCGTCAGCCAGCTCGTCAACCGCAGCTTCATCCATCACCGCCACGGCTCCGATCTGGAACTCATGGAACGCTTTTCGAATAGTCGACCACTTCGACTCAACGGCTTTCCGCTCTGGAATACTGCTTTGGCTTGAATCTCCAGATAATCGTCGAGACTCTCCAACACAATCTAAACTGGTGCTTCTCCTAATGGCATTATCCACTCCTCAATGATCCAGCTCGCCAGCCCGTCAATTCACTCGCTCGAATGAGAAGCAACAATTCTGAAAAACGATCCTGGACTGCATCACGATGCTGGTTCGGCAAAGATTATCCTGTTTCGCTAGTAACGCATATCGTTCCACGACACCCGAAGATACTCCAACGATGACCCACCAGATTTCATCGATCGCCTCATCGCCTATTCAACAGGAATTTGATCGCCAGTTCTCGGCCGGTCTTCACTCCGCCGCGTCGTTAACCGTGTTCAAAAACGGCCGGCTGGCTGTTGATATCACACGAGGCGCTCATCACGCAGAGCCACTGTTCAGGGTGTTCTCGATGGGCAAGCCACTCGCTGCAGCCGTTCTGTGGCGGTACAAAGCGCGTGGGCATCTCGGTTGGAACACCCCGGTTGCCGAGTTCTGGCCGGAGTTCGGAACACGCGGGAAGTCGGGAGTGACGATCGGCCACATTCTGTCGCATTCGGCAGGGCTCGCTTCAAACGACACAATCCCGATAGACGATTTTGGCGACTGGGGGAGGGTGATATCACATATTGAAGATATGACACCAGTTACAGAACCCGGATCAACCGTCCACTACCACTCCCTAACATTTGGCTGGCTGGTCGGCGAAGTGGCATCCCGAATATCAGGTCTACCGTTTGAAGAGGCGTTTGCACGCGAAGTCACGCTTCCGCTCGGACTAAAAAACACGTCATTCACTGTCGAGCCATCGGCCTTTGGGAGAGTGGTTCCGGTCGACTCCAGTTCTGAGTGGCCCGATCCGGCGTACACCCTTACGATTAACTCCATCCAACGCGCCCAGATAATGGCGCCCGCGGGATCGATGATCACGACTGCCCATGACGTCGCCCGCTTCTACTCCGCTATCTCCGGTAAAGGCAAGATAGATGGCATTCCCTGGCTTCCGGAAGAAGTTATCGGCGAAGTAACTTCACTTCAGGCAGAAGGACCCGACGCTGCTTCTGGGAACTACTCTCGTGTCGGCTTCGGAGTTCGCCTGCCTTCGTCCCCGCCAAATCAGTACGCCAGCGTTGATGGAAACGACACCGTTGGGCACGGCGGTATGGCGACTTGCACTGGATGGGCGAGTCTGGCCGAAGATTTAGCGGTAGCGTACATAGCCAATCGCCTTCAGCTCGAAACACCAAACAAGATGCGGTTGCACGATATGGCAAAAGTGGTCCGTGAAGCGCTTGAATCGAACACTGGCCTCGAGTCTGCTGCTCCCACCACAGCAACATCTGCTTACGCATTATCTCCTGAGACACAACCAGAAAAATACTGGCCTGGTAAAGATTGGCAAGAAGCCGAACCAGAAGAACTCGGATTCAATCGCGAAAAACTGGTCGAAGCTGGCAGACATCAGGCAGAACTCGCGGGCGATCGACCGTATCGAATACTTATCGCACGACATGGCAAGATCGCGGCGGAGTGGAATTTTCTTGCTGATCCTATAGCGCAGGCCCCTCAGGCGTCTGCCTCGAAATCGACTTTCTCGTCGGTACTCGGAATTGCCATCCATGAAGGCGTGATCAAGTCCGAAAACGACCGCGTAGCCGATTACTACCCTGAAATGCTCGAAGTGGCTGCTGGCGAAGGACCAAAAGAGGGTCGTTACGCATTCCCTGAAAACGCCGGCATTACGTTTCGCCAATTGATCGGCAACACGTCGGGATACATGAAACCCGGTGAATCTCCCGGCGCGGTATTCAACTACCAGACATTCGGGATGAACATCCTCACCCACGCCATCGCCTCAGCCTACAGCCTGTACAAAACATCCCATCCCGAACGAGGTGCGGGCTTCGGCACTCTCACCGAATGGAAAATCCGAAACCTCATCGGTGGAAGCTGGTCGTGGGAATACGGCAATTTCGATATGCACCCGGAAGCCAAGCTCGGAGTCTTCGGTTACTTCACCGGCTATTGCATGAGCCCACGAGATATGGCACGCATGGGCTGGTTGTGGCTCAATCGAGGCGACTGGAACGGTAGCCAAATAATCCCTTCGGCATGGATAGACGAAGCGACGAAAGTTTCTAAGGAAATCCTCGAAAACGAGCCGAAAGAACGTCATGTGTACGGTCTAGGATTCTGGTGCAACGATCAAGCACAGGTTTGGCCCGATTTACCCAGAGATTCGTTCGCAGCGAGCGGCGCGGGTTTCCAACACATCTGGGTTTGCCCGAGTAGTGACCTCGTCGTAGTGCAATCACCGGGTTCTTACGCTTCGCGAGGTGCATTAGACTCCGATGAACAGATCGAAGACCGTCGATCAATGAATGGATTGCTCGGTCGTATCGTCGATTCAATTGCCTAAACTGCGCATGCCCCGTACTCAATCTCATCTCGAAACAACTGAGGGCGACTGGTAACCTGCATCGCATTACAGATCGAAACTTGGCCTGAGGACAATCAATGTCTGATCGTTTCTTTGCACTGAGCATCGCTGGTGGACGCGGCGAGCGACTACGACCGCTGACCGACAATCGACCCAAGCCGATGGTCGAAATCAACGGAAAGCCGATTATTGGCTATCAGGTCGACTGGATGCGCGCCCAGGGAGTCACCGACGTCGTGTTCCTTACCGGATACATGGGCGGAATGATTCAGGATTACTTTGGCAACGGACCGGAACACGGTATTACGGCTCACTACTCGAGCGAAGAAACACCTCTGGGTCGAGGCGGAGCCATCAAGCAGGGATTAGCGCAGGTTCCGCAGGACGCCAAGACGGTGCTTGTTGCTAACGGAGACGTGATTACCAATCAACCTCTCAACCCGATCGTCGATCGCCACGAGAAATCCGGTGCAACTGGAACGATGATGCTCGTTCCATACCCGAGCCAGTATGGCGTCGTTGAATCTAACGACCAGAACGTTGTAACTCAGTTCATTGAAAAAGGCAGCCTGCCGTTCTGGATCAACGCCGGTGTTTACCTGTTCGATCGCCAGATCGAATCGCTGCTACCAGATATCGGTGACCACGAAACTTCAACGTTCCAGAATCTTGCAATGCAGGGCAAGCTATCGGCCTATCATTCAGAAAAGGATTGGGCCAGTATCGAAAGCCCCAAAGACCTCAGCGATATCTCAGATCAGATCAACGAAGGTCGCCTCATTCTCGCTAAGAGTTAATCGTTCTCTGTGAACAGCCTCAGTAGATCGTGGCGCGAGATCATTCCCACCGGTTTACCGTCTTCGATGACGGGCAAGTGATGTGAGCCACCGTCAACCAAAAGCTTTGCCACTTCAGCGAGGTGTGAATCTGGCGAAACGCTCGGTGCATCTTTCTGCATTGCGTCGCCAACAAGAGTGTTCCGGGTGTTGTGAATCACTTCCTCAATATTCTCAGGATCACCCAGCTCGCTACCAAGCACTCGCAACACCGATTGCCGCAGGTATGGCAGCACCGTTTCCTCTGGCAAATATTTCGATTCGGAGAGTAGACCAACGTAATGACCGTCGTCATCGACAACCGCCAACGAGCCAACACTCTTTTCGAGCATGATTTTGGCAGCTTCAGATACGGACTTATCGGCAGTAATTGTCACCACAGGTGACGACATTATTTTGCTTGCAAGTTTAGTGAGCATTCAGCCAATCGTACTCCGTCGAAAAGAGTTAAATTTCGTACTCATCACTATAACTCCGAGCGCGTGAACCTATCGTGAATATCGCGCCAAAAAACTGTGGTTCGGAAGATCAGGCCGTTTGGAGGGCCAAAGTCTCACGAGCAAACCGCGCTACTTTGATCGAAGCAACCGGGATGTTCTCGGTACTGGTGTCGACAATAATGTCATACAGACTAGGATCCTCCGGTGAAGCACCGTGGATGTCACTAAAGTACTCACGTTGCAGTTTCTCACGCCGCTCGATCGTGTATTCAGCGTCTGAAGCCGATTTGAGACCTTCTCGCTTCATAATCCGCTCAACACGATCTTCCCACGATGCGAAAAGCCCGACCTTCAACGCTGAGCGTTCGCCAGCTTCGACACAGCCTGCACGATGGACAAGCACGGTGTTACCAAGGTCGAACAGGTTGTCGACACTCGACACTTCTGCATCTTCATTGTGGGATTCAGAAGGACCTTCGCTATCCCAGGTCAACGGGAGAAGGAGAGCTTCGGGAACGTTGAAATATGGGTCGCCTGCAGCGTTGCCGAGTGCAAAGCCCGAAACCGCACGTTCGACTATCGCCCAGAATCGGTCGGCAAGCCCAACCGGGGCAATCGTCCTTGCGGCGGTGAGTGTGTGTGGCAGGGCGATTCGATCGACATAGTCGAAATCAAATATCCTCGCAACGCGCTTGCCCAGTTCAGGAGCCCCAGCGCCAATATGCCCATCAATCGTAATTACAGACATTTCAGCTCCTTCCATTCTCACTCGGGCCGTTTTCACCGGAATGCATATCTGCATCCTCATCGGAGAATTCGAGGGAAGTTCTGAACAATTTCCACATCGAATCGGCGTTCTCACCAAGTGGATGTGCCGACGGGTCGAACAGCCACCTTGTCACTGCAGACTGGATCATACCGAAAAATATCATCGCTGCGGCGTCTGGTTGCACCGATTTATCAATTTCATCTCTTCCGATGCCCTGAGAGATGATTTCGGCTACTAGGGACAAGTATTTTTCCACTAACCGTCGCCCTGCGGACCGAACTCTTGGCTCTTCAAACTGAGCCGCCTGGGCAATAACCACGAACGAAATACCCTGCCGCAACTCAACGTAGGAAACGTGAAGCTGAAGCATGTGCTCCAACCGTTCGAGCGCATGACGATCGGAACGTGTCGCACGAGAGATCGCCTGAAACAGCGATTCTTCCACTTCCTGAATAAGTAGAAGGATTACCTCTTCTTTAGATGCAACATGCCGGTAGATCGCTGCTTCGGTAACCCCAACCTTTGAAGCAACGCCCCGGATAGTCAGAGCGTCAACACCGCCGCTCGCGATGAGATCGCGTGCAGCTCCGACAATCTGATGCTGCCGGGTTTGGTGATCGAGTCGTGTTGGTGTTGCCATAAGTGGAAGTCATTCAATCTAGGATTGATAGTTCTATGTTAGTGATCGTTTACAACCTTAGCAACTGCCATCGGTCATATTTTGGTATGCGTTGAATCAGTACGGCACAACACGTACACCCGGGTTGCGAGGTGGTCTTTTATTCAAAAACACCTCAAGCCAACGATGATTGATCGATATCGTTAGATTTCAACCGCCAAAATCCGTACATCGGCATCCCAAACTACATGCTGCTCGCCACCACCGCCAACTCAGGTGGATCGATGCCAAATTCGTTCACCAGACACGTATTTATCTTGGTCAGGATCTTCTTGCCGGTCTAGCACTACTCGGCATCCTCGTCGCCGAAGACACACTCACAAACGGCGCCATTATCGCTGCTATTGCCAGCTCTGTAGCCATCGTATTCTTCGTAACCCATTCGGTAGCGTCGCACCCATTTCGACTCGTCGGGGGGAACATTGCGGCAATCCCTGCTGCCTTGTGCACGGTCGGCCTAATGTTTTTTTCTGCCCGATGCTGTTGCGGCAACCGCGTTCGGCCTTGCGCTGTCGGTGCCGTTGAACTCGGCGATCTTCATCGTTACAGTGTCGGTGATCTTCGCTATAGTGCGGATTGTTCTGTACCGTCGATTGCATAATCTGACCTAAACGAAAACGACCCCGATTTCTCGGGGTCGTTTCTTATTCATTCAACTTGAATAGGTATCTCTATGATCCGCCGTTGGGGTCAGAAAGGAATTTCAGAAGATCGCTGTCCGGGTCAAGAATGACCGTGGTCTGCGAATCCAAGAACACCCGGTAAGCCTCGAGCGATCGCCGGAAGCTGTAAAAGTCTGGGTTTTTCTCGAGTGACTCGGCAAGAATCGCAATCGCTTCTTCTTCTGCTTCACCGATCAGCAACGCCGACCTACCCTCCGCAGTCTCAAGGATGATCTTGACCTGACGATCAACTTCAGCCCTGATCTCAGAGTCTCGCTGCGCACCTTCTGCCCGCAAACCACTGGCGATTCGTTCACGTTCTGCTTCCATTCGTGAGAAAACGCTGGTCTCAATGTCCGGCGGGAAGTCTGCACGTTTGATACGAACGTCAACGATCACGATTCCGAGCGCTTTTCGAATGCTGGCCTGATAGGTAACCGTAAAGTCGTCGAGTTCTGGCGGATTTGCATTGGCAACGAGAAGTTCTAACTCCGCATCTGTAGCCAACCGCGATCGGATTTCATCGTTTGGATCGTCATCCAGTCGAACAGAAATGTATGGATCCCTAAGTCCGTCGTAGTCCCTGAGTACGTCTCCACGCGGAATACTGATCCGGTTACTGTCGGCGGTAACACGGTCCATGATGTCTTCCCGAGTTTCTGAGATCACCTCAGTCTGAAGGTCCCGAGCAACTTCCTGCCGGAGTTGTGCATTGACGATGTCACCGACACGAGCGTCTGCACTGGCTTCATTCCTCAAGTTTTTGTAGAAGATGAGCGGATCGATGATCAGGTACCTCGCGTACGAGTCGATCACTAGGTTCCGTTTGTCGGAAGTCAGCAACGATGCAGGCGCAACATCAACCCGAAGCAATCGCTTGTCGAATAGTGTCACCTGCTCAGCAAACGGTGTCTTCACCTGGAGGCCAGGCGTGCGGTGGTCCCGTTTGAATTCACCAAATCGAGTAACAATTGCCATCTGAGTTTCGTCAACCACAAACAGCGTCTGCGGAATCACGACTAATCCGGCAATGATGATGACGATCAGCGGGATTATGAATTTAGCCATTACTGTGCCCCCCCCACTCCGCTGATCGTTCCGGCACCTGAGGCAGAGCCATCAAGAGGCAAGAACGGCAACACTGCAGTATCGGAGAGGATGAACTTCGTAATTCCCGGCAATATATCTTCCATCGCCTCCAAATACAGACGTTGGCGGGTGATATCAGGTGACTGCTCGTAACTGTTCAAGATCGCATTGAAACCATCGGCTTCACCCTGCGCCCTTGCGATACGGCCCTGCTTGAAACCTTCAGCAGCCTCGGTGATCTTTGCAGCTTCACCAGTCGCTTTCGGTATCTCGGCCGCTTGATACGCCTCGGCGAGGTTTATCAGTCGCTCGCGGTCTTCACGAGCACGGACAACGTCTTCGAATGCCGACTGAACTTCGAGCGGCGGGTTCACGTTCTGTAGGAGTACCTGCAAAACGTCGATGCCCGTCTCATATTCACTTGCTAACTCTCGCATCTTGAAAAGAACATCGGTTTGAACCTGTTCCTTCTCAGTAGTCAGAACGTCGTCAATGTTTCTCGCACCGACAACCTGACGCAGAGCCGTTTCGGCAATATCTCGTAGAGTTCGACCATCGGGGCTTCCCGGAGAAACTCCACGGTCAACATCTCCGGGATCGTCAACCTCGAACAGGAAGTTTTTGAGATCGGAAATTCGGTACTGAACTACAGCCTGCACGTCGACGATGTTTTCGTCACCGGTAATCATCAGCGATTCGTTCGTTACCGATTGAGCCACCGTGAATCCGTCAGCACCTGACCGGAATCCAAGCTCCATACGTCGAGCCGTAGTAACGGCGACAACGTTCCGTTTGCCGATTGGGCCCGGATAGTGCCAGTGCAAACCGCCAGTAGTGGTTCCCTGGAACTTACCGAAAGTACGTAAAACCGCTTCCTGATCGGGTCCAACAGTGTAGAACCCGGTACCTGCCCAGATGATCGCAATCACGATCATGGCCGCGAAAATGAGCCCTGCTGATCCCGCTCCGCCGATACCTGGAATGTTAGGGAGAGACGCTTTCAGGCGCTCTATCACCTCGTCCATAGTCAGCTGGGTTTCTTCCTGCTGCGGTGGTCGATACATCTTATTATCGACTACCTGCGTGTCTTCGTTTGACGCCGCCATCGCATCTCCTCGCATCGGTCGTATTTATCGCCGGTACGCTGCGTAGTGTTCAGTTGCTCACCCCAGGATTGCATCTGCAAGGCCAGAGCGTGCCAGTAAATTCGGATTGACCAAAGTACAGGCCTGCCGCAATTTCGTCAGGCAAGTATACCCACGATAGGGTATGTTCTTACTGAAATTCACGGGATTCACATCCAAATTCAGTTCGCCCAGCACGATCTAGTCGGTTTACTCGTCCGATTCGAGCTCTATTCCTCTTTCCACGAGGAACTGCTCAAATTCCTTGTACGTCCTAAGTGGTCTAAGCAGCTTCACCATTTCTCCTACAGAGTCGACTTGTTCACGCAAATCCCACATATATCGAGCGATCGAACTCGCCGAAGACGGGCTTTCTGCGTAAGTACCGTGAAAAGCAAAATACGCCTGGTTGATCTTGCGAATCGGGTAGTTGTGATCGAGCAACTCGACCCGGCGTGACTCCATGTACGCTTCCGCTTCGTCTATTTGGCCTTCCGCAAGTAATTCATCGGTCCTAGAACGTATTTCGCCCATGAATCGGTTGAAGCTGAATGCCTCGGGGTCTTCCAGCGCGGAATCGTTTTCGCCTCTGTCTTTTGACGCGGTTTCTGGTCGGGTCGGTGCGACGTAAGGCTCACCGGTCACTTCCGAATAAACCCGCAACCCGACTTCTCTCCCAAAAATATCGGCCAGGGTTTCGTTCACCGAACGAATATCACCCCCTGAGAAGTAAGCCATACCCAGCGGATGGAACGTCAAGTAGCTGTGCAGCCACTCGTGCGAAGCCACGTCTACTAGTCGTTTTAGGTCGCTAGTTGGGATCACATTCGGGTAGCTTGCTAACCCACCGGTTTGCAGCACAACAGCGGAAATGTTTTGGGTGCCGACGAGTTCATCCTCGATCCTCGCCATATCTTCGACCGAAATATCCGGATCGATCAACACATCTTCGATTCGAACGATCTCATCACGCGGCGACGTCACCAACAGTTTTGGCGGATCGCCAATCAGAAAGTCCACCGGAGGCCAGACAAACGAAGCAACAAGATCAACCTCATCCGACCGCACGGTCTCAGCAATGATCTGCTCAAGGTACTCCTCCAGACCGTCTCTGAGCGCGTTACGCTCAGAGATCAACCGGTCAACATCACGCTGGGCAGCATCAACCTCTACCTCATCCAACACTGCCGCCGATGTCGCGCGATCGAGTGAGTCCTTGGCGGAACTCAACTCGCCGACGAGCAACTCATAACGTTCGAGGTTCTCGCGACGATCGGCTTCGCTCGTGGGAGTCCATGGCAACGTGGTCCAGATTCGGTGGCTCCACTTATCGAAAAAGTGGTCGAATTCCCACGAAACCAGCCCATACCCGTGCTCAAGGGATGCTTCAGAGGCGGGGGTATCGAAACGCCGATCGCCAGCCGGCACCAGCCAGCTCAACGCCAACACACCTACGAGTAGCACTCTTACCACCCATTTCGAACGAGGGCGCAACGGTGACGTGACAAGCCACTCTGCAAAGTTAAATGCAAGCAGCAGAAGCGAACCAAGGGTCCACATCAAGGATTTATTCAGGGTTGCCAATCGGGTAGTGGGCAAACTTCTAGCCGGGTCTAGTGCAATTTATTCGACGTCAACGAGTACGAAGCGTATCCAAGTTATACGTCGAATGGTCATACCACGGGCTTCACGTACTGGTAAATACACCCTGCTAAAGTAGCCCAAAGAAAACCCAGCCTAGCTGGCTAGCTGGTCGGGCGTGTCCAGAGCGTCTCGTACTGCTCACCCATGATCAGCTGTGCAAGCTCACGGCGTTCCATACGAATAAGCTCGTCGAACGCCTTCTCAGCGGCGGCAGTAGCTTCGGAAAATCCAGATCCTTCGATTCGACCGAGGATCTTGGCCCAGAGCCCGGACGTCTTCATGGCATCGACATAGCCGATCCACGGAATTGCGATGATGTCCTGAGGGCGCGGCAACTCCGGTCGCATCCGCTTGATAGTCCGCAAGCGGTCGGCAATCGATCGGGTCATCGGAACGACACGAACGAGAGGCTGCACATCTTCTTTAGGCCGGATGTCGATCACAATCGACTGGCCGAATTTTGGAAAAAATACAGCCATGACTTCGGCGTTCGAAATAAACTTGAACACCCCATCCACACCGCTGCCGTAACCGAAATCCAAATTATTACCCCACGCTCGACAATATCTACCCGAAGCCGTGTCTACTCAAACGATGTCCAGCTTACCTCGAATTTTGCGAAATTAGGCTTTCAGATCCCGAACAGTAGCAAGAAATGAGGGAAGCACCTTCTCCCAATCACCTACAACACCGAACCTTGCTTCTTTGAAAATGTTCGAATCACCGTCTTTGTTGATTGCCACTATCGCACGTGAACTCGAACAACCCGACATATGCTGGCTGGCACCTGAAATACCCACGGCGATGTAGACATCTGGGTTAACCGACTTGCCAGTCAACCCCACCTGGTACGAGTGATCGATCCACCCGGCATCGCAGGCAGCGCGTGAGGCGCCTACAGCACCGCCAAGAATGTCAGCCAGTTCGTTGAGCAAGCTAAACGGCTCTGGACCACCGAGTCCACGACCACCGCTAACTACAAAATTGGCATCCTCGAGACGTACACCGTCCCGAGCCTCGGCAACTGTGTCTGTCGTGGTTGCGCCTTGACCGACGACCGAACCATCGGAATTGAACGCTTCGATAATTGGTGATCCGGTGTCGGTTCCCGTCTCATATGCACCGGCTCGTAAGGTAACAATCGCCGGAGTCGATGCGATTTCAAACTCTGCTAGTGCGCTGCCACCATAAACGGGTCGAGTAACACTTAATCCTGTAACAGTACTTGAAATCTCGATGCAATCTGCGGCAAACGCATAGTCAGACCGGAACGCCAGCCTCGCACCCACCACCGAACCAAAATCCGATTTGTTGAACAGTACGAGATCAGGATTAATCAAAGAAATCAGCGACGTTATGTCATATGTCGCCTTGTCGTAGATTCCGGCATCGCCCGAATCGGTGGGCGAAAGGGTCACGATCTTTTCGACTGCTAGAGAAGCACCTGACTTGACCGCATCACCTTCAATTGCGACTGTAACTTGAGAGTCACTCAGTGACTTCGCAGCAGCAACTGCCTGAAGAGTCGATTGGCTGATTTCGCCTTGTCCGTCGCGCTCGGCAACCAGAAGTATCGATGTCATTAGATTAACTTCTCCTCACGCAGCCGTAAGGCAAGTTGCTTGCCTGAATCGGGCTCGTCTTCGCCCTCGATCAGTTCGACTTGCCTGTTCGATTCAGGAACGTACAGCTTTTTCAACTCAAGTTTCGGGGCAAGATCGCCGGAAGAAAATCCCAGATCTGCCAGTGTGAATATTTCAGGCTTCTTCCGGCTTGCCTGCATGATTCCTCGCAAATTCGGATACCGGGGTTCGCCGAGTTCGTTGGTAACCGTCAGAACCACTGGGATCGGAGCTTCGATCACCTGGTATCCATCGGGAATAACGCGCTGCAACGCAACCGAATCGCTATTGAGTTCAAGTTTTTGCACCAACGAAACGAGCGGAAGTCCCATAACTTCGGCGAGTCCGAGCGTCACGTGCGCCTGGTCCCAATCAGAAGCCTGACGACCACCTAGGATGAGATCGTACGGTCCGTCTTTTTCGATCGCAGCAGCCAGAATCTTCACTGTGCCTGACGAATCGATGTTGCCCAAGCTTGAGTCTTCGATCAGTACAAGTCGATCGGCGCCCATGGCAAGTGGTTTTTTCATCGCATCCATCACGAATTCGCTACCCGCCGAGAGCACGGTAATCTCGACATCGGCGCCGGCATCACGAAGCTGCAAGGCGGCCTCGACCGCGTTGAGATCAAAGCCATTTACGACCGGCGGGACGCCATTCGGCGGAAACACACTGTTTGTGGATTCATCGATCTTGAATTGCGATGGCGGAGTTTCCGGGTCTGGAACCTGCTTGGCAAGAACCACGATTCGAAAGGTCAATTAAATATTCCAGTTATGCAGGCAGGCTTATTGCGTGCCTCTAGTAAGTCACGAGTAGCCAAAACACGATAATAGCGACACGGTACGCCGGTCGAAATCCGAGTGGCAGCCTATAACATTACCGATCAATCTTGGTTCGCGGGGTTCGAATTTCACAATCCGAAAATTCACTCCCGTTTCTTGGTAGAGGTCAATCAGTAGCTTTGGAATCTATAATCGCGGCAGCTGCGTTGCTTGGAGTCGAACTCGACTCGAAACAACAAGCGCAGTTCCGGCGGTACCGCGAACTGATCGAGCTACGGAGCAAGCAGTTCAACCTCACCGGGCACACAACTTGGGACAAAATCCGAGAAGAACTGTTCATTCGTTCGCTTCGCGTGCTCACTCCGGCAGGCGGCAACGTACTCACCCCTGACTGGTTCGCTGAAAAACGGGCAATTGATATCGGCACCGGTGCCGGTATACCGGGAATGATCCTGAAAATAGCGCTGCCTGATCTACACGTAACACTGCTCGATTCGATTCAGAAGCGCACGAATTTCCTGATCGAAGTCGCCAGTGAACTCGAACTCACCGGCCTTGAAGTCATTAACGGACGTGCTGAAGACCTCGGCCAGGAACGGGAACACCGTGAGCAATATGACGTTGTCGTCGCACGAGCTGTCGCCCGCCTCGCTGAACTCGCTGAGCTAACGATTCCGTTTGCCAAGATTGGTGGCACGGTGATTCTCCCCAAGAGCAGAGGAGTTGAAGACGAAGTAACCGAAGCTGCCGCCGCCGCAGAAGTCCTCGGTGCCGCTCCCGCAATTACTCTCGAAGTCGCCAATCCCGGTGATTCCCCTCCTGACGATATGGTTTACTGGATGAAAATCTCACTGACTCCACCGGAGTTGCCGCGTAGAGTTGGCATACCTCACCAATCACCGCTCATTGAACCCTCTGGTGAAAACGACTAGTCTTCAACTAGGTCACACACATCTCTCAGGAACTCTCAGAAATAAATGACCGAGTCACCGTCTAGGCAGACACCAAACGCCGAACTAGCTTCCGACTCTGGGATGCCGAGTGCAACCACTTTGCGACAGCGAGTGTTTTCGCTTCCAACACTCATCGCTATCGCTGTTGGCGCGCTTATTATCGGATTCGCCCTCGTGCGTATTTTCGAGTTCGAATGGGATGATGTTTGGAACAACATCAAGAACGTTCATCTAGGCAAATACCTGCTTGCCGTTGTTCTTTATTACTTGAGCTTCTGGTTCCGGGGCCTCCGATGGCGAATGCTGGCAAAAACTGCCGACATCGGAGGCGATAACGGCAAGAACGTTCCAGGAACTACAACACTTTCCGGGATCATTCTCATGGGCTGGTTCGCCAATTCGGTCGCCTTCCTGAGGCTTGGCGATGCTTATCGAGGTTGGGCGTTGGCGAGGGAGTCGAACAGCGACTTCCCGTCGAGTCTGGGCACAATTCTCGCCGAGCGTGTGCAGGACATGGTGGTAGTTCTCATACTCGTACTCTCAGCAGCAGCCTGGCTCATAGTTGAAGGCGATTCAAAAGTCCCCGGATGGGTAGTGTTCACAGCCTTCGTGCTGGTCGCTTCTCTTGTACTTGGCATACTTGTAATGCGACTCGCCGGAGAACGACTTTCACGCCGACTGCCGGGTCGACTGGAATCTGTGTACGTCAATTTCCAACGCGGCACACTAAGCAGCTTCTCAGGTCGAGGCATTCCTCCGCAGGTGGCACTCGGCATCGTTGGATGGTTGCTCGAAATCGGCCGGTTCTATTTTGTTGCCGATGCCATGGGAATCGACATCTCGTTCGGTATCGTCATGTTCGCAGCCCTCGCTAACGCCATGCTGACAACCATCCCAACCCCAGGAGGATTCGGGTTCGTGGAGGGTGGTCTCACTGGTCTGCTTATTCTGTTCGGCAGAACCGACTCCGAAGCAATCAGCCTCATAGCGATCGATCGTACGGTCAGCTGGTTGAGCGTGGTTCTGTTCGGTGGAATCCTCTTTGTTGTATGGCATGCAGCCAAAGCGAAAAAATCCACGGCTTACTCACTCAATTCACCCGTGTAGCCCACTCTCGCTTTCCAAAGTGGGCTAACATCATTGCCTCGATTATCGTTACTAGATTCGCTGACCCAAATTCGGTTCCGCAAAGGTTGATTTGAATGGCTGACAAGAAAAGGGTGCTCGTAACCGGACTCAGCGGACTGGTCGGGACCGCGCTACGGCCCGAGTTCGAAGAGCGATACGAGCTGTCGTCTCTATCTCGATACGGTACCGAAGGCCTCGACGACGCCCACAATTTCAAAGGAAATATCGCCGAACTCGACACCATGATTCCCGCGTTCGAAGGTCAGCACACTGTTGTTCACCTCGCCGCCGACCGTAGCGCCAACGCCAACTGGGAATCGGCACTCCGCAACAACTTTGTTGGCGTCTACAACGTCTACGAAGCAGCCAAGCGCACCGGCGTACAACGGGTCGTATTCGGCAGTTCGCAGCACGCGATCGGTGGTTTTTATCGAGACGAGCCGTACAGCTCAATCCTTCAAGGCAATTACGACGGTATCGAACACGGAAAATTCAAGAAGATCGACGAAACAGTGCCGTTCCGACCCGATGGCTACTACGGTGCATCCAAAGGCTACGCCGAAGGGCTCGGCAGCTACTACTCCGAATGGCATGGCATCTCGTCGATCAACATCCGAATCGGTTGGACTATCTCCGACGACGACCCGACAGTAGCTGCCGGCGGTCTCGCTATGTGGCTCTCACACCGTGATACTGCCCAGATTCATGTCAAGGCGGTCGACGCTCCTGACGATCTGATGTACACGGTGGTCTTCGCAATGAGCGACAACTACTGGAACATTTTCTCGCTCGACAAAGCCCGCGAGGTGCTCGGATACGAACCGAAAGACGATGCAGGTCAGGTGCTAAACCTTGAAAAAGGCCTCTCGCAACGAGACGATACCGACTACAAGCAACACGAAGAAGACCCGGAAACCTACTAGTCTGACGATCCGCCCGCTAACGTTCGCGTCCCGAACGGAGTCTTCGTAGCCGAGGGATGTGGTGCGGGGACACCCGCAGCGACAAACGATCAAAAAACTGGCGAAAATATCACGCCCCTGTGCTACGATTTTTTTAGTTGGACATTTTCGAACACGACTTCGGAACCGCCCATCCCGCATGAAAACGGGGCTGTAGCTCAATTGGGAGAGCGCTTCAATGGCATTGAAGAGGTAGAGGGTTCGAATCCCTCCAGCTCCACCAACTCTCCTCTCTATGTACGAGTTCTAGACTTGTCTATTCTTTTGCCTCACACCCCCCATCGGTAGTGTTCACAAGTTCTTGATATCTGTACCTAAGATCATCAGGCCACGTCCTATTCCCATCAACCAGCTCTGTCGCCGGAATAACGCCTCAGGATCTTGCTGACTTCGTTCGACCTTTGCAGCCATGAGATTCATACCACCGACACGCAAAAGGATCCCAGTCTCTCAGGTAGGCTTGTCCTCAACCGGGAGTGGCCGGCGTGGCGAGGCCGCAAAAGAACCCCGCGCAGAAGTCGCGGTTTAGCAAAACTATTGATCCTATGTATCCTTCCCATGAAATCGTGCAATTTGGTAGTAAATTAGGGCACGAAAAAGGAATTCAACGCCCAGATAAGCACACGCGCTAATAGCTGGTAACTGGAGACACTGATGTCTGATTCGGAAATTTATTTACCTTCAGAATCGTTCGCCGCGAACGCTCACGTCAAGAGCTTCGATGAATATAAGGTCGAATACGAACGGTCCATCGCCGACCCTGACGAATTCTGGGCCGAAAAAGCGTCCGAGTACCACTGGTTCAAGAAATGGGATTCCGTCCGCAGCTTCAACTACGACGTCCGCAAAGGCCCGGTCGAGATCAAGTGGTTCGAGGGTGGGCAGACCAACATCGCCTACAACTGCCTTGACCGTCACCTCGAAACTCGAGGCGATCAAACAGCCATCATCTGGGAAGGCAACGAACCCGGCGAAGAGCGAGTTATCACCTACAACGAACTTCACGAAGAAGTCAGCAAATTCGCCAACGCCTTGAAAGCACGCGGCGTGAACAAAGGTGATCGTGTTTCGATCTATATGCCTATGATCCCGGAACTTGCAGTTGCCATGCTCGCCTGCGCACGAATCGGTGCTATTCACTCAATCGTGTTCGGCGGATTCTCGGCTGATGCGCTAGGCGACCGCATCGCCGATGCCACATGCGCGACTCTCATCACTTGCAATGGCACCCACCGTGGAGCCAAGCCGGTCGAAATGAAGACTGTCGCCGACGAAGCGATGGCAATCGCCGAAAAGACGATGGGCAAAAAAGTAAAAACTTGCATAGTGGTCGAACGTATCCCGGGCAGCGTTGGCGTTGAACACGAAATGAAAGAAGGTCGTGACGAGTGGTACGCCGACGTTATGGCAAAAGCTAATCCCGTCAGTGAAGCCGAGCCAATGGGGGCTGAAGATCCGCTCTTCATCCTCTACACATCCGGCTCAACTGGCCGACCCAAA
Organism: uncultured Dehalococcoidia bacterium; assembly: GCA_913052475.1. Taxonomy (GTDB): domain Bacteria; phylum Chloroflexota; class Dehalococcoidia; order Lucifugimonadales; family Lucifugimonadaceae; genus Lucifugimonas. The sequence continues at coordinate 22,591 of CAJXEJ010000001.1, forward strand.
GGCGTGCAGCACACCACTGGTGGCTACATGGTCTACACTTCGCAAACCCACAAGTACGTCTTCGACTACCACGATGGCGATATCTTCTTCTGCACCGCTGATATCGGCTGGGTGACGGGTCACTCCTACATCGTTTATGGACCGCTCGCGAACGGCGCAACGACGATCATGTTCGAAGGCATCCCCACGTATCCTGCGCCCGATCGCTTCTGGCAGATCGTCGAAAAGTGGGACGTGAGCCAGTTCTACACAGCACCTACTGCGATCCGAGCAATTGCGAGCCTAGGTGACGACTATCCCAACAAGTACGCAATGCCCTCTTTGAAACTGCTCGGGTCTGTTGGTGAGCCTATTAACCCCGAAGCCTGGCGCTGGTACAACACGCACGTCGGCAAGGGAACTCGACCGATCGTAGACACGTGGTGGCAGACCGAAACCGGTGGAATTCTTATCTCGCCGATTCCCGGAGCCGTCCCAACCAAGCCGGGCGCAGCCACGGTTCCATTCTTCGGAGTTGAACCTGAAATTCTCGACCCGGAAAACGGCACTCCGCTCGAAGGCAACGGCGTTTCGGGCGTGCTGGCGTTGAAGGCAACGTGGCCGGGTCAGATGCGCACACTCTACGGCGATCACAAGCGGTTCGAAGACACCTACTTCGACATGTACAAGGGCTACTACTTCACCGGTGACGGCTCGACCCGTGACGAAGATGGCTACTACTGGGTCACAGGGCGTGTCGACGACGTTATCAACGTGTCAGGGCACCGAATGGGCACAGCAGAAGTTGAAAGCGCTCTCGTGCTGCACGAAGCGGTTGCCGAAGCTGCGGTCGTGGGCTTCCCGCATGACATCAAGGGACAGGGCATCTACGCCTACGTCACTTTGAACGTTGGCCAAGACTACACCGACGATCTAAAGCAGATATTGCGTGGACAGGTAAGGCAGGTCATCGGACCCATCGCTTCACCCGACGTCATCCACTGGGCACCGGCCCTCCCAAAAACCCGCTCCGGCAAAATCATGCGCCGCATCCTGAGAAAAATAGCCACCGACGAAATTGACACCATCGGCGATACATCAACGTTGGCTGAACCCGAAGTAGTTGATGATTTGATCGCACGCAAAGGAAAATAGGAGCTAATTAGCTACTGTCATTGAGAGGTGCCTGTACTGAGTGACTTGCAATCAGCGTCGGAACGATCGTTAACACGCCGGTGACAACGCTAAATCTACTGCCAACGATGTGCGAAATGACCGGCAACGACGCGCCTCAGCCCTACGATGACGATAGCCTGCTTCCGCTAATCGAGGAGAAAAAACCAGATCGCCACGTATTCGTCGAGGCGCATGAAGTAGTCGGCGTGCCATGCCTCATGGTTCGCAAGGGTGAATAGAAGTACAACTACATCCACGGACACGACCCGCGGTTCGACGCTCGACGAAACACGCTCAAACGGCATCTGCCATAATCGCCTGGAGTGAATAAACCAACAGCGAATCTCAATCCACCATGAAAATCACCGAAATTAAAGCGATCTCCAGCGCCAATCCGGATCTTGATATGAGAGGAATTCGACGCAATTACGTCTATGTCAAAGTGACAACAGACGAGGGAATCGTCGGCTGGGGCGAGGCGACCTGCGGGCCGCTTTCGGTCGCCAACATGGTCGAAGAAATCGGCGCGACGCTCATCGGCAAAGATCCGTTCCGTATCGAGCAACACTGGCAGGAAATGTACCACCTCTGGCACAACGTCCGTGGTGGTGTGATTCAGATGGCGGCAATCAGTGGAATCGAGATAGCACTGTGGGACATCAAGGGCAAAGCCTTCGATACGCCCGTTTGGGAGCTACTCGGCGGCAAAATGCGCGACAAGATCTGGACGTACGGTAGGTTCGACGGTGATACGCCAGAAGATTGCGTCGCTCATGCCTTGAGAGAAACGGCTACCGGCCTGACCGCCCTCAAAGGCGATCCGTTCGGGCACACCGGTCTGTTCCCATCGGCAGAAGCAGAAGCCGATTCAATCGCAAAGGTCTACGCTGTTCGCGAAGCAGTTGGCCCCGATGTTGAGCTCCTCATCGAATGCCACGGTCGACTCAATCCGTCATCTGCCATCAGGTACGCCGATGCCGTTGCCGACATGCGACCGTATGTGTTCGAGGAGCCTGTGCCGCCGCAGAACGTCGACGCCATGGCGAAAGTTGCCGATTCGGTGAATATTTCGCTTTCAACAGGTGAACGCCTGTACTCCAAGTGGGATTTCAAGGATATCCTTGAAAAGCAGGTAGTTGCGCTCATCCAACCCGATATTTGCCATGTCGGCGGAATATCCGAACTGAAGAAAATCGCAGCTATGGCCGAGGTCTATTACGTTGGAGTCCAGCCTCACAACCCATACGGACCAGTCAATACTATGGCGGCAATTCAGGTCGATGTTGGTATGCAGAACTTCATGATTCAGGAAGGCGGAAATAAACCTTGGTTCGATCTCGTCGTCGAAGGTAGCTTCCCCCAGCAGAAGGACGGCTACTACAGCACACCAACAGATCCGGGAATCGGAATTAATATGGACGAAGACGTTCTCGCTGCGAATCCGTCCATCGAAACGCATCCGCCTGAAGGTTATATGAAACAGTCTCGCGAGCTGTGGGGGTCAAAACAGGAAACCTTCTGGGGGTAGTTTAGGACCTTATTGCTACCTGCTCTGCTAGTTAACGGTCGGCACAGATAACTGAACCTGACTCGCCGGGAATTCAATCTACTCGATACATTCCTCCAAAGCCACAGCACTGCGTTATCACGAGTACAGATCATCTCTCAAGTGTGGGTTGAACGAAACGAAATTAGTTACAACGTTCTCAACGCCACAGTCAAAACCTTTCGGGAAAGGCTTGAAGCCAACGGCGAACTTCGGGTAATCCATTCACTCCGTGCTTGTGGCGATATTTTGAAGGTGTATGTCGTTCAAACGTCAAATCATCACTCTTCCCGTTTTCGGAATCCCTCTCACACCGTTACAGTGGATTCATGCCGCAAATTCAACAACGCACGTACATCATCCTCACTGCCTTTCTCCTACTGATACTCGCAGCAACTGCCTGCTCAAGCGAACCCGAAGCCGAACCATCGGTAACTTCAGATAAAGGCAACTACGAAACCTGTGAAGGCTTCATCACTCCCGATCACGTCGAAAGTCAGTCGGGGACAACCGGTCTCATCGATCGCGTTCATGTTTTGGACGTCGCATTGATTCCCGGTCTGGCCGACAGTGGTGCGATCAACAACTGCCTCATCGAAGTCTTCCGTACACTCGACGGCACCGATTCCCCCATGGCCGGAGATTCAGTAACCCTCTCGCTGGTGAGATTCGATACTGCAGAACTTGCAAAAAGCCTATACAACTCCACACTCGCATCGGCGATTCTTACAGCGGAACAGGTTGGCGATCTTGCAGAAATTCAACAGGAAGTTGTTGGCAAAGACTCCTACCTGATGGACGTCAACGCTGGCGGTATCGGTGCCATCGTGGTCTTTGTGTTCGATTCGACATTCGTCTCAATGAGCTCAACCGCCGACGACGAAAGCAACGCGCTTCTTGACGGCCAAGGCCTAGTCAACGCCGCTCAGGGAGTTCAGTCCCGCCTGCCATAAAACTCAGTTACGAACCACGTCTCGGAATGCTGATCGCTCCGCGGCGCCTTAGCAGCACGAACAGTACTACGCCACCGATCAGCCATACAGGGCTGAGAATCAGCAACCAGAGTCCTGCTTTCGCAAGGAATACTCCAAACGACTGCAGTGTCCGTGATGCATCACGGACAGTGTTGCCAGCGTTGAGATCGGCCGCGGCGACACCGATGGTCTCTCGAACGAACACAAGGAATTTACCAGTCGCCTCAACCTCGCCGACTTCCGTTTGCCCGGTGATGGTCAAGACCCCGACGTACGGATTTGGTCGGAAGTTCTGGTAAGTGTGGATCGCGTCGACCTTACTGCTGTCGTCAATGGCACCTAGCATACCTTCATCAGGAGCCGACCCATCGCCGAAATTCCATGAATACAAAATCTCAGAAACACCCTCAGGTCGAGTGAACGAGGCCGAGAATTCAACCTTGCTGCCCGATTCGACAATCTGGTCTTCGCCAGCAAACACTTCGATCACCGGTAATCGGCTAACCGTGGTTACCAAGGTGTCTTTACCTTCTACCAGTCCAGCGTCACCAGAACCATGAAGTTTGACGATCACGATGAACGGAGAATCTTCATCCCGATCAAAGTAGTGGATAACCGGTGAAGAAATCATCTCGTTGCCGTTACCGGTTGGGGCCATGCGATCGGTCGACTCTTCGAGTGACCCGTCTCCGAAGTTCCAGGTGACATAGAACTCTTCCATGTCTGCTGGTGGGGTGAAAGTAGCCCGGTATGTTACGGGGTGACCAACTGCGGCTGAGACATCATCACCACCATCGATTATCAACTCAACCGCAACTGAGTCCAAATCGACCGAAATAAACGAGAATGCCGAACTCTGAGATAGGAAGTTTAACCGTGCTTCTAGCGCTTCGAGATCGCTCTGGACATCGGTGATTTCCTTCTGAATCGTGATCGCATCTTCAACCGTAAAGGCCCGGTCGTACAGTACACGGAGTCGTTCCAGAGTGTCGTCGAGAGTCTGCGCTCGCGCGGTCACATCAGTAAATTCTTCTGTGAAGTCTTCACTTTTAGTTGAAACGGATTTCACCTTCACCGCGAGATCAGAGAACTGCTTGATTACGTCATCGAAACGATCTGCAGGAACTCGGATCGAAATCGATCCTGAGTAGTTACGTGACTGATTTGAAGTAACAACCCAGCCACCTGCCGCGTTCGTGATGTTAGAAATATCGTCTATCGACCGCGTTACATTCTCGACCGTAATGCTCAGATCAGCAGTACGAATGATCACACGGCCTTCAGAGGCAGACGCTATTTCGTTTTCGATCGATGCGGATCCGCTACCCGAAAATGCCTGATTAGCGATTTCGTTATCACTGACCGTGTCCCCTTTAGTCACAATCGAGCGGGACGGAGAAGCCGATGCAGCGGTCACAGCATCTCCACCGCCTGGATACGATCCCCCATTGCCACTCTCTGTCCCGGCGCTATCGTATTTGCTCGAAGATTCAGTACCTTCTTCTCCGTACCAGACATCAGGCAATACCGGATAGCTCCCGCTGTCGTCCGAACCACCTGAGGCACACGCACCTGCAAGGGCGAGTACGAAAATCGTCAGTATCGCAATTAAATATCCAGAGTTAAATCGTTTGATCAAAGCTATCCCTCAAGATAAACCAGTGAAACTTTCGTCGCTGGCGTATCAATGCCAAACGTGTTTGACGCAATTATCTAGTTACCCAGTTTTGTATAGGTCGTAGTGGTATAACGTTTTACCTGCGCGATTTGTTCCACGCCCTGTTGAAATAAATAAAAGGAATCCATGGAATACAAACTTTTCGGCCGCACCGGCGTTTACGTGAGCCCGCTCGTTTTGGGCTGCATGATGTTCGGTCAGAAGACCGACCTCAAAGACACCTGCAAGATTGTTGACTACGCCATCGGAGAAGGAATCAACTTCCTTGACACCGCTGACGTTTACGGCGGAGGTGCCTCAGAAGAGTTTGTCGGTGAAGCGCTCGAGCGAAGCAGCAAACGCAACGAAGTATTCCTTGCCACAAAGGTCAATGGCAGGATGTCAGAGGAACCGAACGACATCGGAACAAGTCGACATCACATCATTGAAGGCTGCGAAGCCAGCTTGCGACGCCTCAAGACAGATCACATCGATCTTTACCAGCTCCATCGACCTAATCCACATATCGCCATTGATGAAACACTATTCGCGCTGGACGATCTGATCACTTCGGGGAAAATACGATACGCCGGATCGAGCAATTTCGGTTCGTGGCAAGTCGTTGAATCGCTTTGGGCTTCAGAAAAACTCGGCAAAGCACGGTTCGTCAGCGAGCAGTCTCCGTTCAACCTCGCTGACCGACGCGCCGAACGAGAGCACACGCAGATGTGTCAGACGTACAGCGTGGCATTTATTCCCTGGTCGCCTCTGGCAGCGGGTGGACTCACCGGAAAATACACCCGAACCGCTCAACAGGCTTCGGGGACTCGCTTCGGCGACGAGACCGACCCCGGAAAGATGAAAAGGTTCAGCGACGGGGTCATGGATATCGCCGAAGGTCTCGTGCCTATCGCCGAGACATACAACGCAACCGTCGCTCAGATCGCTCTCGCCTGGGTTGCCGCTCAACCCGGCGTTACCGCCCCCATAGCTGGACCGAGAACACTTGATCAATTCAAAGACAATCTCGGCGCTCTCGACGTCAATCTGACTCAGGAAGATTTCGACAAGATCGACCAACTGGCACCACCCGGCACGAATGTTGCTGATTACTATGAAGCCAGCTTCACACCTAACGCTCACCGCTTCTAGTCTTTCAGCAAGAATTCAGCCTCTCCATGCCGAAAAAACGAAAAGTCCTTATAACCGGCGGTGCTGGGCTCATCGGCTCCATCCTGATCGACAGACTTAGTGACAAGTACGATTTTTCTTCACTCGATCTACGCGAAAAAGATGGTATACCGTCAACCGTGGCAAACCTCGACGAACTCGATGCGATCTCGCCTGCGTTTGAAGGCATTGATACTGTCATACACCTCGCAGCCGATCGCTCTCCCGAAGGATCGTGGGAATCGATTCTCCAGAACAACTTCGTTGCAACCTACAACGTGTTCGAAGCCTCGAAACGTGCCGGTGTGAAGCGGGTCATCTTTGCCAGTTCGAATCACGCCGAAGGCGGGTTCTATCTCGACGCTCCCTGGAAGCACGTGAATGAGGGTAAATTTCATCTTCTCGAACAAGACAACTACGAGCTGGTGACCGAAAAGCACATGATCCGACCCGATAGTTATTACGGAGTGGCTAAAGCGTATGGCGAAGCACTCGGCAGCTACTACAACGACTACTACGAATTGAGTTCGTTTCATTTGCGCATCGGCTGGGTGCTTGAGACCGATGATCCGACATTCTCGGCATACTCGCTTTCGTTGTGGTTGAGTCACCGGGACACTGCTCAGATCGTCGATCTTTGTATCAGTGCTCCCGAATCGCACCGCTACGACATCTTCAACGCGACTTCCGATAACACATGGAAGATTTTCGATATCGCTCACGCAAAAGAAGCTCTCGGATACAAACCTGAAGATCGTGCGGGCTCCGACTTTACGTCACGTGAGTACAAACGCAGCGACTAAGCAACGGATGACCCTGCGCAACACCCTGTACCATTCCGTGCCGCCTGCATCCGACAGTATTGAACTCTCGATCACAAAGGGCACATCTTGGAACTGAGCTGGGTACTGCCGGCCATCGCAAGTCCGTTTGTATATGGACTTGTTTAAATTTAGATGATTGAGAGGGTAGGGATTTCTGGTCACTCACAGTGACTAAACGATCTCGTTGCGCAAGCCCGCTTCGCCGTTCCGGAGCCGACCCAGATTGTCGTCCAGAATGTCGATAACTCGCTCTTCGTAGAGACGTGTCTCACCGCCGGTGTGCGGCGTAACAATCACGTTTTGCAGATCCCAGAAGATCGAATCTTCTTCGAGCGGCTCGGACCAGAAGTGATCGATTCCCGCGCCCGCGATCTGGCCTGATTTCAGAGCTTCGGCAAGTGCTGGTTCATCCACGCACTGTCCACGAGCAACATTGATCAAATAGGCGGTCGGTTTCATTGCGTTCAAAACGCTGGCATCAACTATGTTGGTTGTTTCAGGCGTCAACGGGCAGGTGAGGGCGACAAAATCAGCCTCAGGAACGAGATCGCCCAACTTGTCGGGAGTTACGACCTCATCTGACGGTCCTGCAGCGGTCGACGGGTCACGTTTCGTGGCGACGACTCGCATGTCGAAAGCCTTTGCAAATCGAGCCAATCGAGAGCCAATCGCACCCATTCCAACGACCAGCAGCGTCTTGCCGAGCAGTTCGTCTTCACGCAGCGTCAGATCGCCCAGCATCCCCCGCCAGGTGTGAGTGTTCTGGTTGTCTCGACCCGTGTGAATATGGCGGTTCAGCCCCAGCATCATCGACATTGCGTGCTCGGCGACTGCGTTCTGGTTCACGCCCGACGCATTGGCGAGTCGAATGCCGCGTTGTTTGAGTTCGTCCAACGGAAATTGATCGTATCCGGCTCCAATCGATTGGATGTACTTCAGGTTCGTCGCTCGTTCGAGCAATGCGTTGGCCCAATAGCCAGAAACCACGAACACATCGGCATCTTCGATGCGATTCATCGTGTCCTCAGCCGACCAGGTCTGAAAATAGTTCACCTTGGGGCTACGAAGTGCGTACCGCTCCTCCATCCGATAAGCGACATGAGCAAAGTGAACCGTTGTGTTCACTGCGGACGGGAAACCTTCAGACATAACCTCTCCAATCGAAGTTTTATTCACGCGAATACAGCGACAAGTGCTGGACAATCACACACGAAAGATCGAACCTAGTAACCGTTAGTATCACGATTCGATGCCACTGTAACCAGCGGATTTCTCGTTCTTGTGACCAATGCAGAACGACATCGCAGAAACCGTGCCTCTGGCACAACGAATCATACCGTCCGAACAGACCCCAAAAGTGAAAATGCCAGAAAACATCACGATAAACAGCGAATTTGCCTCTGTAACCATCTCCCCTGATGCCGGAGCGTCCCTGCGTTCGATCAAAGTTCACAAGAACGGCAACTCATTTGAACTACTTTCAGGCGGCGACAACGCACACGACCCGACCGAACTTCCGCACGGCGAAGGATCGTTCGTCATGGCACCTTGGGTGAATCGAATCCGAGACGGTCGACTTGTCACTCCCGACGGTATCTACGAACTACCCATGAACCAACCACCGCATGCCATTCACGGTCTGGAACGGGATCGGGTGTGGACGGTCAAATCGGTCGGCGAAAGCTCTCTCGAACTCGAAATCAACCTCGCACAACCCTGGCCGTACGATGGAAAAGTCGAATATTCACTCTCGCTTGAAGGAGCGTCGTTCATTCAAACGATGCGGCTCATCGCCGACAAAAACGAAACACGATCCTTCCCTGGAAGTGTCGGCTGGCACCCGTGGTTCAACCCAACGCTCGGTTCTGGACCGGTAACGGCAACCGCCGATGTTTCCGCACAGTGGGAGATGAAAGACATGGGTACTGCGAGTGGAAAGCTCGAAATCACCGGTATAACCGAACGATTACAGCAGGGCACCCAGTTCGAAGTAAGAGAAGTCGATGGCTGTTTCCTCCTGAACAAAGGTGGCGGAGCCGTGCTCAGTTGGCCCGAACTCACAATGACAATGACCAACTCAGAGACAATCACCCACTTCATGTTCTTCTCGCCTGAACACGCACTTTGCGTTGAGCCACAGACATGCACTGTCGATGCTGCCCGACTCGCCGATAGCGGTCATGCCGATACCGGGCATGTTCTTGTCGATCGTGAAAATCCTTTGATCGCCACAACCACATGGAGCTGGGAATAGCGATAAACCGTGACCGCCCCTGAAATCACCACAACACTGAACGCTGCCGTTTCGATTAGCGGGGTTGAGTTCGCTTACGGGAACCGACCTGTACTGAAGGGAATCGACCTTGAGATTCCACGTGGTGTAGCGTTCGGAGTTTTGGGTGCAAACGGTGCGGGTAAAACCACTCTAGTTCGGCTGCTAATTGGTCGGCTGAAGGCCAGTGCTGGTTCGGCTCTGATTTTCGGTGAAGAACCCGGTCCGGCCCTGGCCGATTCTGTCGGCTACATGCCCCAGCTCAACGCGCTCTACGAAGCGCTTACCGTTCGTGAAAACCTCGATTTTTTCGCTCGAATGCTCAGTTTAGCAAACAAAGACCTTCGAGCAAATGCCGTTGCTCGGGCGATGAATGTGGTCGGCCTTTCTGATCGAGCCGACAGCGTGATGAGCGAACTTAGCGGAGGCATGCGACAGCGGGTCAGTCTCGGTGCAGCGCTGGTTCACGAACCCGAGCTTCTTCTCCTCGACGAACCGACCGTCGGTCTCGACCCTGAGCTTCGCGCAACGTTCTGGCAGCATTTCAAGGATATGACCGAAGCAGGCACAACAATCCTGATTTCGAGCCACACGATGGATGACGCCGCCCACTGCGACACGCTGGGGTTCATGCGTGACGGTGTGTTTATCGCGACCGGCACACCCGACGAGCTTCGCCAGTCCACAGGTAAGCCCGACTCCACACTCGAAGACGCGTTCCTTCACCTATCGAGAGCGAGCGCATGATGTCTGTCGATAGAAAGCTGGCGATCACCGCAAGAATCGCAAAAGAAATCAGACGAGATCATCGCTCATTGGCACTAATCATCGGAGCGCCCATAATCGTGATGTCCTTGATCGGATTCAGCTTCCAAGATCAAAAACCGGTTTTGAACCAGGCTGCACCAGCCCTGATCGCCACAATGGCGATGTTCTTCGTGTTCGTCCTCACTGGAATCAGCTTCCTGCGAGAACGATCGCAGGGAACACTGGAAAGGCTACTGTCCACAGCGGTTTCACGTTCCGATCTGCTTGTCGGCTATCTGGCAGGCTTCCTGCTGTTCGCACTCATCCAGTCGATCATCATCCTTATGTACACGTTGTTTGTGGTTGACGTTGAATACTCCGGCAAGATCTGGGACATCATCCTAATACTGCTGATGGTCACGATTACTTCGGTAAGCATGGGCATTTTCGTATCGACCTTCGCGAAGAATGAATTTCAGGTCGTCCAGTTCATTCCCTTGCTGCTCGCTCCACAAATCTTCCTTTCGGGTGTGATTTTGCCGACTTCGCAGTTACCCGGATACTTCCAGGGAATCAGCAGAGTACTCCCGCTCACCTACGCCAACCGAGCGCTGCGCGACATCATGCTTCGGGGTGCCTCATTGAGCGACGTTTCACTAGAAATTGGCGTACTGGCTCTGTTCGCAGTCGTAATGCTCACAGCCGCGTCAATCACTGTGCGCAAAACCTGAGCAGATCCGTTCGAAAATTCACCCCACCAATCCCACTCGGGCGGATTACAATTCGTGAACTCGTTCGTATGCTCGTGATTCACGATTTCTGTGCGCGGGTTTCTAGCTAACCGAAACGACCATCCAGGTATTCATGTCTACAAATACGCTCGCAGATCTCCTCAACCCGTCATCATCATCCGATGATTCGATCATCATTCCTGATGGACCGACTCTCTCGTACTCGGCGTACAGCGATGAGATCGAACGGGTAGCAGGTTTGCTCGCTGGCGCCGGCGTAAAACCGGGACGCCCGGTCTCGATCGTACTCACCAACACGCTTGAGTTCATGGTGCTCTTCCTCGCAGTCGCCCGCGCCGGAGCAGTTGCCGCCCCACTGAACTCCGCTTATACAGTCGATGAATTCAAATTCTTCATGGAAGACGCCGATTCCCAGTTGGCAATCGTTCCCCCCGGAGCGCACCTCGGCCGAGATGCAGCGGCTCAACTCGGAATCGCGGTTCTCGACGCTTCTCTCGACGGTGGATCAGTTGTACTCAGCAACACTAGCGGCAATCTCACGAAGTCTGTCAATGCGCAGGCCCCTTCACCTGAAGACGTAGCTTTGTTTCTCCATACGTCTGGCACGACGAGCCGACCCAAGGGAGTGCCGTTGACTCATGCCAACCTGATGAAGTCGATCAGCAACATCAAAAACCACTACGAATTAACGCCCAACGACGTCTCGATCATCGTCATGCCACTGTTCCACGTTCACGGCCTGATGGGCGCTTCACTCTCGACTCTGAACTCCGGTGGATCGCTGGTGATTCCAGAACGATTCTCGGCTTCAAGCTTCTGGGGATTGCAGAAAAACAACGCGGCAACGTGGTACTCAGCGGTTCCGACTATCCACCAGATTCTGTTGATGCGAGCCGATGATGATGACGCCCCGCATGAGTCGTTCCGATTCATCCGATCGTGCTCTTCAGCGCTCGCGCCTGCCGTATTTGAACGACTCGAAGCCCGCTTTGGGGCTCCGGTACTCGAAGCCTACGGAATGACCGAAGCGTCCCACCAGATGTCATCCAGCCCGATGCCTCCCGGCAAGCGAATTCCCGGCACAGTCGGCCAGGCGACCGGTGTCGAAGTAGCGATCATGGACATGGCGGCTACTGGTCATCTGCAAAAGACCGGTGACATCGGCGAGATCGTCATCAAGGGCGAGAACGTCATGCACGGCTACAACAACAATCCGGAAGCCAATGCCGAGGCGTTCGTCGGTGGCTGGTTCCGGACCGGCGATCAGGGTTTTCTCGATGCCGAAGGGTACCTATCACTCACAGGTAGGATCAAAGAACTGATCAATCGTGGTGGCGAAAAGATTTCTCCCCTCGAAATCGACGGAATCCTTCTCAAGCATCCAGCCGTAGCAGAAGCTGTGTGCTTTGCCGTACCCGACGAAAAGTACGGTGAAGTGGTTCACGCGGCGGTTGTTCTCAAAGGCGATACCGATCAAGAAGATATTCGAACATACTGCCGCGAACAGATGGCTGATTTTAAAGTTCCCGACGTTGTCTATATCGCCGATACTCTACCCAGAACAGCGACCGGTAAGATTCAGCGACGGCACATGGTTACAGCGTTCGCAAGCGGGGATTAGTAGTTAGTGGCCGGGAGTAGGTGGAAGGTCGGTCTGCTTGTACTAATCTTTCTGATGATTGATGATTACGGTGGTGGTCGCCGCACTCGTAGCTTGCTCGGGTGGCCCAGATGAATCATCCAAGGCGGACGATCAATCTGGTTTCAGCAGCACTCCAACACCGACTCAGACACCGATCCCAACGACAACTGGTGACAGCGGCACACCGCGACCGGTCGCAATCCTGCGTCGACCACACATGCAAACCTCATCGACCAGAAGCCCGACTCAAGTGGCACATCCGAAGACCCTTAAATACAACGATACCGCTGATCCTGCTTCTACTGCCGCGACCACCGGCGGTCAAGGAACAGCAGTTGCGAATCACACGGGGGATTCTCACCCGTCTCGCTACTCACGCGCCAGATAACGTTCGATGTCTCGACTTCCGCAAACACCTCGATTGACGATCCAGTTCAGGCTGACGTTCTCGATAACGCGATGATCGGTAAACATATGACCGCTTCGAATATGTAAACGTTTGCTGCTTCGACGAGGCAACCCGTGGGTCGCTCGGAGACTCTTTCAGATTGCAGAATCGATTCCTGCTCACTCAGCCTGAAATCACCTAAGTCAGCGGCTCGATACCGATGTGGTCGATCTGCAAATTCCGTACGAAAGGGCGAAATCTCGGGCTTTGTATTTGACCGTAAGAATGGAGAACCCGCTTTCGACGCTGATGTCTCGATCTCGGGTGTCCACGTCGCACTCGAGTCGACGGCAGCTTCAGGGAACCACGCCTACCCGCAGGCGAACACGCTGTGGGTGTTCATTCGAATACCGGTGACTTCAATCCCGCCCAAAAGATCGTGACATTGAGCGAAGTTGGTGCAACCACCGTTAATTTCACAATCACTAACATCCATCTCGTCCCGGTCACGTTCGATGTTGTGCTTGCCAATACAACACCAAAAGATGCTTGGGTGAAACTGCCGGAAATATCCACTCTTCGGCAGACGCATCACGCATCCCGCTCGGCCAAATTCGCCCGACAATTTCTTCATTCCCATGATCGAACGAAGCGGAGATCGGGGATCCGCAGAATTCATGCTCCCGGCAGGTGCGTTTATTGGGCATTCCTACACGGTCGACCCGGTAGAAGTGGTTGCCGATCGCCGAACGATCTTCCATGCGGACAAGAATATTGCCGGCGTCCGCCCAATCGATCCTGCGCAATACGTCGGCAGCAACGTCGTGCGACACGCTCTTGAAAACCGCAGCCATTCGATTGCGTCGATCAGTCCCGATACTTCAACCGCGTCGTCAACTTCCATATGTTCAAGAACATCGGCGATTTCTTGGTTCGAAAGATTGCCGAGGAACGTCTGAAGATTTTTGGGTTCTAGATCGGCAAGGACTTCAGCATTGTCAAGAATCCGCAGATCCTGAATCTACGATAAAGCCTGCCGAACATCACCCGATTCAATCAGAACTTCGATGGCCTTCTGAATGTCGTCGAGTTGCAGGGCATCGGGTGCGCCTGAAGCGCTTGAACTTTGGGCGCGGTCATCCTGGTCTGAGTTTTGACCAGGTTCCTAGCTGAATTGTGATCGTTCGCGATTCGATCGGGCATGGGACACCGTCGTTTCGGTCGTCAGAGGTAAGATCAACGCCGGCTGCAAAAAAATAATGGTCCGTGCGATCACAAAAACGCACTAGCAAGGTCAAACGTATACACACCGGAACCAGAGTATGAGTGGGTTAAACGTTCCAGGTAACGATCAGCGGTCGGTGCGGTTCCGCCCATTTGAGCCTGAAACCGCCGTCGACGACGTCCAGAGAATCTTCGAGCACCGCTTCCAGCTTCTCGGATTTCTCCGAACCAGGGATGACGAACAATCTCGCCTGACACTCTACAAGAGCCTGTTCTCTGCTCGCAAAAGGTCGCGATATCCACTCTTTCAGGAACAGCTTCTCGTAGTTGATCGACATTTCAGAAAGCAAAAGTTCAATCTGCGGCAATGTGGGAAGCTCGATTCTTTCTTCACCATGAACGTACGACCACAGAGGCAAATATGTTGCGCTCGCCGGTCGCTCGAACGAAACCAAGGCGACTCTCTTGCGAACGTGTTCGACTAACTTTCTGACGAAACCCTCGATCCCTGTGACGGTGTACACAACATGGGCGCACACCACAAGATCGTGAGGATCGACAACAGCGTCTTCCCACGTGCTGGCTACGACATCGAGGTTCGTCACATCCCACGCATTCGCAGTAGCAACTAACTGCTCTCGCATCGCCTCAGACGGCTCAACAGCGGTGGCGTGAGAACAATACTGTGCAAGCGGAACGGCTAATCGCCCACCCCCTGCTCCGACATCGAGCACCGAATCACTCGGAGAGATCAGTCCCGCAAGCTTCTTGACGGTATCGTCGGGTGTCGATTCGCCTTTTTTTGGCGGCACAAACCTGTGGGCTACCGGACGCCAGAAATCGTCCGAAGGAGCTTCTTCTCTGATGCGATCGGACTGAGCATGCTCGTCCTCAACCATCTTCTGCCACGCAATTCCAGCCGTAGTCGCGTTTTCGCCAGCCATCGTCCGCCGTTTCTGCAGTCACTCTTCGAAATCGAAGTGCGAAACTGCCCCAAGTAGCCCCCGTTATCGATAAGCTTGGTCACCGTTCGTAGATTTTTCTACGTGTTTCTTTAAAAGTTCTGCTGTTCGATTATGCGTGTTCAGGACATATCGTCACGAATTTGGCGTGATAATCGCAGAAAGGTTTTCGCATGCTGCTAGGTGTTGCGGGTTTGGTCCCGGGCGACTGGAGGTCAATCAACGCCGCTGTACTCGACAATGTTGCCGAACACGGATTTAAAACCGTCCAGATTCGAGTCAGCGATCCGCAATCAATAAAAGATAAAGATGTCGAGCGGCTGCAATCCATGTTCGAGAAACGTGGATTCGAGATGCCCCAGACCGTTGGTAACTACGGCGGCAAACTCATTGCAGAAGACGAAACTGAACGCAAGAACGAGATCAAATTCGTCAAGCGTATGGTGAATCTCACAGCTCGCCTTGGCAGCCCGAACACCTATCTCCGCCCCGGCAGCCTCAACCCAAAAGGCGGTTGGATGCCTCATCCCAAGAATCACACAGATGAGGTGTTCGACCGACTCGTCGACAGTACAAAGCAGATCTGTCAGGTTGCTGAGAACGAAGGAATCATGATGGCGGTCGAAGGCGGCACTGTCTGCCCGATCGACTCACCACAGCGCATGAAAGACCTCATCGACGCCGTTGGATCGAAGGCACTTGGCCTAAATATGGACCCAGTGAACTTCGTCGGTTCGCTCGATATCGCCTACGACACAACTTCGCTCATCAACGATTTCTACGAACTGATCTCCGATCGAATCGTCGGCTGTCACGCGAAAGATTTCACAGTCGTCGACTCTCTGCTGCCACATTTCGAAGAATCGATAATCGGTCAATCCGAGAGTCTGCTCGACAACGAAGCACTACTCCTCGGTCTTCAGAAAGTTAACCCCAAAGCGCACGTGCTCGTCGAACATTTGCCAGACGAAAAGATTCCGGTCGCGGCCGCCGGTATTCGTAAGATCGCCGAACGCGTCGGCATTGAATGGGACTAAGAGAAAACTATGCCTGCTGATCTTTCAGGAAAACGAATAATCATCACCGGTTCAGCAACTGGCATCGGTCGGTCAACCACACTCCGAGTGTCGGCAAACGGAGCCAAAGTGGCTGCGTTCGATGTCAACGACGCCGATGGAGCGGCGACGATCAGAGATGTGAACGAAGCAGGCGGCGACGCTCGCTACTGGCACGTCGACGTGCGTGATGAAACTGCTGTTGCTGGCGCGGTAGCAGCCGCAGAAACGTGGCTTGGCGGTATCGATGTGCTAATTCACGTTGCCGGTGTGTTGCAAGGAGCGGCAATTGAATTGGATGAATTTCCTGAAGATATCTGGGACACGGTTCTCGACATCAATCTCCGTGGTTCGTTCACTATTTGCAAATATGTCACCGGCGTGATGAAAAAGCAGAACCAGGGCGTGATTATCCTCACTGCGTCGGGCGCAGGAGTCCACGGCGGTAGTTCTTCTCTCGCCTATGGATCGTCGAAGGGTGGAGTCCACGGTCTCTCGCTCGTGATGGAATCACATTTGGAGAAGTACAACATTCGAGTAAACGATGTACTCCCCGGATCGGTCGACACACCGCTCAAAGTAGCTAATGTCGAAGACATGCACGAAGCTGGTGGCAAAATCGGAAATCTCGAAGAGAAAATTGGCGCACTCGTTTCGCCTGATGACATCTCGAAGGTCTACGCATTCCTCGCCAGCGGCGAAGCCAGCATGGTCAAAGGCAGCGTAAGAACGCGGTAGCTCCTCTTGGCCAACGAATAGGTCTTCCTCCTTCGCAGGGATAGGAACCGCTGATACCAGTACCGAACCAGTCCGTTATCCCGTCGCTCCGAGCAGGCGCTCAATCTCGTTTGACCGGTTCCGTAACCGTAAGATTCGAAGTGTCGATGACGATCACACTCGATCGATCGCACCACCCAGTCATGCCGTCGTAGATTTTTCTGAGCATCTTTTCTGGGAGTCGGCGTGATCCGCTCTCCCGGAATTTCGATCAATAACAACGCTCCAATTCGGCATGAGAACGGCGAGTACAATCTTACCTGCGCCAAAGCAGTCTGCCAGCGACTTAACCTCGATGTCTCCCAATCAGGGAATGCGACGTCGTCGATCACGACCTCAATCCCCGACGCAAGGAATTTTTTAGCAACACTCGCGACGTTGTTTCTGGCTAGATCGGGTTGCCGTTGGCCCTCACCGTTCCATCCCGTTCTGGGATCGTGATAGCCAGCTTTGGCCAACTCCCGAAAGTCGTCCAGCGAAAGATGCGCACAGCCCGCAGTCCGTGAATTCGCCCACTCTCGAGCTACGGTCGATTTACCCGCTCCTGCCGGGTCGAAACGAGAATCACTCTGTCGGTCAACAAATTACTCCTGTTTCGCTGTGTCACGTTTCTCCCAACCGGGTCTGAACATTCTCAGGAAATTGCTCTTGCCGTAAGGATACTTTTTAGCTTCTTCCTCGTTCAATGTCACGCCAATTCCCGGTGCGGTCGGCATCGAAAGATGACCATCCTCGACCCGGTGAAATCCGGAAAGAACATCATTCACCCACGGTTCCAAAAAGTCGTCAAAACACTCTTGAATGAACACGTTTGGCGTCACTGCATCGATGTGAAGAGCAACCATCGTTTTGAACGGACTCTCTGCGTTGTGCAGGGCGATCTCGGCATGGTGGGCCTCAGCAATTCCTGCAATCTGCAACGAGCGCCAGATTCCACCGACACCGAGTGGCTCAGGGTTAATCACGTCGGTTACGTTGTGAGACAGAAACTCGCCAAACTCGTGAATAGCATGCATTCGCTCACCAGCGATCATTCTCACTGGGATTCGTCTAGCGACCTCAACCAGCGCGCTCACATCGGTCGAAAGAACCGGTGTCTCAAACCACGTGACATCGTAGTCCTTCAGCCAGTTTCCGATCTCAATAGCGGCGTAAGTGCTGAACCGATCGTGCGCCTCGATCAAAATATCGACATCGTCGCCCACAGCATCACGCACCGCTCCGATCAGCGCCTTCGTCTCCCGGGTTTCTTTTCGAGAAAGCTGCATGTGAGCATCGCCGAAAGGATCGAACTTTAACGCCGTGTATCCCTTAGCAACTACTTCCGAAGCCTTCGCGGCGAATCCTTCCGGAGTGCGTTCCCCGGAATACCAACCATTGGCGTAGACACGAACGCTGTCTCGAACCTTTCCGCCATGAAGCGTGTGAACAGGTACTCCGAGCGATTTACCGAGAATGTCCCAGCAAGCCATCTCGATCCCGGCCATAGCCGGGGTCTCTTTCAGGAACGCTGTCAGATAAAGCTTGTGGAAGATCTCGTGGATGTTGCGAGGATCCATCCCGATCACGAGATGCTTGACCTCTTCGATTGCCGCGACCCGTGGCTGAGTTTCGGATCCGCCTGTAGCTTCACCGACTCCAACTAGGCCTTCATCGGTCTCAACCACGACAAAAATCCAGTTTTTCCACGGATTTCCAACAACGACTATCCTGACATCGGCGATCTTCACTCAGCGTCTCCTGTAGATAGTCCATCAATTCAGGCATTCGAATTCGTGCCTGCGGAATTCTACCTTGAACGGCTAAAGCCTGAAGCAGGAATACAATCTCGGTTCACGACCGACCGCAATTCATTTGATTCCGAGCAAAATCAATAGGTGTACAAGTGGCGAAATCAATACAGCCCGACTATCACTACCACCTGAAAACAGCTTCCAATCCTTCGATTAGTCCGAACGACAAAGCAGTTGCATTTACCGTTCACCGGTTCGAAGAAGACTCACACGAAGCCAAGACCAATGTGTTCGTAAAGAGCCTGAGTGATTCAACGATTCTGACCCAACTCACAAACTCGGGAACAGCTTCAAAACCAAAGTGGTCACCCGACAGTAAAACGATAGCATTCCTCGACAAAGATGACTCCGAAGTAAAGCAGATTTTTACTAGGGTGGCAGCCGGTGGTGATCCAGTGGCCGTCACAAGCAGAGTCGCCGATATCGACGCCATTGCTTGGTCGCCCCACGGATCGAAAATCGCTTTCCGCTCGCTTGTACCCGGTACAGAAGAGATGGCTGCAATCAACGCTGACTCTAAAACCCCAAAGATCCGAACGGCGCGCCGAATTCGATACCGTCAGGACGGAGTCGGCTGGCGCGGCGATTCGTTCTACCACCTGTTCGTTTTGGATATTGCGACGAAAGAAATCGCCCAGATCACCGATGGAGAAGGCGACGACGGACCTCCCGTGTGGTCGCCTGATGGCAGTCAGATTGCGTTCATTTCCGATCAGAACAACGAACGTGATATCAGATCGAAAACGGAAATGTATGTATGTAACGCCGATGGTTCAGACCGAACGCTCTGGTCGGGTGGCATGTTCATGGTCGAATCGATCGCATGGTCGCCCGATTCCCAGCGTATCGCAGTGACTGGCGGTCTCAATCCTTCAGCAGTTGGCGGTTACGGACTCACGACACAGTCGAGCGTATTTGTACTCGAACCGCACGCGGAACCTCGAATACTCACAAATGACTCGATACGTCCCCATGCCAGTGGATCGGGCTTCCCTATAACGGCCGACAGTGCGTTCATGTCGTGGTCGGAAAATGGCTCCAGATCAGAAATAGTGTTTGGTGCGGACTCTCATGGTCAATCGCATATCGCAATCGCCGATCCAGATTCACCTGACGACGTACGACTGGTAACTGATGGATGGCAGATTACCGAAATGATCAGCAATTCTGGCTCAGGTTTCGCCGTTGCTGCCGTAAGCTCGCCAACATCTCATGGTGAATTGTTTCTCATCGATCTGAACTCTGGTGACGTTCACACGGTTACCAATCTCAACTCAGGATTCTTCGACGATCATGCGATAGCCACCCTCGAAAAATTCACGATCACACGAAGTGGCTTCGAGATCGAATCGAGGGTGTGGTTCCCCCCGGGGTTCGATCCATCACAGAAATACCCACTGCTTCTCGACGTTCACGGCGGTCCCCATAGCGCTTTTTACGACTCGTTCTATCCGATCCACCAGGTGGCGGCAGGTGCGGGTTACGTGGTGGTCGCTCCAAATCCTCGAGGTTCATCGACGTATGGACTCGACTTCGCCACCGCAGTACACGGCGACTGGGGCGTTGGCGATTACGACGATGTAATTGCGGCTATAGAAGAGGTTGCCTTGCGAGAGTACATAGACGAATCACGGATGGTGATTCACGGATCGAGCTACGGGGGTTTCATGTCGAGCTGGGCTGTTGGGCACACCGATCGATTCAACGCCGCTGTAATAGCTGCACCGGTAACAAATCTTCCGAGCTTTTACGGCACTTCAGACATCGGTGTGAATTTCTCTGAAACTCAGCTTACTGGTGAACGCTTCGACAAGATTGAACACTATCGCAAACACTCCCCGCTCACCTACGCTCGCAATGTAAACACGCCCGTTTTGCTGCTACATGGCGAAGATGATGCTCGCGTGCCAATCGAACAATCAGAGCAGTATTTTGTTGCATTGAAACGGCACGGCAAAGAGGTTGAATTCGTACGGCTACCCGGCACCAGCCACGGAATATTCAGAGCGAAACACCCGATGATTCGCAGCGAGTACTTCCGGAGAATGCTCGACTGGTTCGAACGCAACAACGCCTGATACACCGGGGCATGAAGGGTCAAAAGAAAAGGCGACATTGTGTCGGCACTCCGCTCAACGTCACCTTTGTGCATCGGCAGCTGCAGGTCAAGTCACAATGGACCCATCAGTAATGGCAGATCTCTTCCCACGCCAGTGTTCGGCCCTCGAATGACTCATCGACAACCAGATGGAAGCCCTGATGTTCATCTCGTCCGCATACGCCGACGCTACGATTTCAGAAGAACTTCAGATAGACGAAGACCTCATCGAGCCATTGCTCCAGACCATCTACGCTGATCTATATCTCGACGAAAGTGAAGCTGTCGATCAGCGGGTGCAGGCGACACTCCTGTATTTGCAGGAAACCGCACAGGTCTCTTCCTAATACCTCCTTAGGTTTGGTCTCCTGCGAATGCCACGATCTGCGGCGGGACGTACTGCTTTAACCCGATATCATCGACGGATGTTTGACGACGCTTCCCTCGCCAACATGCCTAAACATCCAGACGTCATCGCTCTCGATGGTTCTAAGATTCGATTGCTGACATCGACCGTCGAAGGATCGAGCATGGTTCACGCTCTCCTTCATCTCGGAACAACCACTCATGCCGTTCACCATCTGACAGTAGAAGAAGTGTGGTTCTGCATTCGAGGCAAAGGCGAACTGTGGCGAAAAGACGTTGCTGGAGAATCGGTTATCAAGCTCGCAATCGAAGTTTCGTGCGCTATCCCTCTCGGAACATCTTTTCAGTTCCGCGCCACCGTCGAATTTCCCCTTGAATTAGTCTTCACTGCCACCCCACCCTGGTCCGGTGATCACGAAGCCGTCAGAATCGAAGGCAAGTGGGGCCATTTGTTTAGCCTTCTTAAACATTCCTACACATTCTCTGAACAGATTCTACACATTCATATTTTAACTTTGGCTGCAGGCAATTATCCAGGTCGGAAACTCGACCAACTAAAGGTTTTAGAAAATGTTCAAGCGAAAAATCATGCTCGGTACGACCGCAGGGCTCATCAGCGCCCTTGCTATCGCAGGTGCGGCCTTCGCACAAGATCGAGTAGACGGAATCCCTGGCATCGACCGCGAAACCCTCGACTCTGCCATGAGTACAGCACGTGAAGAGAACCGAGAAGCCAAGCAAGACGAGCGATTAGCCGCTCTTGTTGAAGACGGAACGATCACTCAAGATCAGGCTTACAAGATTGACGCATGGGAAGACTCCAAACCCAAAATCATGGGTGATCTCAAGAAGCTCGGACGTGAGTACGGCGGTGTGAAGGGCGATCTTGCTGCGACACTCGCAAGTCTGGTGGAGCAGGAAGTCACCACCCAGGCAGAGGCCGACGCGTTCATAGCATGGCTCGAAGCCAAGCCCGATTACCTGGACGATCTCCGTGAAGAGATGCGACCGGACAAAGGCGGCGATGGCGAACGTGATAGCCGACGTGGTCGACACCCGCTCAGTCGACATCACCGCGGCGGACCCGGTCAGGGTTGCGACCATGGAGGGCCTGACGGATCTAGTTTCCAAAAGCAGGCTCCCGAATCTGGTGAAGGTGCAACGTTCATTCTCCCGAACGGTTCAGAAATAAGCTTCTAACGCGCACCGGTCAAACCTCCAAACGAAACGCCTCTCGATTGCTCGAGAGGCGTTTTTGCGTTCGCCTCAGAAAAAGGATTGCCCGCACCTGATCAACTCCTTTTGGTATCTCTAGGGCAATCACGAGAGTCGCAGAATCCCAGAGGTAAAATAAAATCTGACAAACTGTTTGGCGAATCGCAATCTGCCCAGGAATATCGCAAATGGCTCAACGCTCGGTCAACAAAACCCAACGATTGCAACAGTGGTTCGATGATCAGCCACGATGGGATCACGCCTCCTACGGTGAATTCATGCACGTTGGTGGAAACCAAACAATCTTCAGAATCGCTCTGGAGGAGCAAGAGATAACGAGCCAAACGAAGGTTCTTGATACTGCCTGTGCGGTTGGCGGTAACGCTCGATGGATGGCTTCATTGTTTGGATGCCAGATCTACGGAAACGACATCGATGAAGAAGCACTGGAAGTCGCTCGTGATCTTGCAGAAATCGAGAACATTTCCGAACTCTGCACGTTCGTGAAAGCTAAAGTCGAAGATCTGCCGTTCGACGACAATATGTTCGACATGGTCGTGACAACCGACGTTTACGATCCTGCCGAAGTGAAACGCGTGCTCAAACCCGGTGGCAGCTTCATTGTCATCTCACTATTCGAGGATCCAAAGGTCACTCCCCTGCAGATCGCAGAGCAGTGGGGATTCGAACTAGAAATCTCCCTCGACGTCACCGATCTCGCTTTCGCTTTCAACAAGGCCAAGGAAACCGAGGCTCGCCTATTGCACGAATCCAACATGGTCGGTGCGCGCGAACTGATCGAGATCATGAACGAAAGCGTCGCTCCGTATGCCCGGGGTAGCCGTCACTACATCATGCGACTCCGCAAAAAGTAAGTAGCTCCGCTACATCTTGAAAAAATGACCCCGAAATCGGCTGATAAATATCGTGGTATCTACGGAATCCCCGCGACACCATTCAATGAAGATGAAACACTAGATATTCGTTCGCTCGAAAGCGTTCTCAACTTCTCTGTTGAAAACGGCTGCCACGGAATCGTGATGCCGGTAATGGCGAGCGAATACCAGTCGCTCACCGACACCGAGCGCCAGCAAGTGTTCGATCTCACAGTCAAAGTTGTCGACAATCGAATTCCAACGGTTGCAGGTGTTTCGGGCATCTCAAACGTTCATTCGATCGAACTTGCCAAATACGCCGAAGGGGCAGGGTTCGATTCGATTATCGCCATGCCACCGTTCAATCTTGCACAACCGTCGACGGCAGAAGTGTTGACCTTCTTCGAACAACTCAGCGATGCGGTAATTATTCCGATCTGGATTCAGAACCACTCCGCAGGGGCGCCTCTCAGTGCCAAACAACTTGCTGAACTGTGCGAAAACGTCGAAAACGTGAGTTACGTCAAGGAAGAAACGGTATTTGCAGGTCAACTGGCGACGGCACTGCTTTATCTTGCTGGCGATTCCGTCAAAGGTGTGATGGGCGGGATGGGCTGTAAGTTCCTTGTTTCCGAATTCAACCGAGGTATATGTGGCAACATGCCAGCCTCCCACTTTGGCGACATTCACTCGAAAATTTGGAACTTGCTCGAAGATGGCGACGAAACCGGAGCGAGAGAAATTCACACTCGTATGGCTCCGCTCAACAACTATGAAAGCCTGTACGGGATGCGTGCTTTCAAGGAAATTCTCTACAGGCGAGGCGTAATTACATCGCCGACTACCCGTTCACCGGGTAAGAAAGAACTCGACAAGTTCGATCTTGCCGAATACGACACGCTACTGGCCTCAATCTCTGACCTGATGACCTGGAAGGCTTCTTAACACCTTGAAAATCGAAGCTATCGACCTCTTTTACATAGCGCTCCCGAAAATAACTCGAACCGCCGACGGAACACAGGATTCGCTCGTAGTTCGCGTACGCACCGACAACGGGCTCGAGGGCTGGGGTGAGTGCGACGCATCGCCTCTCGTGTCGATGACGGCGTATGTGATGCCGATGTCCCACTCGAACGTCATCAACATCCGAGAAGCGCTCCTTGGAGAAACCATCGATTCACCTGAAGACGTAATCCGCCTTCGCAAGAAGGCTGGTGAGTACGGACTCGATATTCAGCAACTCGATCACGCGGTAGCCGGGGCCGACATCGCCCTCTGGGACGTTCTAGGAAAACATCTCGGCGAACCGGTCTGGAAGCTGATCGGTCACAATGTATCTTTCAAAAAACTTCCGTACGCCAGCGTTTTGTTCGGCGATAACCCTGCCGAAACACGCGCGATTGCCGATTCGATCGTCGAACGTGAGTTCCGGGCTGCCAAGTTCGGATGGGGGCCGATGGGTCGAGGTTCGCTTGCCGACGATATCGCTCTTGTTCAGGCAGCCCGCGATGGTCTTGGACCTGATGAAAAGCTATTAATCGATGCCGGAATCATCTGGGGTGACAACGTAGATGCTGCATACGAACGAGCGGTCGCGTTCGCTGATCTCGGAGTGACCTGGCTCGAAGAACCACTCCGAACCGAAGAAGTCGGCGCATATAAAGAACTCAGCGAACGCGTTCGGGCAAATGGCGTGCAGATTGGCATCGCGGGTGGTGAAGGAGCCGACTTCTACCGAGTAGCTGACGACATGATGACCAACGCCGGTCTCGACTTCGTTCAAATAGATGTTGGTCGCATCGGAGGTATCACCGAAGCCAAGCGTGTCGCCGACAGGGCACACGAACTCGGCATCCAGTACGTAAACCACACGTTCAAGAGCCATCTTTCGGTCGCTGCCTCCATCCACGTCTTCGCCGGCTACGAAGAATTCGACCTAACCGAATACCCGGCTGGAGATTCGGCATTAATACTCGGACTCACAGCCCCAACAGGCGTTTTTAGAGACTCCGAAGGTCTCGTTCAGGCTCCCGACACTCCCGGTCTCGGTGTAGAAGCCAATCTGGAAACCATCAGCCAATACCAACGCCACGTAAAAATCGAAATCGACGGCGCTGTCCTGTTCGAATCGTCGCAGCCGTAGAGTCACCACTGAGACATTCGTTCTTGACGCACACCCTTCTCATTCATAGAATTTGTTAGCTAGCACTCTAAGCTTGCGGCTGCTAACAGTCGTTAAAGTCGAATGCTGATCAAGAAATCGGTCGAATTTGAGCCTGATTTGCTACGTTCGCACCGTTTGAATCAGGCTCAATCATATCGATTTCTCGTCTACCACTAAGGAGAAAATATTCAGTGGCATTGAACCTCACACCGCTTGGTGACAGGGTGATCATCGAGCCTTCCGAGGATGAGGCATCGACCTCTCCTGGCGGAATCATCATTCCTGACACAGCGAAAGAAAAACCCCAGCAGGGCTCCGTCGTAGCAGCCGGCCCCGGCCGAACAAGCGACGACGGTAACGTTATCGACATGCCGGTCAAAGTCGGCCAAAGCGTCATCTACTCAAAGTACGCAGGTACCGAGTATGCAGAAGGCGGAGTCGAATACCTCATCGTTCGAGAGAGCGACATCCTCGCAATCGTTGGATAGTTCACTTCGAACTAACCAGCATTTTTTGGAGATATTTAAATAATGGCAAGTAAAGAACTAAAGTTCGGTGACGAAGCTCGATCCCGCCTTAAAGAAGGTATCGATGTTCTGGCCGACACTCTTAAGGCGACACTCGGCCCACGCGGTCGAAACGTTATCGTCGACAAGAAATTCGGTCCCCCGCAGGTCAACTCAGATGGTGTAACAATCGCCAAGGAGATCGACCTCGAGGATCCGTTTGCAAACATGGGTGCTCAACTGCTCAAGGAGGTCTCAAAGAAGACCAACGACGACGCTGGTGATGGCACAACCACTTCAACCGTTCTCGCTCAGGCAATCATTGCCGACGGCTTCAAGAACGTTGCGGCTGGTGCCGACCCAATGGCAATCAAGCGTGGCATGGAAACTGCTATGGGCGCCGTTCGTGACTCAATCGCTAGCCAGTCGACTCCGGTTGACACCAAGGAACAGATCGAAAGCGTTGCGATCCTCTCTTCCCACGACGACGAGATGGGCTCGCTCATTTCCGACGTTATGGACAAGGTTGGTAAGGACGGCGTGATCACCGTCGACGAGTCGAAGTCTCTTTCATACGAGACTGAGTTCGTTGAGGGTATGCAGATCGACCGTGGTTTCCTCTCGCCGTATTTCGTAACCAACTCGGAACGACAGGAATCGGTTCTTGCCGACCCCTACGTTCTGATCACCTCGCAGAAGATTTCTGCAATTTCCGACCTCCTCCCCGTTCTGGAGAAGGTTCTGCAGACCAAAAAGAACATTCTTGTTATCGCAGAAGACGTTGAGGGCGAGGCACTCGCCACTCTCGTTGTGAACAAGCTTCGTGGCACACTGAACGTCGCAGCCGTAAAGGCTCCTGGCTTCGGTGACCGCCGAAAGGCAATGCTCGAAGACATCGCCATCCTCACCGGTGGCACGGTCATCTCAGAAGAAATCGGTCGCAAGCTCGACACGGTTACTCTTGATGACCTCGGCAAGTGCAAGCAGGTCGTCGTTTCTAAGGACGAGACTACGTTTGTCGACGGTGATGGCTCTGCCGACGCTCTCACAGGTCGCAAGGCTGAGATCGAGACGCAGATCGCCGACACTTCATCCGACTACGACCGTGAGAAGCTCCAAGAGCGACTCGCAAAGTTATCCGGCGGAGTCGCCATACTCCAAGTCGGCGCAGCCACCGAAATTGAGATGAAAGAAAAGAAACAGCGCATGGAAGATGCCCTTTCGGCTACTCGTGCTGCTGTTGAAGAGGGAATCGTTCCCGGTGGTGGAACAGTCCTCATTCGTGCAGCTGCAACACTTGCAGGCGTCACTTCTGATGTCGACGATGTGCAGACCGGTATCGACATTCTTCGCCGATCACTCGTTGCTCCTCTCAAGGTCATCGCCGCTAACTCTGGTTACGAAGGCGCAGTGATTCTTGCCAAAGTTGCCGAGAACGCCGACAAGAACTACGGTTTCGACGCTCACATCGGTGAGTACGGTGACATGGTCGACATGGGAATCGTTGACCCTGCCAAAGTAACTCGTGCCGCAGTCGAAAACGCCGTTTCCGTAGCTGGAATGATTCTCACAACTGAGACTCTGATCAGCGAAAAGGACGAGCCAATGCCAGCAATGCCGGCAGGCGGACCTCCTGGTGGAGACATGGGCTTCTAAATAGCCCTTGCTTTACTAAGCAATTTGAAAAAGGTCGCATCGAAAGGTGCGACCTTTTTTTACGGGAGCCCATGCCCCCTTCTCCCAGCGGGTGGAAGCTGGGAGGAGGGAGAGTTTTCCTGCAGCATAACGCTCTCAATCTACCCGGCGTTCTAAACCCGGGCAGTTTCATGGCCCAAAACGCCGCCTCAACTCGATTCCGCGCACCGATCTTGGCTTTCAGAGGCACGACGTGGTTTTTAACAGTCGCCGTACTGATGAAAATAGAATCTGCGATCTCAGCATCGCTGAGTCCCTTTGCAATAGCAAGTAAAACCACTTCTTCTAGCTCGATGAGTGGTTCGACCGAATCGGCGATCCCAACCTTATCCGTATCAGTAAAAGCCGATAGCAAGCGAGTAGTTGCTACCGGTGCAATCATTGCCTCTCCGTTCGCAGCTGCATGAATCGCCTGGAATAATGCTCCTTGCTCCTGCGGCCTTGAGCAGGAATCCGCGCGCGCCCGCTTTCAACTCTCCATGAACATATTCGGCGAGATCGAACGGCGTGATGACAACAATTCGCATTGGCTCTTCGACACGAGGCCCTGCCGGCAATCGAGTAGCCTCGAGTCCGTCCATTCCAGGCATTTACATAAGTGAACAGCAGTAAGAATCAACCCACCTACGTTCAAAACGGTTCTGTACTCGCGTACTGACCCCCACGTAACTTGTACGTGACAGCCCTCTCCTATTCTCAGTGCTTAACAAGCTAAACTTACGTGTGGAGGCAGGCTGATCATGCATTCAGCGGGAAGTCGAACCCGCCGAACGCCACCCAAGTGCACGAAACCGGCCGGCCAGTGAGTTAGTGCAACGATATGAACTCTTTCCGCTTTGTACACGCGGCAGATCTTCACATCGATTCACCCTTCGCGGGTGTCGGTGACGCCGATAATCGAGTAGCGACCCGTCTTCGAGAGGCAACTTATGAGGCCTTTCAGAACCTAGTCGATCTTTGCATTAACCAGAATGCCGACTTCCTCGTAATCGCTGGTGACGTTTACAATGGCGCCGATCGCTCGGTTCGAGCACAGTTGCGCTTCCGAGACGGTCTTTCCAAGCTCGCAGAAGCCGGAATTCAATCTTTCGTAGTCCACGGCAACCACGATCCACTCGATGGCTGGCAGTCGTCGATCTCGTGGCCAGAAGGCGTTCACATCTTCGGTGCAACTCCCGAATGGAAGAATTTCGAGAAGAACGGCGAATTCGTTGCAGCCGTTCAGGGCATGAGCTACCCGACGCGAGAAGTAACCGACAATCTCGCCGTACAATTCAACCCTCCTGAATCGGGAAAAATATTCGCTATCGGACTCCTTCACGCTAACGTTGGAGCCAACAGCGTTCACTCCAACTACGCACCTTGCACGGTGGAAGACCTTTCAAAGTTGGGAATCGACTACTGGGCTCTGGGTCACGTGCACACCCGTCAAACTCTCAAACGCGCTGCTCCTGTAATTGCCTACCCTGGCAATACGCAGGGCCGACACCCGAACGAGACTGGTGCCCGGGGTGCTCTGGTCGTTGATGTAGATTCCTCTGGAGTCTCTCGTGGTGAGTTTGTACCGCTCGATGTTGTTCGATGGGATCGGGCAGAAGTCGATATTTCAAACATCGAAACAATCGACAGTCTCGATTCGGCAATTCAACAGGCAACCGACAACTTGAGTGCTCAGGCCGAAGAACGAGACGTTGTTTGCCGCCTGAATATCGTCGGGCGTGGACCGCTTCACGAGCAATTGGCAGCCAGTGATGCTGTTGACGACTTGCTCGATTCGGTTCGCAGTGCTTGGAGCAGTGGTGGATCGCCGTGGGTATGGGTAGAAAGAATAGTTGACTCGACTCGACCGGCAATCGACATCGAATTCCGAGCTAAACAGGACGATTTCCTCGGAGCCACGCTAAAACGTGCTCTCCTGTCGTCCACCGAGTCCGACGAAATTAATCGACTCACCGAAATCGTGTCCCATGTGTATAGCGGTCGCCGCAACGGTCTTGAAAAGCCAAGCGATGAGCAGGTGTCAAACTGGGCGGAAGAAGCTCGCTGGTATCTGGCTGAGCTGTTGGAGCAGTGAGGATAACTTGCGACTAACAGGAATCAACATAGAAAACTTTGGTCCGTTCGCCGATAAAGGCTTCGATGATCTTTCAAGCCGACTCACACTGCTGCACGGCTCGAACGAAGCGGGTAAATCGGCGATTCGGGCGTTCCTGCGGTCGACTTTGTTCGGTTACGCCACGAAGACTGACCGGGCATCACTTCGAGAGTTATTCCTTTACAACCACTTCAAGCCAGAACCTGGCTCAGGAGCGGTATCACTCGTCACCTCCTCTGACACTAATTTCGATATTCATCGACGTGATGGCAAAAAGCGAGGCGAAGTAGCTATTACTGGTGATGCGACCGGTAGTGGCGACCTACTGCACGACCTGCTCGGTGGTATCGACAGCGAACTTTACACAAACGTATTCTCAATCTCGTTAAGCGAGCTTCAGGTGATGTCGTCGCTCAACTCTGACGAGATACGAGACAAGATCTACTCGGTAGGGCTCGGCCTCGCCAATGTTTCACTCACGGGCGCACGTGCCGAACTCGACGATGAACTGCGCAAACTGCGAAGCCCTCGGGCCGGCAGGATGCGCAAGCTCGAAAAAGGCCTCGCAGAAGCAAGGGCAAAACTCGAAGAAACACGTCGAGGAATCGATCAGTACAAAGAGCTCGCAAACAACCTCGAACGAGTTCTAGAGTCCATCTACTCTCAGACCGAAGAACTTGAAGAGATGCGTACCGGAATTGAGCGTCAGAAAACTCTCGTCTCGCTCCGAACTCCGTGGGAACGCAAAACCGAGATCGAGCGTCAAATATCTGAGCTTCCCGAAAACGAAATGTTTCCAGAAGACGGACTGCAGCAACTCAACAACATTGTCGAGCAGAAGGCCAACCTTCAGGAACAGATGGATGAAGGCGCACTTCGCCAGCAAGAGCGAAAGACCGAATCTGAATCAGTCGGCGTAGTTGATGCTTTCAGCGAGCTGGGCGACGACATTCGCAAACTCCTGATGGAAACTGCCTACTACACGAAGGCGGTCAACGATCTGCCCGTTGTCGAACAAGAACTCGAAAAGGAACAGGCGCAACTCGATCGTGACCTTGCCGAACTCGGATGGTCAGAAGAAGCCGTAAGTAAATTTGAAACACCGCTCGATCTCCAGTCGAATCTGGAATCCACCGGACGCGAACTCACATCAGCGCGACGTAAGTACCAGAAAGCCGAACTCACCGTTAAAACTCGCATTGAAGATCGCGAGACGATGGCCGACGAAGCTCTCAAGCTTGCCGGTGCACGTGATGCACTGACCAACGTTCCAACGGAGATATCGGCTGATCTTGAGAAGAGGCGTGATCGACTGTCTCGACTACGAGCCGCAATTGCCGACTCAGGATCAATTCGATCCGAGATGAATGAGGCACATGGCAACCTCGCCAAAACTCTCGCGCAGGCCGAGACCAAGGACATCGGTGGTTTTGCTGGTTCTATCCTAATTCCAGTAACTGTGATCATCGTTGGTATCGCTTCGATGGCATGGAGCTACATGCAAGCCGAACTTTCCGGCGTACTCGCTGGATTGCTTGGACTTGTCGCCGGTTTCATGCTTATATCTCGTGCTAGGGCTGCTGGTGGATTCAAAATCACGATTCGCAAGCCTGCAATTAGCGAAGCCAACGATGTGGCGAACGTCCAGGTAGAAGAGATTCAGGAACGTCTCGACGCAGTCGGAAAAGAAATATCTGAAATCGCTCGCGAATTCAGCATCAGTTCCATACCTTCCATACGTGACGTGGAAGAAAAAGCTGGCGAACTCGACCGCTCTTTAGACCTACGACGACGATTTGAAGCACTTTCGAGAGAATTCGAAGCCGCTGCGGCTCGACTCGCCACAATCGATAACCGACTTGGCGAAGCCCACAACGCACTCGCACTCGGCTTGAACACTCTTACCGACGTTAAAAACCGGTGGCAACAGCTACTTGAACGATCCGAACTACGTATCGATCTCGATCCCGAACAGGCTGCCAACGTTATGGCAAGTATTCGAACGCTGAAGAGCCAGCAACGAACTACAACAAGTTTGCGCATGCGAGTCTCTCAAATGTCGGATACCGCCGGCGAGATAGACTTCCGCTTGTCAGAAATTCTCGAAGCGGCCAGATTGCCAGAAGCACCAGCACAGCAGGGCACTCAGGCACTGGAAGATCTCGCAAGTCGACTCCTCGCACACGACCGTGCAGTCGAACGCCAGAACCAGATCGCAGCTGAAATGGAAATCTGGATCACAGAATTCACGACCCTTGAAGGTCGAATGTCAGAACTCGATGCCAAAATTGGCACACTGCTCGAAAAGGCGCAAACTTACGATCACCAAGAATTCAAAGCCCTGGCTATTCAGGTACAGGAACGACGCGATCTCGAACGCAAACTTTCGGAGCTACTGGAGAACTCTCCTCTGCTCAGCAACGAAGATGGCCAGCCTTACCGCGACGATCTTCAGACGACTCCGCACGAAGAAACGGTCGCGAGGCTGCAGCAGCTTGAAGACGAAGAGAAACGACTCCGTTCGATTGTTGACGGATTACACGAGGAACAAGGCAACTTGCGTCGACAACAGGTTGAATTTGAAAAATCAGGACTTGCGCTCGAACTTCACTCGAAGATCAATGTTCTGGAAGAAAAGCTCAATAGCGACGCGCAACGATGGGCAGTTCTCACGATCGCACGTGATGTGTTCGAGCGCACCCGCGAAGAGTTCCAGCAGAAACGACAGCCGGCGCTCATGCGATCGGCATCAAAGTACTTGTCCGATCTCACACTTGGGCGCTACACCAGTGTTCGAGCCGTAATTGGCGAAAAAGAGCAGGACTTCGAAGTCGTCGAAGGCGAAGCTCACACTAAGCGTGCAAACGAGTTGAGCCGAGGTACTGCCGAGCAACTGTTCCTCGCCATGCGCTTCGCACTGATCGAGGAATACGCCAAGAACGCCGAGCCAATGCCGGTCGTTCTCGACGATATCCTCGTGAACTTCGATCCAGAGCGTGCCAAGGCGGCCTGTAAGGTCATCATGGATCTCTCAGAGCGCTTCCAGGTGATCTTCCTTACGTGCCACCCTGAGACGGAGGCGATGTTCAAGTCTGTCGCACCCAACGGCAAGAAGGCCCGCGAAGCGGCGATGAGCGTTATTGAACTGAACGGCACTACGTCGGAAGAGCGGTTAACCCTCGTCGAACCGGCGTAACGTAGCGTGCTACGACGCAACATCGAACTTGCCGACGTCGAGATCGTCACCGATCGCCTGATATTGCGTCCTCTCGGCTTGATCGACCTCAAGCCGATCGCTCGTGAATTCAACGAGCGCATCACCCGTTACATGTTTCCAACCGCAGCAAAGTCCGCGATGGATGTCGCACCGTTTATTGCCGACTCACTTGAGGGACTCAACAGCAACACGAATTTTCAGCTCGCGGCGGTGCGTCGCGAAAACCGCGAAGAATTTGTCGGATGCCTTGGACTTCACAAACCCCACACGATCACGCCAGAACTTGGCATATGGATCGCTGAAAAGTTTCACCATCAGGGGTTCGGCCTTGAGGCAATAGAAGGATTGTGCGAATGGGTCACCGTCGAAATTGAGTACGATTACCTGAAGTACCCAGTCGATCGCGCAAACGCTCCGAGCCGACGAATTCCCGAAACGCTCGGCGGTGAAATTGAAGACGAGTACGACAGGATTACAGCAGACGGCAGGACGCTTAACATCGTCGAGTATCGGATATATCCTGAGACGCTATAGCGCCTAGCAATCAGGACACGATTACGCCCCTTCCGACACCTCGTCGGACGTCCCATCACGATCCGTCGACGTCACCGACAACCCCTCGTAGAGGCGGGTCATTCCGTCAAGCCACTTTGCCTGAACAGCCGGATCCCATGCCGGGTCGAAGTCGGGGTACTTCGCCAGAATTCGATCAGCCAATTCGAGCTTAAGAGTGCTCGCTGGAACACCCGGATCAACCGGTGTCTGGGCCACTGTTTTTTCGACTGCTGGAGTCAGAGCAGCTACGGTCCGCTGTCGCGATTGGGCTGCTGTGGTCCGTGATTTGCTGGCTCCGTGACGACCAACAAGAATTCTCTTTGAAAGCTTTATCCCCGCAGCCTGGGCCGCGCGAATAAAGAACGCTTCACACTTCGTCAGCACACCTTCTTTTGTGCCGAATGACCGGAAGGCTTCGTGGAACTGGCCCTTGCTCGCCCGAGCGAGATCGAGCTCAAAAACGGGTGCATAAAAACGCTCGAGAATTCTCCGCAGAAGCGCACGTCGATCGTCGCCTTCGGCATGCACAAGATCTTCCAATTCGTGCGACGGATGTCCTTCAGAATCGACAAGGGCGAGCACCTTCAAAGCCGTCATTAATTGAGTTCCAGAGCTACCTGAGAACCTCGGGCCCCAAACCGTTTTGTCGATACGTCCTGGAATACCCTCATCTTGGAGGAATTCCAAAAATGTTTGGAATGTCCGGTAGGGGACATACGGGGGAATAGGTGAAATTTGTTCTTGAAGGATCATTTGAACTGGGAAACGCTCATTCCAAGCTGGTGTACTGCTCACACTATCTCCCAGTAATTCCAAAGTCAAATGTTTTTTAGAATGCGTATTTCCCGGCAGGGACAGTTTATGAATCTACTTTTTGGAACGCGGAGAATTACATCATCGATTTGGAATGCGATGTGGGTTCGATTCAGTTCGCAATTCACATCCGTTCCGATGGACGAGCAAGTTCGAATCCCGGTTCACCCGAGAATATATGAGGAAAGCAAGTTGAAGATTCCGATAGACCAGATCTTTCCGGACCCCGATCTACCTCGCACGAAGCGACCAGATGGACGTCGTGAAAACACACGTTCAGTCCGCTCAAAACGCGATCCGGTAGTTCTGTCTACGGACAACGGATACCTGTTGCTCGCAGGCGAGCGAAAACTCACCGCAGCAAAAAAAGCTGGCGAAGTTGTTGTTGAGTGCACCGTCAAAGAAGAGGTCACCACGCAGGAACGCTGGGAGCTCTCGCTATCCGAGCAGTACCACTCCTCTCTCGTCCCCGCGATGGAGCTGGGGCGAGCGTTCATGGAGTACCGCGACAGCCATGAAGTTACGCAGCAGGAATTGGCACGCCGGACTGGCATTACGCCGGGAACGATTCACCACTACGAGAGCCTGATTCGCACGCTCGATCCGGGGCTTGGTGAAAGAGTGGACAGTGGAGAGCTCACCTTTAAAGAGGCACGTTCGATCGCTGATATTGAAGACCACATAAGGCAGCGAGAAATCGCTCAACCGTTCATCGACGGACGGCTTTCCAGCGTTCATGTCGAGCGGATCGTTGGACGCGCAAAAACGTCCGCAACGCTATCGATCGAAGACATCATCGAAGAGGTAGTAAACGGTAAACGCGCACCCGAGCACAAGCCAGAACCGGCTCCAATTATTCAGCCGGCAATTCCAGTCGAAGCCGACACCGCTTTGATCGAAAACGCCGTCCTGAAAATAGCAGGCGAGCTTGAAGCAATGCAACTCCAGGTGATTCCGGAGTACCGACGTCTCAAGCTAATCAGCAGCTTGCGAATTCTCGATAGTCGACTCAAATCGGCACTGCTAAACCTTAATGGAGGTGTGGCGGGGGCCTCTGCGATTCCAAAGCAGTTCGCTCCCGGCAAAGTTCCGGTGTAGGAATCCGTAAGTGATCCGGAACATCGCCACGCTCGCAGGCGCGCAGTACCTGATTACCGTGCCAGCCGGCACAAAAACTGAATATCGCGTAGAGACAACTAAAAAGAAATGATGAGGTTTGTGCGGACACACAAACCCCACGCCGCCAGTGACTTCAAGGGCTCTGAAGTCACTGGCACAGTCTCCGCTACGAGCCCATGTGCCCCTCCAATTACGCCTCCGGAGGGGCGCATCGCGTTAAGGGGCAAATGGAACCGTGCTCCTGACCGTAACAGTTTTGCCGACCCGCGAGAACCCCCCTACTTGATCGTACATCCCAACCATGTTCTACCCGGTAGCGGATGAGAATCACTAGCGAATTACGGCACACCCTAGCCCTCTCCCTTCGAGGGAAGAGCGAACGGCGCTACAACCCCAAAACATCCGCGGCATTGTCGTGAAGAATCAATGGCCGTGCTTCCTCGCGAAGTTCCACCTCAGCAAACTGCTCCAACCATGTGACAGGCGAAATGTACGGATAGTCCGATCCGAACAAAACCTTCCTACGCAGCCGCCCTCCGGCTTCCGCTATCAACTCTTTCGGAATGTATCGAGGTGCCCAACCAGAGAGATCGATGAATACGTTCGGCTTATGCAGCGCAATCGCAACCTGCTCCTGAATCCACGGCCACGCCGGATGAGCCATGATGATCGTAAGTTCCGGGTGCCTCGCAGCCAACGAATCAAATCCGGGAATCGGACGAGCATAGGCAAGCTCGAAACCACCCCCACCGGGTGTATTCGCTCCGGCGGCAGCGTAGCCCGAATGCATTATCACCGGGATCTCCAACTCCTCTGCTTTCGCAAACAGCGGGGTGAACTGTGCGTCATCAGGAAAAAACGCCTGGTGAATCGGGTGCAGTTTAAGCCCCTGCAGGCCGAGCACTTTAACGGCCCGTTCAAGCTCGTCGACGGCATCGCTCCCTTTCCGGGGGTCGACGCTCGCAAAACCTATCAACACATCAGGGTGCGCAGCCACGGTCTCAGCGATATAGTCGTTCGGATCGGGTAAATCGCCTGTTTCTGTCTCGGCGTCGACCGAGAAGATCACCGCCATCGTGTCGATAGAACGATATGTTTCGACCATCTCCGCCACGTCATCTGGCTCATCACTCATTCGAAACATTCGACGCAATCCCGGTTCAATCCCGTATTCAGGAATACCCGGCATTCGAGGTATGTGTACGTGGATATCGATAGCTTTCATTTACAGATCCTAGCGCAGGCGTGTTCTCGTGAGTGAGGCCAACAGGTGGGTGTCGGTTACGGCATGTAAGGGTACTTTGTTCAATCGATTGCGGGTCGGATACAGGCTGGTCGTAAGACCATGACACTGCCTGTCATTCCGCAAAACAATCTTCGAACTGGTATTGTGTTCGCTATTCCGGATTTGATGTTCACTGTGCGGGGTAGGACGAGGATACCCACTTCTTTAGAAATAGTTATTTGCGACGACGATCCTAACCAGCGCGATTCTACCGATTCGGTTGCCCATGCACTAACAATTAGTGCCAATGCCTACATCACCAAGCCGTTTATTCCGATCGAGTTGATAGCAAGAGTCGAAACGGTCACACGGCGAGTCCAAGGGAGCGGCTCGAGCGCACGACTTTCTTTACTGAAGGACTGCTGCTCGACTTTGATCGTAAACAAGCGACTGTCGAGGGTAGCAAGATCGATCTCAACTTCAACAAGTGGCACGTGCTAAGAGCCTTGATCACGGAATTAAGGGGCGGTGTTGAGTACTCCACTCTGAAGCAGCAAGCCTGGGGTGGCCCTGAAGTTTCAGACGCAGCGGTTGACATGGCGATACGACGGATGCGTCAGAAGCTGAATCAGGACACGCCTGAACACGAAGGTGATGGCCTGATTAGATCGCATCGCGGCATCGACTACTCGATTTCATCCAGCTAGCAGTCCTGTCCTCCCTCCCAAAACCGCAAATATTGTCATTCTGAACTTGATTTAGAATGACAATCGCGAAAACTAACCTGGTTCGGCGGTCCCCGTCCTCTCTAGGGAGAGGGAACAACCGCTAACGCTTTGCCTTCATAGGCAGGACGAGCGACAGCGTGGCACCAATCGCGGCGATGATTCCAGCGAAAATGATCACGCCGTGGAATCCACTCTCCTGATTGATAAATCCAGCAGCGATCGGCGTCATCGATCCGATCACAGCTCCTCCAGAGAACATCAACGCCGTGCCTGATCCCTCAGAACCCTTATCGATCATGTCCATGGCCGCTGCGTTGATAATCGGCATAACCGAGAAGAAGAACAGGCCCAGAACTGCGATCAATACAGTCATCGAGAGACCTGAGTCGAACTTCAGGAACAGGAATATCAAGACGGTCATCGACGTCATTGCGAACGATATGACTGGGCGACGCCCGACGCGATCCGACATATTGCCCATAATTGGCGTCGAGATAATTCCTGCCATTGTGATCAGCGCAACATGTACGCCTACGAACGTGTCGGAATAGTCGAGCTCTTCACGCATGTAGATGACCAAAAACACCTGGAACGAATTGTGAATCGCGCCTCTGAGCGCGCCGATTAATGCCATTCCCAGGACGCCGGGATTAGTGAGAAGTCTCTTTGCTGAGCCGAAATACTCTCGAAGGCTAACATCGCCTGACGATTCCGCACCGGCGGTTTTGAACTTTGCAACGACTGCCAGACCGGTCAGGAACATCGGAATGGAGATGATCACCGCGAGCCAACGCCAGTCGATTCCGCTAAACACGACCCACGTTCCGATCGTTCCAGCAAGAAGGAATCCGACAATCAACGGCGATGTCGTGTTGCCTATCTGAGCACCCGTCAAGTGAGCTGCCATCGCAAAGCCGCGCCGCTCCGGATATCGGGCAGCGAGCGTTCCAAACGCCGGTGCGTGCCAGAGCGATGTACCAAATCCGACGATCGTCACACCGATTAGGAGGGTCCAGTAGACGGGGGACGCGCCAATGATGATGTAGCCGGTACCGACCATGAGCATAGAGGCGAGAAGAATCCAGGCGATCTTCTTGCGGAACATATCGGTGAGGATGCCCGCTGGTATGTTCGCTATTCCCGAAGAGATCGACTGTGCAGACGACATTCCGCCGATCGCAACGTCACCGAGTCCGAGCGTCGCCCTGATACTCGGGATCATCACCAGCAAAGCACCCTGCCCGAAGTGTTTTATCCCGTGACCTGCCGACAGCCCGTACATGAGACCGAGTCCGGAAGTTTTTGCGGCGCTGTCCGACTTCTCATTCGCTCCAACGCCATCCTGAGCTTGATTCAGAGCCTCGTCTTCCGACTTCTCGACCGTAGTGGAGAGATCTTCGGTAGGGCTGTCGAGTTGTGTGCTGTCTGTCGGGTCAGTATTAGGCAAGGCGAGAGCAGTGTACCCCTACCCAGTACGCTCGGCGTAATCTTCTATACTCTGCATCCAGACGGCGTTTCCGAAGAATTACGTCTAACAAACGCCCACAACATCTGATTGGCTACCATTTAAGGAAGCTAACAATAGCTACTTACGTAACGCTAATGAAGTACGCGGCGCAGGGAACTGCCGATGTGAAGAACTCACCGAGCCAGGTCGACGCGGCAAGGGCCGGTATCGAAGCGATGGGCGGCAAGATGATTAGCTTCCACGTCACGATGGACCAGTACGACGGAATCGTCGTGTCGGAATTTCCAAGCGACGAAGCTGCCGCCACCCTACTTCTGACGACCGGCATTCAGAGCAACCGAGGCCATGCCCACCGTGGGTGGTGATCGCCGAGGTCCGATCGAGATCGTCGATCTCGACTGCTGCGAAGGCGAGTCCGCTGACTATCACCGCCACGATGATGGTAATGATCGCAAACTGCTTGATCCGGTTTATTCGGAGGGCGTTCGTTCGTGCCCACGAGCTCGCGCGGTTTCGTTCCTTGCCTTGCGGCGTATCCGTCGTTCTAAAGTTCCCACATCGCGGTGTCTTTCCCGCTAGCCCCTACGGGTTCTGTGTTTGATGCAGGGAGCGGGAGAGAGGATGTGACTTCCCTTCCTTGATGGAAGGGGCTGAGAGTAGGTGAAATGCGCCGCGCGACCAAGTCGTTCGACGACGCCCGTAACAAACACCTGGCGACCAGTGTCATCCTGGTACTCGGGAAACGACAGACATGAGCAATTGTGGGTTTACACTTCGCACTCTAAAACGATCAGTCTCAAACAGGGCAAATCAATATGAATCTCGGTATCTCAGGACGCGTCGCAGTAGTAACTGGCGGCAGCGAAGGCATCGGCAAGGCTTCGGCGACCATACTCGCCGAAGAAGGTGCGAACGTTGTGATCCTAGCTCGAACGCAGAGCAAGTTGGACGCTGCGGTTGCTGAGATCAGCTCTACTGCTGTGGGATCCATCGAAGCGGTTAGCTGCGACGTGAGTGACCAGGCAAGTGTCGAATCGGCGTTCGGCAAGGTGCTGGAGAGACACGGGAATGTCGACCTTCTCGTTAACAATGCCGGTCACGGCAACGCCAATACATTCGACGCTCTTGACCAGGAAATGCTCGATGAGGATCTTCATTTGAAGGTTCACGGTGCGATGTACTGCTCGAAGCAGGTTTTGCCGGGCATGCGGGCGAACAGGTGGGGGCGGATCGTGAATACCACTACAGCTGCAGGTAAGGCGGCTGGCTACTCGACACTCCCGACTGCGATGTCGAGGGCTGCTGGAATCGCCATGACCAAATCGATGTCGAAGGAATACGGCGTCGATGGGATTCTGGTGAACACCGCCTGCATCGGTTCAATTCGCAGCGCCCAGAACATGCACCACGCCGAGGCGGCGGTTGCTTCGGGTGAGGTAGCCGCCACCGAGGAGTACTACACGAAGCGTTGCGAAAACGTTCCGGTGCGACGGATCGGCGAGGCTCGTGAAGCTGGCGATCTGATTGCGTTCTTGGCGTCAGAACGGGCTTCGTACATATCCGGCACAGCCGTGAATATGGACGGCGGTGCGGCGCCGGTCGTATAGCTCCCAATCCGGATTGGAAAGAGCTGGAGATAGGAGAATAGCGACCAAGTAAGTCGATGACGCCCGGAGCTAAACGCCGAGGGAGCTAGATGGCGCGCTTCCCCCTCCCTCCCAGAGAGAGGGGGCAAATCACGGTCGAAATACGTGTGCACCTATCAACTTCCCGACTTTGTGTATCCTGAGCAAGTCGAAGGGCTGGAGGCCTCTTCGGTTGGGTTGGGAATGGGGCACCCCATATATGTCCAACAGTCGATCGCTGCACCCACTCTCGCACATCCACCGCAGGTCCGTACAGCAGGGTCGAGACATCAGATACATTAAACCTTTACACCAAACTCCGCTCCGAAGGTATCCCAGACATCATCCGGGATGGTGGTGATCGCATCGTTGTAGGTTTCTTCGATTTCGGTTGGATTCGAAGCCCCCGTCAATACAATGCCGTTGCCCTTGACAGGTGCGTGCAGCGCGAACTGCAAAGCGAGGGTGCGGATATTAACGTCGGTGTCAATGCACCACTTCCAAATCGCGTGCGCTGGCGGGAACGCTGCAGGATCGAGGTGGCTACCGGCCGCTGCCGGAACTAGCTTGCCATCTTCGCCGTGGGTTCGTGTTTCGTCTGTCTGAATCGGCTCGGGACCAGCGAACAGCCCGTTTGCAAGTGGACTTCCTATTATGACTCCGACATCGTTTTCTATCGCAAACGGGATCGCTTCTTCGGCGTAGGTTTGATCGACGAGCGTGTAGTTCAGGAACGACAGGATGATGTCGGCACCCTCTTCGATCGCTCTTTTGTGGAACTCGGGCTGGCGAACTGCGACGCCTATTGCGCCGATGCGGCCTTTGTCCTTCCAGTCTTTCATCACGCCGAAACACTCGTCGAGCGGTGCTTCGATATCGTGGCGAGGCCCGTGGATGAGAACGGAATCGACATAATCGACCCGCAGCAACTTGAAGCTGTTCTCGAGACTCCAGGTCGTCGCTTCCTTCGACCAGTCACGCAAATAATCGGGATGGGAGCCGACCTTGGTCTGTAGATAGGCCCTTTCTCGCCATTCGCCCTTGAGCGCCTTGCCGATCCGTTCTTCGCTCAGACCGTACGCAGGAGCAGTGTCGATGAAGTTGATGCCCAGATCGATCGCATGATGAATCGTATCAATCGAGTTCCGTTCCGACAGATGCTCCCAACCAAGGTGCCCACCACCTAGCCCGAGCGCCGTCGGTTTTATTTCGGATTTGCCGAGTCGCCGGATTTCAAGTTGCTGTGCTTCCTTACCGGTAGCCATGGTGGGAAGGTTATCCGAGCACGCATAACTCGTCATCCCGACCGCCAGCGGAGGGATCTTCAGATCACAAACACCACGGACGTCAACTTCTCTACCAATGTGGAGAGATCTTCGGACGGACAGCACTGAGTATCCATTTCAAGCCACAAAGCCTCATCACAACCCAACCACCGAAGGTATCTCCACTACGCTGTATCGCAGCCTACTCCGATGAAATTTGGGTCGACACATCCAGATGAGCGTCGCCATGTGCCCACTTGGTAGTCTCAAAAAATAGCGGAACTGCTACTACCCAATTGTCTTAGCCAACCCCCAACCTCGACTCAACGGCACCAAGGGCTTCGTCGATTGTGGACATTAGGGTGTCAGTTTCGTCGGCTGTGATTGTTAGTGGTGGGGCGATTGGGAGAATGTAGGCGGGGACTCGGATCCAGACGCCTCGGGTGCGGAGTTCTTCGGTAAGCATAGCGTTTACTCCAACTGAGGAGTCGTAGTGTTCACGGGTTTCACGGTCTTTTACGAATTCGATGCCCTGGATTAGGCCTACGCCTCGGGTGTCGCCGATTATGGGGTGTTTCGCCTTCATTTCATCGAGCGCTTCACCGATTTGCTCGCCTCGTACTCGGGCGTTTTCTACTAAGTTTTCTCGATCTACTATCGCCAAATTGGCGAAGGCGGCGGCGGCTCCGCCGGGGTGGGCTGAGTAGGTGTACATGTGGGACCAGACCTTGTCGGGTCCACCAGCAAAGGCGTCGGCGATCTTCTGGGTCGAGATTGATCCACCGACTGGGAAGTAGCCGGAAGTGATGCCCTTTGCGAACGACATGATGTCGGGAGTGACCCCAACGAAATCGGCACCGAACCACTCGCCTAACCTGCCGAATCCGGTGATGACCTCATCAAAAATCAGTAGCACACCGTATTTATCGCAAATCTCGCGAACCATTGGCCAGTAGTTGGAAGGCGGCACGACTCCGCCTAAAGGCTGTGACACCGGTTCGCCAATAACTGCCGACACGGACTCGGGCCCCTCGAACAGAATCGCCGTTTCGATTTCCTGCGCTGCCCGTTCGCCGTTTTCTTCGGGTGACGAAGCACCGTAAGTGTCGTGGTAGTAATGGGGTTGTCCGACCGTAACAACGTTAGCCGGTTTCGGCTGGTAGTCGATGCGTGGAAAGCCGGGATGGCCTCCAAGCCACATCGTGCCGTAGGTACTTCCGTGGTAGGAGCCTTCTCGTGAGATGACCTTGTATCGTCCTTTGTCACCCCTGCGCACCTGATACGCCTGCGCCATTTTGAGTGACGATTCGTTGGCTTCGGATCCGCCTTGGCAGAAGAACGTGCGCGAGAGGTCGCCGGGTGCGATTTCGGCGAGCTTAGCCGCCAGCTGAATTGTTTTCGGGGTGGCGCCTGAATAGACGTTCATGCTGATGTTGGTCAGCTGGTCGTAGATAGCTTTGGCGATCTCTTCTCTGCCGTGTCCAGCGTTGCGGAAGTACATGCCGGAGATGCCGTCGATGAATTTGTTTCCTTCGACGTCGGTGATGTAGATACCTTCGGCTGACTCCATGAGGAGGGGTCCGCCCTCTTCGGCAAGGATGGTGTGGTTGGTCATGCCGACGTGCATGTGGTCGAGGACGGCTTGTCTTAGTGCGACGGGGTCTTTTTCGTTAGGGATTGGCATGGTGGTTGGCTGATTTGTGAGTTGTGGGGACGATTGAGCCCGCTCCCTAGCTCCATCCCGTGAAAGGAGGTAGGAATGAGATCAGGAATCACATGAGTATAAAGGCGAGAAGGGTGTGGGTGGGTTAGTAGCGGTTGAACGTTGACGTTCCACCTCACCCCACCCTCTGCCTAATGGATAGGGAGTTTCGTGACTGAGGACACACTCAAGTGCCGCAGGATGAAATGCAGGTACTGCCACCGGGTGGCATAGGCTACAGCAGGGATTCGAATTGGACGTTTGCGCGCGTATTAAGCCCAAGTTTGGGTCATTTTCTAACTCGGTTAGTACGCAGGTTGGCAGATGCCTCTAGTCGAACAACTCAGATTAGCTGTCATCCATTTGCATGACACCATGTGGTTCTGACGAGGTTCGGACGGTGTATCTCTTGAAGACACAGATTAGGATCAATCGATCATGTATCGGAAAAGTGGGGAATTGATGCGATGAGCCGATTTTGGCAGTAGTGTTGAGTGACAATGCTTAGTTTTATTTTCAGAAGACGGCCTGCCGTGGCAGGTTTGATGATCGGTTCAATCGCGGGCTTGCTAGTCGCAGGTGGTTATGGCCTGACCAGCGCCTGGCTCTGCTCGGGGATCAGGAAGTGCCCAGCTAGTTGGGAGCCGTTCGTATTCGTTTCAGTGATCATCTTTGTGGTGATCGTTGTTGTCGCTGTGATCGTATCGATATTAGGTGCAAAGGCGTACAAGATCTTCGATACGTCGATCGGCGGCGACAAGGCGTATGCAAATGCTGGCGGTCGCGGGCGCAGTTCTGAATCAGGCGGAAGTTCAGAGATCAATAGCTAGACGTGTTTCGGCCCTGAGTTGTGCGAGACGTTGGCGATTGCTGACACGGTGAAGGTTGCAGTTGTATCAACGTCGACAGTACTCTCGATCGAGATGCAG
Source organism: uncultured Dehalococcoidia bacterium (assembly GCA_913052475.1). GTDB lineage: Bacteria > Chloroflexota > Dehalococcoidia > Lucifugimonadales > Lucifugimonadaceae > Lucifugimonas. The sequence continues at coordinate 67,189 of CAJXEJ010000001.1, forward strand.
CCACCGTGTAGTTCCACGATAGACTTGGTGATACTAAGCCTAAGACCGGCGCACGGGCACGGCGCGAACATGCTGTCTATCGACTCGAAACAGTGGCGTGAAGATATTTGCGAGATCTTGTTGCCTGATCCCGCATCCACTGTCGTCGACTTTTACAATGAGGACCTGTATCGAGCGTATAATCGGGCGGTTGATTTTGTGAATCGCGAGGATCTTTACTAGGTTATTCGGGAGAGGTTCGCGGTCGGGCTGCAGTATTAGGGTTTCTCGTACCGGAGAGACCTCTCGCTAGGATTTTTTTGGAATGGCAGAAACTAGTTTTGATCTCGTTGTTATTGGTGCGGGACCCGGCGGCTACCACGCCGCCATCCGAGGAGCCCAGCTTGGGCTGACTGTGGCGGTTGTTGAAAAAGACGATGGCACCGGTATCGGCGGACTCGGTGGAGTTTGTTTGAACTGGGGCTGCATTCCTTCGAAATCGCTTCTGAAGAATGCAGAGGTTGTGAATCATCTTTCGCACGCAGAGAGCTGGGGCATTGAGGTTGGCGAGTGGTCGGCAAACATGAGCAAGGCCGTTGACCGCTCTCGTAAGGTTTCGAAAGCCCTCACCAACGGAATCGGTTTTCTGTTCAAGAAGAACAAGATCGCCCTTGTTCAGGGCAAAGCGACACTGAAATCGTCGACACAGATCGATGTCGAAGGAGGCGAGACGCTTACTGCCAAGAATATTGTTATTGCAACGGGCGCACGGGCACGGAGTCTGCCCGGTCTTGAGATCGATGGTGAAAGCATCATCACGTCTCGGCACGCACTTGAGCTTCGAGAGCAGCCTGAGGCGGTCGCTGTTATTGGCGCTTCGGCAATCGGCTGTGAATTCGCCTACTACTTCAACTCTTACGGTGTGAACGTAATGATGTTCGAAATGCTCGATCACTTGGTTCCGCGTGAAGACGAGGAAGTTTCGGTCGAGCTGGAGCGCCAGTTTGGTCGCCAGGGAATCGAATTCGCCACTTCCGTAAGCGTTTCTGGCGTCGAGAAGAAAGACAGCCGTCTTGCTGTTCAATACGAAGTGAATAGCGAAAAGCAGGAGTACATTTGCGACAAGGTGCTTCTCGGAGTCGGAGTTCAGCCAAATACCGATGGTATTGGTCTTGAGAACGTCGGCATTACTACAGCGGAATCCGGCTTCATCGAGGTCGACGGAAATATGCGCACGAACGTGAGCGGTGTCTACGCTGTCGGCGATGTAAACGGAAAGCTAATGCTTGCGCATGTGGCGTTCGATCAGGGAGTCGTAGCTGCCGAGACCATTGCGGGTCTTGAACCGGAGCCGATCGAAGACTACGTAAACATGCCCCGGTGCACGTACGCTGAGCCGCAGATCGCCTCGATCGGTCTTACCGAGGTACAGGCGCGTGAGAGCGGGATCCATGTGAAGGTCGGCAAGGTTCCGTTTGCGGTTGCGGGTAAGTCGGTTGCGATCGGCGAGTCGCAGGGCTTCGCGAAGGTGCTAGTCGATGATGATTCAGGTGAGGTTATCGGGGCGCACATCATTGGTCCTGAAGCTACCGAGTTGATCGCCGAGATTGGCATGCTCCAGCTTCTGGAAGGCACAAACCTCGAACTCCACAAGATGACTCACGCCCACCCAACGCTTTCGGAAGCGGTGAAGGAAGCCGGTGCGGCGGTTACGAACGAGGCGATTCACTTCTAGGTGACAGAGTCACGTTTTCTGAGTGATCACTGTTGAAGCCTGAGTCGTTAGATTCGGCCTTCTGTACGTTTCCGTCAAACCATGTCCCTTCTCCCGTGGAGAAGGTGGCGTTGAATTAAGGAAGTCGCTTGATGACGAAAAGGACGAAGATTACCCGGCTGTATACGGGTGACGATGGGCAATCGCACTTCGAGGATATCGAAGTGGAGATGGAGCCGAATATCGTTGGCCACATCTCAGAAACGCTCCATGCGACCGGGTTGGTATTTCGAGAGACAAGCGGGGCATACGACTACGATTTCCATACCGCGCCAGCTCGTCAGTACGTTGTGAACCTCGATGGTGCGGTTGAGATTACCGTTGGCAGCGGCGAGAAGCGGATTTTCGAAGCGGGTGAAGTGTTTATTTGCGAGGACACCACGGGCCAGGGTCACATTAGCCGTGCGGTGAATGGAAAGATCCGGCGGTCGTTATTCGTAACGCTCGAGTAGCCAATCACCTCCTGCTTCCTGTTACGAAGACGAAGCAGCATTTGCGAATATTTGGGCGATTTCGCTTTTGGCTTGCGGAGAACTGTGGTGTTGACGTGGAGCAATGGCACGGGCCATTCGCTGCTGGGCCAGTTAAGAACGATTTCGGATTCCAAAAGTTTCTCGCCGAATCGGCCGGTATCGATGCTTTCGTCGAGGATCAGTTCAAAGATGTTCGACCCGTGTTCGAATTTTCTGATCGACACTTTTTCTAGCTGGTTTATCTCTGTGAATAGCCCCTCTGCCTTCACGAATGCTTCGGCGAACCTAGCTTCAAAACCTTCAAGACCGTTTAGCGAAAGAGCGGCGGCCAGGTAGCCAAAGGGAATACCACCACCGAACATGCGCCGGTCGTGGTGCAAGCCTTCGATGAAATCACCCGTGCCGGCGAGGATCCCGCGAACGGCGCCCCGAAGTATTTGTAGCTTGAGACGTAGACGCTATCGAATAACTCGCTGTATTTCTTGATGCTGATACTGGTTGCTACCGCCATCATGTAGAGCCTTGCGCCATCGAGGTGTGATGGGATTGATCGATCTCGGCATAGCTGAGTGACGACTTCCATCTCGTCCCAGGGGACGATCTGTCCAGCCTGTCGTCGAACCGGGCTTTCTACGGAAACTGCGGCGACCGGATTCAGTACACGCCCAGTCACCGACTGTTCGAGAAGTATTTCGAGTTCGCCAGTGGTGAAATATGGACGACCCGGCGCGAGTGGCACGGCATTGAGTCCGCAAAGCCGGGCGAGTGCGTCGCCTTCATCCTGATAGATGTGGCTTTCCTCTTGCAGCACGACTCGGGCAGCCGTTCCGGCGTGCTTTCGAAGAGCGAGGATATTGGCCATTATTCCCGTCGGAAACCAGACTGCGGCTTCTTTGCCGAGTTCGGCCGCCATTCGCTGTTCGAACTCCTGCACCGTACCTCCGAGCGAATAGTTGTCGGGCTGAAGTTTGTCCTGCGCAAGCAGATCGCTGAGCCGTCCAACGGTTGATTCGGGCGTGTGCGGTTCACCGTCACCCGCGAACACGATGTCTCCGGGAATGCTTCGCTGGTTGGCCGGGCGGGATTGGGCGCTAGATGTTTGGGAAGGAGTTGCCATTCGTGTTGTTTCGCTTATCGCTCGAGCTGTAGCTTGCGGATTCGTTTGTGCGTTGGAGAGTGTAGCCCTGAAATCGCGCAAGGGTCGAAGATTGGGAGTATCGGCAGGGTTGACGTTGGTTAACTCGGGCGACCGCTCTACTTTTGGCTTTGATTGCTGCGTCACACCGCTGGCTCTTCGCTATAACGAAAGGCTAATCGGTGTTCAGAGCCTCGTTGCGATCAACTTCGAGCATTTCGTCTAGTTGGGATTCGTCTACACCGTACTCTTTTGCGGCTTCGGCATCGTTGATGGATTCTTCGGTGTTGCCTAGTTCGAGATGGATTACGGCTCGATTTGCGTAGGCTTCTGCCCAGTCAGGTTTGAGTCGTATTGCTTCGGAGAAATCTTTGAGGGCGGTTTCGAGTTGGTTGAGTTGATAGTGGGCGTTGCCACGGTCGAGATAGGTGTCGGGGTATAACGGGTTTAGTCGTGCAGCAGTGTCGTAGTCGACGATAGCCTGTTCGTAGTCGCAGTTGAGGGCGTAGGCATCGGCTCGATAGTGGTGGAACTTGGCGGACTGGGGCGACGCCTTGATGGCTTCGGTGAATCGCTGGGCGGCGCGCTTGTGGTGCCTTTTTTCGATGTCGTGGATGCCTTTGTTGAAGGTGTTCAGCGTTCGTTCGGGTGTCGAGAGATTGCGACCGCTGAATCGTTCGAGGAGCTTGTCGAGCCACGTTAGGGTGAGGTTTGGCATGGGTAGAAGGCGCGGCTAGTTGCGGGTTGAGCCTTCGGGTTTGGGATTGCGGGAGACCATTTCGAGCCAGTTGCCGTCGGGGTCCTGAAAGTAGATTGCGTAGCGAGCCCACGGGTATTCGAGGTCGCGTTCGTATTTGGGGCCGAAGGTTTTTACACCTTCGGCTTCGAGTCGTTCGCGCCAGTCAAGGACGCTGTCGACGACCATTGCGGCGTGTGCAGAGCCGGGTCGATTGCGGTCGAACTGGTCGGATCGTTTTTCGCCACGTGGTCGCATGTACTCGATCAGCTCGATCGAATGACCATCGCCAACTCCAACGTACGCCTGCCGCATTTTTACGTTTTCGTAGCCGACTACTTCGGATATCCAGGGCGTTTCGGATATGGCGGGTTCACGTTCGATCACCATGCCGAGGACTCGGGTGTAGAAGTCGAGTGTGTCATCGAGGTTTTCGACAATGAAGCCGGTGTGGTAGATGGTTTTAACTGTAGCCATTGTGGAGTCGTCTGGATTTCCTCTTCTCAACCGCAGCGATAGCAGAGTGGAAAGATCTTGGTCGAGATTGTGCGCATGCGATCCCGCAACTCTATACTTTGTGGGTCATCGGCATCCTTGGTGTCGCACACGTCGCAGGCCCTGCCGCTACGCCTTGCTTCGGTCGGGACGCGGTGTTTACGTCTTGCTCGATTGATCGTGTGATTAAATTCGGTAGTTGTGTTCAGCATTGGCTCGGAAGAGTTTTACTCGATCTACCTCGTTGAAATCGGAGGTGATTTCGTCGTAGGCGTTCCAGAGCGTTTCGTAGTCGCTGAAGAGGCTGTCGACAGGAAAGTTCGAGGCGAACATGCAGCGGTCGACGCCGAGGATATCGATCATGTCAAGTACGAACGGGGCGATCGAATCGGTGGTCCACTGCTGATCGAGCATTCCGAGTGCCGATATTTTTGCTGAAACGTTCGGAGCCGTACCAAGAGCTTCGATTCCTTTTCGCCACTCTCGCAGTTCACCGGGGCTTCGCCCTATCGGCATCGCAGTGTGACCGAGAATTATTTGCACCTCGGGAATATCGTTCGCAAGTTTTGCGGCCTCTTGAAGCTGCCAGGGCCAGATCTGCATTTCAAACGCGCCATTAAATTTTTCGAGAAGGCGGAATCCTGAACGCCACTGCGGATCACTCATCAGGTCACCAGCTTCGGCGAACCGGAAGTTTGGCCTATCGTCCGACCAGTTGAGCATGTGACGAATGCCGCGCCAGTTGGCGTGCTCGGCGTGCCGTGCGAGCGTGTTTTCGACGTTTGGATCGGAGAGATTGGCGTAGCCGATGATGGCGTTCGGCATACCTCTTGAATTAGGATCGGCGGCGACCGATTGGAGCCATGCGGTTTCGCCAACGGGATCGGCGTTGTAGTCCCACTCAGCCTGAACGTGAACCGATTTCACGAGCGGAATGTTTTTCGCGCCTTCGTGCAAGTCACCAATCAACCATGATTTTCGGATAGCTGCGTAGTCACCAACAAAGTGATCGATAGGATCGACTAACCACGGATAGGGATTGTTCTCTAAGTCCCAGAGGTGGTGATGAGTATCGATAAATGGAGGTAGCGTCACGAGATGGCTCTTGATGATGCCGTGGACCGGATTTCTACGAACACCTTAAATGATATTTGAATCGAAGGACCATTTTCAGGTCGGTTGGCGGGCACAGTTTAGTCAGTTGCGAGTTATCACGGTGACTCTTACTCAACAGTAGGGAAAGACAATGAAATATTCGGTTTATATAGCGATGAGCTTGGATGGGTTCATTGCTCGTTCGGACAGTAGTCTCGATCGGCTTGAGGCTTCATCCGGCGGCGTATGGGGATTGAATTCGTCAGTGCATGCCGTATCGACGGATGATTTCGGGTAGGCGAGTTTATGCGTCGATCGACACGATGGTGATGTGCGAGGCACTTGGTTGGCAAGGTTGAGTTTCTATCGATGGAGCCGGTTAAGTTAGCGGCGAAATTTAATGACGAAGGTGCACATCATATTTATGTCATTGGTGGCGTGACGATTCAGCGTTTTATGCACGCTAGATTGATTGACGAACTGACTCTGACTTCGCGTGTCAGTGGTATTGGCTTCGGGAATTCCGCTGTTTGCGGGTTGGATGGCGATGTGCACTGAGGCACGTTGAGTCGCAAGGGTTTCGAATGGGAATGGCGAAGTCGAAGTACGTGGTGGAGCGGTAGCTGATCGACTAACAGGGTTGGCCGGTTGGGATTACGGACGATGTTCGATTATTCAACGCAAGGTTAGGTGATCCTGAAATAAATTCAGGATGACATTGTTTCTGATCCGATTGCCAACCGAAATAGCTATTTTCTGCGTGCGAGGAGCGAGCCGATCACTTGCGGAGCAGCTTCGATGGCCCGTTCTCGGAGCTGTTCGGGGGTCAAACTGCCGATCGGGTGCTGGATGACCGCGAACGGGTAGTCGGGCATGTCACCGAGGTTGGCGATTGCTTGCGCACCAGATTCGAACGGCTCAGTACAAATTGCGATTGCGGGGACGCCGAGGGCTTCTAGTTTCATCGAGTCGTACACACTGGACGACGAGCAGCTTCCTCAGTCGCCGTTGGCCAGTAGTGCCACATCGACTTCTTTGGAGAAATCACTCAGAAATTTCGGTTCGGCGGGCCGGGACGCTTCGCCTTTGTCAACTTTGTAAGCACCGGCTACGTCAAATCGCTCAGCTAGAACGTCGTAAATGGCATCGAGTAACGGTTCCGACTTCATCTTGGAGTTACGCATGAGGCCAACTCTCATCCCTGCGAGCGATTCGGGACGATCCGCCATGCCATCGGTTGCGATCGACAGCGGTGCCGTAGGGTCTAGGACTCGGATTGTTTCTTGTGTCATGTGACTCTCCTGAGCGAACATGTTACTTGCTTAGATTGATTGCCCGAGTGACGATCTTTGCCCGTGAGCCGTTCGACCAAGTTGGGATCACAGCGCTCCATCCACCTCCAGCTCCGCCTACGACAATAGGGATCGCTGATTCGGGAGAGCTTAGAACGCTAATCGGTCGATCGCGCTCGATGGCGTCGAGTTTGGTGTTGTTTTCTTGTTGCGCTCCGCTCTGGAGCCCCATAGCGGTCCATTCAGATGCGGTTTTACGGGCGTTTTCGAATAGGTAGTTGCCTACTTGCTCCTTCTGCCATCTAGCCTTTTCGAGGTAGGCCGCGTGTTCGGGAGAGATGATGATTGCGACTTCATCGAGGCCGGGTCCCAGTGGGTAGAGACGTTGAGCGAACGCGTCGAGGATGCCTTCGGGTGTGTTGGCTTCGTGTTCTCCGAACTGCGTTGCGCTCAAACCCGGGAAGACCGTTACCGCACTTTTGCCTTCTTCCACACCTCGCGTGACGTGCATTGGGGTCCAACCATAAGGCAGATCGTCTTCGTTCTCGGCGATGCACCAGGAATATTTGCCGGGATGGCCGAGGGTTGCTTTGTCGAGTCCGTCGTCCGTTCTCGTACCAAGCACGTTGATGATTAACAGCCGGATCGCTCTGCCGATGGTGGCGTTGGCACGGTAGCCGGGTCCGAAGGCCGAGGTTTTGGAGTTGATGCCTAGTTCTTCGGTGATAGGTCCGTTTACAACCAGAAGAATCGCTGCGCCCATCGTGGAAACCGTTATGCCGTGGAGATTGAACTCCGGCTGCGTGATGGCGCCGATCGCAGCAACGACAACAGGCATATATTCGGGCTTGCAGCCTGCCATGATGGCGTTGATGGCAGCCTTTTCGGCGGTGATAACTGCGCCTTTGACGGGTTCGATGCCGAGGATGGCATCGGGACGGAGGTTCGCCGCTTCAAGTGTGGCGGTTACCGCTTCGGGCGTTGGCGGCACAACGGGTAGACCGTCGGACCAGCCGTTTTCGAAGTAGGTTTCGATGGCTTCAAGCACGCCGGGCAGTTCGATGGAGTTGGAGGTCAGGCGGGTCACTATTGACTCTTTCTGAGGGTGAAGGTTGGCGGCTAAGTTGGAATTCTTGGTTGCCTGCCGTCTTTCGACGGGGCTGTGGATGATATTGCCAGTAGCTAGGCGGCCCTCAAGAAAAACCTGACTCGTCAGTCAGCGTGGAAGACTTCTCGCCATTGGATCATGTTTTGATCAGGGTGGGCGCCTACGGGTAGCTGGAAGAAGGTTGACATGTCGTCTTGCCACTTCTGGTTGACGTACTCGGTCGACATTCCGGCGAGTGAAGCCTCGAACGATTCGTCGCACTCAACGTATCCGAATAGGGTGCCGTCTTCTTTAAAGAAGATGGTGTAATTGCGCCATCCGGTTCGCACGAGAGCGTCGGACATTTCGGGCCAGATATCGTCGTGGCGTTGCTTGTACTCTTCGACTACTTCGGGGTGGATTTTCATCTCGAATCCGACTCGTTGCATGCTGCTGCTCCTAGTTTAATTGAAATTTCAGATGCCGCAGAGTGTAGGCTATGCGCCCAGTAAAATGCAGCGATCTGTGTGCCTATTTCAGCAGGAGAGATGATTAGTGTCGAAGTCGATTGCCCAGGTACTCGATTTGAAAGATGATCCGGCGATTATCGCCGAGTACGAGGAGTACCACCGAAACGTGTGGCCCGAGGTGCTTGAGGCACTGAAGGGAATCGGTATCGAGCGGATGGAGATATTCCGAAATGGAAACCATCTGTTTATGTATTGCACGGTTCCTGATGATTTCGATCCACGACGAGATTTCCAGAGTTACACGGCTTCGAAACGTGCCGAAGAGTGGAACGATCTGATGTCGACTTATCAGCAAAAAGTTCCGCAGGCTACTGAAGGTGATTGGTGGTATCCAATATCGTTGGCGTTCGACTCAGAGTGGTTCAACTAAGGGCTAAGTGTTGAACATGAGACTGAATTCGCTAGCCGGCAGCCCTTCGACGTGGCTCAGAACGATAGTTGTTCGCCTTCCCAACCGAGAAGATGCACTTGAAGAAGCTTGACCGCGGGTGGCTGTGGGCCGTGCTCGCTATTGTGTGGATGGGATTGATCTACGCATTGTCGGATCGGCCTGGTGGTTATTTTGACGATGCGAGCGAAGCGACTTCGTGGTTGCCGTTTGCAACCACGGTCGCTCACGTTGGTCTGTACCTAGTTCTGAGTGCATTCGTATTGCGCGCACTCGTGTTGCTCAAACCGGTTTCTGAAGGACTTATTGCCTATTCGACCCTGTTTGTTGCGCTCGTTTACGGCGTGCTGGACGAACTTCACCAATCGGATGTTGAAGGCAGGACAAGCGAAGTCATTGACGTCGTTGCAGATGTTTCCGGAGCGGTGCTTGTAGTGGTATTTTGGTTTTTCCTCAAAAAGTACCGGGCGAATTCGAACGAATAAATAGTGAAATGCCGATAAGAGAAGCCGAGGATCTCTGGCCGACGGGGCCGGAGGTTCTACATACCCTCGAAGAAGCGGTCCAGATGGCCGAAGAGATTGCCGCGCCGCCGGCTGAACGATGGGTTGCTCGAACGATTAGCGACAAGCTGATTCCGAGCCTGTACAACGCTCGTACTTACCTCGAAGTCGGGCAGTTGCAGTCGCCAGAAATTCGACTGGGCATTTTGAATGCCCGCCTCGAAGCGGGTGAGCTGGCAAACGTCGACTCGAGATACGCACCGCTTTACTCGAAAATTCGCGTGCTCGCCGAAGAAGCCGAGATCGCCTCGAAAATGGGCTGAATTTTTGGGTGACGATGGCGTTCGAATTCGGTCGTGAGCATGCTAGGATGACGGTGCTTTGAAGTCCCCTACCGACACCGATTCGTTTTTATCTGAAGATGGCCGTGTTGAGGTCGTATTCGATCTCGATCAACTGGCATATTCGCAGATTGCGCTGGTGATGAAGGCTGCAGTAACAGGTCTTGATTCCGAGCAGTTCGATGGGCCGGATCACATCACGGTGATGATCACTGGTGACGAACAAATCAGGGAGTTGAACAGGGATTTTAAAGGCGAGGACGAAATCACCGACGTGCTGTCGTTCAACGTCGACGACGTAAGCGACCCTTCTGGTAATGATAAGTGGCCTGAGTTTGCGGAAAGTGCCGATTCGGGAGAAGTGGCAACGGATCGTCTCGGCGATATTGCGATCTCGCTTCCACAGGTGGTTCGGAAAGCAACTAAGAATGGAAAATCAGCGGATCGAGAGTTGGCGATGCTCACGATCCACGGTGTGCTTCACTTGCTCGGGTACGATCATGCTGAGTTAGATGAAGAGAAGGAAATGTTCGGTAAGGCCGATGTGGTTTTGGCTGACATATTCGGGGAATAGACGCCCCGATTGGCAAGACTGGTTTTAGAGTGACGAATAGCCAGGTTTTTTACAGGAAATGGCGCCCTGCTCGTTTCGACGAAGTAGCCGGGCAGCAACACGTCACAAACACTCTCAAACGTGCTATCGCAACCGATCACGTGTCGCACGCCTATTTGTTCACTGGCCCACGTGGAGTCGGCAAAACATCGACCGCCCGGATTTTGGCTAAAGCCCTGAATTCTGAGACCGACGACGACGGCGAGCCGATCACCGATTCCGAGACTTCTGTAGCGATCGACGAAGGTCGGTTCATGGACCTCATCGAGATCGACGGTGCTTCGAACCGCGGCATCCAAGATATCCGCGATCTGCGAGACAACGTGCAGTTCCGACCGGTAGAGGGTAAATACAAGGTCTACATCATCGACGAAGTGCACATGTTGACCGCTCCGGCGTTCAACGCACTGCTGAAAACCCTAGAAGAGCCGCCGCCTGGAATCGTAATGATTCTCGCAACGACCGAGGCTTCGTCACTACCGGCGACCATCATCAGTCGATGCCAGCGCTTCGATTTTCGTCGGTTATCAAACGATGATGTGATCGAACGACTGATCGAGGTTTGCGAGGTTGAGGAGATTGAGGCAGTACCGTCCGTTCTGGAAATGATCGCCCGAGCCGTATGGGGCTCGTTACGCGACGCAGAAAATCTGCTTGAGCAACTATATGTTTCCTATGGTCAACCAGACGAGGGCGGTCAACCATCGGAGATAACCGAGGCGCAGGCGCGTGAGTTGCTTGGCCTCGGTGATACGGCGATAAGTACCGAGCTTGCTACTGCCCTGCTGGGTAAGGACGCCGCAGCGGCGCTAACTGTCATCAATCGAGAGGCGCAGCGCGGGGCTGACTTGCGGGCGCTACGATCGGGAGCGGTGGATGCTCTTCGTGTGGCGCTGCTGTTGAAAGCCGGAGTTGAAGACTCAATCTCACAGGATTCTGAGTTCTCGGAAACGATGCTGGCGGCAGCACGACCTGCTCGACTCAATCAGATATTGCACATTTTAACCGCACTGGGGCAGGCGGATATGAAGGCCAATTCGTCTTCGCCATTGCCGTTAGAACTGGCGGTTTTGAAGGCAACAACGAAGCCGGAAGCTGCCGCTGCGGCAGCTTCTGCGCCTGCATCTTCGGGTGCGGTTCCTTCACGTCCCGCTGCGGCTCCACAGACCAGTTATCAGCAGCCTGCTGCCCAGACATCCCAGCAGGCCGCACCTACTCCGCGGCGTGATCGCACGCCTGTCGAGAAACAGTGGGATGAGGTTGTGTGGGCGATGCGCCGGACAAAGAACCGCAAGTACGTGGTGGGCCCGATTCTTCGCAACGTCGAAGTTCCAGACGAACCGGCTGGCGGAAAGATTTCACTGCGCTTCAAGAGCAACGCCCTGAAGAACAACTTTATGGAGGAGATGCAGGATCAGCGATCCCGAGACGAGCTGAAGGCTGCGATTACCGATGCCTACGGGTCGGAACTCGAATTGGAAGTGCGTTCACCGCACGAAGTAGCCGAAGAAGCTAAGGCAAACGGTGGCAACGGGAATGGCAGCTCGGGTGGCATCACGGCTACAGGAAACGATCAGCCGGGAACGTCAGCCGCTCAGGAAAGCGCGATGGTTCGGGCTGCTATGGCGATGGGAGCGACCGTGGTCGCTGAAGAATCGGCTGAGGATGAGGATGCACCTTTCGATTCGACCGAGGAATCGGGAGATTAGGTCGTTACTTCCAAACCCTGTACCAAGCAGCCACTCGAACTTCTCCAACCGACTGGCAAGCACGTATGATTGTGTAATTCAAATTTCGTCGTCTTATTCCGTGCTAGTCGCGAGTAAGACGCTCTCGATTGTCAGGACTCATTCCGATGATGAACAAAAACATGCTCAAGCAGGCTCAGCAGATGCAGGCCCGACTTGCTGCTGTACAGGAAGAAATCGCTGTTGCACGTACCGTGGCGACAGTTGGCGGTGGGATGATCAAGGTCGCTGTTATTGGCGGCTCAAAGGTCGAATCGATTGAGATCGATCCCGAAGTGGTCGACCCGGGCGACGTTGAGATGCTCCAGGACCTGATCCTCGCAGCAATCAACGAGGCAATGGAAACCGCCCAGAAGCTGGCTTCCAACAAGATGGGCGAGATCACCGGCGGGATGAACATTCCCGGCCTTATGTAGTCGGAGTTTTCCAGAGCCCGAAGGAACGCATGGCCCAATCCGATATTGCACCTTCCACCGCGCCGCCAGTCGCTCGATTAATTGAGGCGTTTCACAGGCTGCCCGGAATCGGACCCAAGAGCGCCCAGCGCCTTACATATCACCTGATTAGAATGCCCGCCGAAGAGGCTGAAGAGTTCGCTGCAGCAATTCTCGGCGTGAAGGAACGTGTGGTTCTCTGCAACACCTGCGCGAACATCGCTGAATCGGAGGAGTGTGGTATCTGCGGCGACCTGCAACGCGACTACACTCGAATTTGTGTAGTCGAAGAGCCGCTGGACGTTGTCGCTGTCGAAAGGGCACGGGTCTACTCAGGCAAGTACCACGTGCTGCATGGCGTCATTTCGCCGGTGAACGGGATCGGACCGAACGATCTGAAGCTTCGCGAGTTGCTTGAGCGACTGCGCGACGGCACGGTTACCGAGGTGATCGTTGCGACGAATCCGAACCTCGAGGGCGAGGCGACTGCGATGTACCTCCAGCAGCTGATAGGTCCGCTGGGCGTAAAAGTTACCCGCCTAGCCCGTGGACTGCCGAGTGGATCGGATATTGAATATGCCGACGATTCGACGCTTGCCCACGCACTGGAAAGTCGGTCAGAAATATCGGGCCAGCAGGACAGTTCGTCCGGGTAAGTGCTGGGGGCACATTTTCTGCGAGATCGGTTGAGTGTTGGCTGATTGGCATGGGTAGCTCCGCTATTCGCGACGGACGTGCTACACGTTGCAGTGTCAGTGCATTTCTCGAAGAGATTCGTCAGTTGTTACACGGTTTCTGCGGTGTGGAATGGCACTCGGCTGAGTGCTACACGGTAGCGAGATACCAGTTTCCGTATAGGACGGTGTGCTGCATCCCGTCAGCAATCCAACGACCTGTCCTCGTCTCGACCGAAACGAGAGCGGAGATGTCTCAATTAAATGAGCTCATCTCGATCTATAGCTTTCGTCTGTGCACGCCACGCCACCACCACCACCACCACCCCCGAAGGTCTCTCCACTCCGCTGTCGCTGCGGTCGCGAGAAATCAGTGTGGGTGATTGGATGTGGTGGGCGGAAAAGGTGTTTCGGATCCCTCCACTTCACTTGGCTTCGGTCGGGACGAAGGTATGGCGGTCGTAGTTGCTAATAGGATGATTCGCTGATTGCCACGTCGTCGGACTCCTCGCAATGACGGAGTGACACCAGTATCCCTCACCGGCCAGTGAACAACGTCGATGACAGATGACTGGTTGACGTTTACTGTGTAGGCATCAACGCTGGATCGGCTGCATATGATTCTTGCCAGTTGCCGTATCGGGAAATATGAACTTCGTCCTGAAAAAACGCATTCGCACTCTGAACGCTCTGCTTCTGCTGACCGTCGGAGCGGTGTTGTTTGCTGGCTGTGTTTCCGAGCCACTACCGACGGTCGGTCGACCCGATTTTCCTCAGCCCACATTTGTAGCAAGGCAGGTAACACCGGCTCCTATCGATCCCACCGCAACGCCGTGGCCGGCTTTGAAAGATGACAATGTTCGTGTGCTCCCGGCGGGCCTAGATCCCGAGTACTACTCATCAGTTGGTTCCGACGAGGTCGTTGCTCTGTGGGAGCAGTTCCTCACCGGATCAAAAACGCAGGCGAGTTCAGGTCGGTTCTACTGGAGGAATAGACGAGCGTTCGAGGGTGAGATTCATTTCTGTCCAGATGGCAAAGGCTATTTGGAGGGGGATCCTGAAGGTGCGCTTGAGTGGGCAGTTAACCCTTCGGCCGGATACTGGTACGAAGTGACACTGATGCATGAAATACCGTTCACCGGTCGGGATGTGACCTTTGCCATCGGCATCTATGATGGTCAGCCAGCGCGATCTGGCAGCACCACGCCGATGGAGTTTCGAGCAAGTGATCGGTGCCAAAACGCCGAGGCACGAATTCAGTACGCATTTACCGCCGATGAACGCAAACTCGCCGAACGAGCCAAAGTTGTCGAGATAGTGATCGATGAGATTCCATGGATCGATGGATCGAGGGTGTTTCCAGACGAAATTACAGTCGCTGGTTCTGAGGGAGTCAGTCAAGCGATGGGTGTGAACTACTGGAACGCCTATTTGTCGGGTAGCGTTCTCAATGCCGAGGCGTTCAACTACTCGTCGTACTCGGTGACGCAGGCCTTTTCGGGTTCGCTGCATCTCTGCGATGAGAGGGTTGCCGTTCTTGAGGGTGAGCCCGAGGGCATTGGCGAATGGGTGATTCAATCGACAGGGTCGAATCCGTACGACGCCAAGATTGTTTTTACGTTGCCGAGTGATCCGACGTTCAGAACGATCGTTCTAGGCGTTGACGGCAATTCGCCTGTAAGTATGGGTCGTAGCAAGGAAACAGGTTTGATCCGGGCGACTCCATTGCTGGTGAGCGAATCGATGGAGTGCAAAGGTTGGATAAGGTGGCCGAATGAGTCAACAGAACCCCGGAACGCAGATACGATTCGAACTCGCAACGCTTGACGAAGTTCCTGAACTTACGCCAGTGATGACACGTGCGTTTGATGATGACTCACGTCGTTTTCGGAGGCGAAAAGGGTGGCCCTACCGGCTACGACGGTGGCGGGTTTTACCGCAAGTAGTTCCCGCTTGGCAAGGCGTACAAGGTGCTAGACGGCGATCAGATCATTGGATCGTTCATCCTGTTTCTTGAAAATCCCTCAGACGGCGCAACCTGGGTTGGAAATATCTTTATCAATCGTGACGATCAAGATCTCGGCGCTGGTACAGCAGCGATGGAATTCATCCACGAAACGTATCCCGCAGAAATCTGTCGATTGGAAACTCCGGGCTGGGCGATTCGAAATCACCACTTTTACGAAAAGAGCGGTTATCGCAAGGTGAAGGAATCCTAGGACGAGGATGAAGAGTTGATTTCGTACATGTTCGAGAGGATCACGGACGGGAATTCGTGAACTGATCCGAGTTGAATCAGCATCTAGTATCTATGCCCTTCATGTTGGGGAGCGAGCAAGACGACTGGGCAGATCCCGATTAGCACTAGGGATCTCGTTCCTGTTCATCTCGTTCGTTGTAACTGCATGCAGTTCTGAGTTGGCACCGTTCCCGAAACGCAGCGACATTCCTCAACCGACGTTTGTGGCATTAGCAATTACGTCTGCTCCCGAATTCGTCAACTGATACACCGCAGCCGTTCTCTGGTGAAGTCGAAGGTATAAGAGCGATCTCGGAGAGGCTCGATCCCGAACTGTTCTCTCCCGCAGGCTCGGAAGAAGTGGCGAATTTGTGGACAGCATTCCTGACGGGTTCGACAAGGCATGTGACATCGGACCTGCGCCATTTTAGAGGAAATCCACGATTCGATGGCCAGTTACACATGTGCCCGGTCGAAGCCGGCTACATCGATGGCAACACATCAGGGAGCGCAGCATGGAGTATGAGCCCGTCGGTCGTAAACTGGTTCGAGGTTGCGCTGACTCATTAAGTCCCCGGCAGGCTTGATCCAGCGGCGTTCTTGCTCAGCATCAAAGGCGGTTTGCCAGTTCGCACGGGCAATCGGGAAGCATTGGAGCTCGCTGAGAGTGACTACTGTTCCATCACCGATCCAGATATTGAGCGGCCTTTGTTTACAGTTGAAGAACGCGACTTGAGGAGCGAGTAGATCTTGTCGGTGCTGAGATCGACGAAATTCCGTGGAATGACGGTGAACGGGAATTCCCTTCCGAGCTGAACACCGGAGTAACTAGTGGTGTGGACAGGGACTCTGCGGCTGGTTACTGGAACGCTTCTGATAAGTGGGGTGGTCGACGCGGTTGCGCATGATTACGGAACGTTCGTCCTGGACAAGGTTTTTTTGGGTCGCTTCACATGTGCGACGGTCGAGTAGATGTACTCAAAGGCGAACCGTCGGGGATCAGCGAATGGCCGGCGCAGCCGACGGGCACAAGCACTCGTGACGCGAAGATATTTTCACGCTATCGGACGATCGCACGTTTCGTACGTTGGTGTTACGAGTTACTCCAGAGGGTCCAGTTCTGATTGGGCGCAATGAAGATACGAGATTGATTGCGCCGAGTCGGTTGGAGTTACGGTAGTTGAGCGAGTGTGGTGCGGTGGCTAGGACGCTTTTTTGCGAGGTGGCTCGATCGTTTCAACAACCTCAATGGGCGAACGTCTCTTTCTCACGTCATGCTGAACTTGATCCAGTATCTCGGTCGACCACACGCCGTGCCCGTCTATCACAATGCGGGTATTCGTCCACTCCGCCACGCCCACCGAAGGCCCCTCACTCAGCTTTGCTTCGCTCGGGACGAGGATTTGGGATTAACTACTGCCGAATGCAGCCTCAGAATATGGGCGATTCGTTATTGCGGGCTTTTGGTGGCACGGGTTGGCGTTCGTACCCAGGTAGGAACGATGGGGTTGGGCCGTCGAGTTTTGCTAACGCTCCGTTGACCACAAAGTTTTCAGGCCGACCTTCGAGTTCGCTAATGAGGCGTGATCGGTTTAGTTCGATCCGGTCGGCATAGTCGGGATCGTCGCTCAGGTTGGTCATCTCGAAAGGATCGTTGACCAAATCGAAGAACTGCTCTTCGCCACGACCCGGATAGTAGATGTACTTTTCCTTGCCATCGGTGATGAACTGCATTCCTGAGTTGATCGTCTCCATCGGTGTACATTCACCGTGGATGTAGTCGCGCCAATGTTCGATTTCGCCCTGTAGCAGTGGCATGAGGCTGCTGCCATCGACTGATTCGGGGATTTCGACCCCGGCCGCATCGAGGATGGTGGGCATAATGTCCATAAGCTCGACAACGTTGTCGACCGACTGTCCCCGCTCAACACCCATCGAGTCGGGCAATTTGATCAAGTACGGGATTCGCGCCGATCCTTCGAATGCAGAACGTTTTCTGATCCACTGGTGCTCGCCGAGCATTTCACCGTGATCCGACGTGAAGATGATGATGGTGTTTTCCGGAACGTGGTTCAGAACTCGTCCGATCTGGTGGTCGGCGTGCTCGATCGAGCCGTAGTAGCCCGCCATATATTGCTTCAGCACTTTGGGCTCAAGGGCGGTTCGCCACGATTTCACCGAAAGGCCGCGCTGAGGACCATCGAAGACTCGCGCCCACTCAGCGACAACAGGTTCGGGAATGTCCATCGCCATGTACTTATCGAAGTAGTACTTAGGTGGAGCGCACGGTGCGTGTGGTGCGTGAATACTCATCTTCAGGAAGAACGGAGTTGTAGGGTCGCGTCGTTCGAGAAATCGCATCGATTTTTCGGCGCACCAGTTCGTGAAGTGGTACCGCTCATCAAGGTGATAAGGGCGCGCAACCCAGCCGTTTTCGTCAACACCATGTGCACGGGCGATATCGGGTCCATAAAGACCGTGTTCTTGTAGGAATATCTGGAAATCGTCGTCGACGATAGAGGTATCGTGCTGGGCTGGATTGTCGGCCCAGTCGGTTGAATCGAACCCGTATTTCTTTCGCGCTGGATAAAGATGCAGTTTGCCAACGAGATGGGTTTGGTACCCGGCTTCCGAGAGGGTTTCCGGCAGGGTTGGCTGATCGAGGTGCGTCGCGTAGTTCATGAATACGCCGTGCGTCGAGGCTTTTGTGCCGGTCATGAGCGTGCGACGAGCCGGGATGCAGACGGGAGTTGCGCTGTACCCCGAAGTGAAGTGCGTCCCCGAAGCTGCGATGGCGTCGAGATATGGCGTTTCGACGATTGGGTGGCCTTCGATGCCGAGAGCATCACCGCGGTGTTCGTCAGTCATTATCAGCAGGATGTTCGGGCGGTTGTCGGTCGCTGGCATTCGGTGGGTGTCTTTCGGGTGGGCTTAAATATGTAAAAAGATCATATCGCGATAGACACGCAGTATCGTAACTAACCTCACCCCGCCGAAGGTCTCGCCACTCCGCTTTGCTTCGGTCGGGGTGAGGGGTTTCGGCATTCTGACGGATATCATTGCGGAATGACTTCGAAGCGGCGGCCGGTTACATATACGACTGATGCGGTGATTGTGCGGTCGAGCAATCTGGGCGAGGCTGATCGGATTATCACACTGGTTACGCCGATCCACGGATTGGTCCGTGGTGTTGCTAAGGCGGCACGAAAACCAGGTTCGAAGCTTGGTGGCCATCTTGATTTGCTCAAGTACGTGAGCGTTTCGGTTCGTGAGACTAGAACCCTGCACGGCTTGAGCCAGGCTTCGACGGTGAACGGCTTTCGTGGGCTGCGGGACGATCTCGATCGCTTCTCTCGGGCTTCTTATGTTTCTGAAATGGCGGAATGGTTTTCAGTTGAAAACGGTGCAAATCAGCCGTTGTTTCGATTGCTGCTGGATGTATTGGAATCTCTAGAAGCGACCGATAACCCGGAAATGACTACCCGCTTTTTCGAGATGCGCCTGCTTCAGCTAAGCGGTTTTGCGCCCGAGCTTGCACGATGTGTCGAGACCGGAGCAGGGCTGGAGCCAGCGAATCACCTCTACTCGGCTGATCGCGGCGGGCTGGTCAGCAATGATGCACGACCTGTTGGCGAATCGGCTTTACTGCCAGCGAGCCTGAACACGATCAAGTTGCTTCGATTTCTGTCCCGTACCGACATTGCCCAGGTGGGTGTGATGAAGCCCAATGAAGACGAAAACAGGCAGCTTTCTCGAATTCTGAGGGCGCAAATTCATCACGTACTCAGTCGTAGGTTGCATTCAGAGGCGTTCATGGACGAGGTTCGTGCTCGACCTGCCTCAGCCCAAGAACCAAGCCTGCCGGAACGACCCATTTCGAGTGAGTGACATCGTCCCCGGAGAACTTGCGTCGGGTTGTTACACTCGGCTGAACAGGTCCTTTTCTTGCGCGAATCCCGTGTTCTCTAGGCTTCGCTTCGCTCGTAATCTGTTCATCAAAATCGCTACTTGCTCGCACCTGTATTAAGTTCGACAATCGAGACATGCACGAATCTAACATCGTCATCCGCGGCGCTCGCGAACACAATTTGAAGAACTTCGACATCAGCATCCCTCGGGATACGCTGACTGTCATCACGGGCGTCTCGGGATCGGGCAAGAGCAGCCTTGCGTTCGACACGATCTTTGCCGAAGGGCAACGACGATACGTGGAATCGCTCTCGGCGTACGCCCGGCAATTTCTGGGACGGATGGAAAAGCCTGATGTCGACCACATTGAGGGCCTTAGCCCGTCGATCTCGATCGACCAGAAGGGCGTTTCTCGAAACCCACGATCCACGGTCGGAACGGTTACTGAGATCTACGACTATTTGCGCCTGTTATTCTCAAGGGCGGGTCGACCGCACTGTCACAGCTGTGGCCGACCGGTTCAGCGCCAGACCGTTCAGCAAATCGTCGATTCGATCCTGAGCTGGGACGAGGGAACTCGCCTGCAGGTGCTCGCTCCGCTTGTGACTCACATGAAGGGCGAACACGTTCAAATCTTTGAGACAGCTCGCCGGGACGGCTTCGTTCGGGTGCGAGTTGATGGCGAAACGCACGACTTATCTGAAAAACTGAAGCTCGCTAAGGCCAAGTGGCACGACATCGAGGTTGTTGTCGATCGAATAATCGTTCGTGAAGACACCGACGGCGGACGACTTACCGAGTCGGTCGAGGCGGCACTTCGGTTGACGGGCGGGAACCTGATCGCATCGAAACTGGGGCGGAACGGTGCTAAGGATGACGATATCGTCTATTCAGAGCACTTCGCCTGTGTTCACTGCGATATTTCAATTGCCGAGCTCGAGCCTCGCAACTTTTCGTTCAACACACCGTTCGGCGCTTGCCCAACTTGTACCGGCCTCGGCTACAAACTCGAAGTCGATCCCGAACTGGTGATCCAGAACAAATCGCTCAGTCTGAACGATGGTGCGATTACGCCGTGGGCGAGGTCAGGCACGAATTCTCCGTGGTACCACTCAACGCTCGAATCGCTTTCGCAGCATTTCGGATTCTCGATGGATACACCCGTTCGTGAGATGGATCCCGAGCACCTGACGGTGATTCTGTACGGGACGGCCGGAAAGAAGCTCGAGGTTTCGCACCAGACGCAAAAAGGCCGGGTTTACAGTTGGAATACGGCGTTTGATGGCGTGATTCCGAATATGGAAAGACGGCACGTCGATACCGAATCGGACGCAGTTCGAGAAGATATCGCCCGCTATATGACTCAGCGCCCGTGTGCGACGTGCGGCGGTGCTCGCCTGAAGCCAGAAGTGCTGGCAGTAACGGTGCTTGGAATGAACGTGATGGACGTCACGGGCCAGTCGGTTGAGAACGCTCTACGGTGGGTCGAGGCGTGCCGAACCGGTGTTTGGCCGGATGAAGGCGAGCATTCCGGTAAAGCGGTCGATCCGCTCAGTAACCGTGAGCAGTCGATCGCAGCTCAGATTTTGAAAGAAGTAGAAGCTCGGCTGGGCTTCCTGTCACGAGTTGGACTCGACTATCTGACGTTGAACCGCGCAGCTGCAACGCTCTCGGGTGGTGAAGGGCAACGCATCAGACTGGCGACGCAGATAGGGTCGGGCTTGATGGGCGTTTTGTACGTTTGCGACGAGCCAACGGTGGGTTTGCATCCTGCCGACAATGATCGGTTGATCGGAACGCTTCAAAACCTGCGCGACGTTGGGAACACGGTGTTGATCGTCGAGCACGACGAAGCCGTGATGCGAGCCGCCGATCACATCGTCGACTTAGGGCCAGGTGCCGGTCAGTTTGGCGGGCACGTGGTCGTCGAAGGTCCGATTGGCGCCGTGCTTGAGAACGATGAATCGCTTACAGGGGCGTACCTGAGCGGTCGAAAGTCGATTCCGATACCGAAGAAACGACGTAATGGTAATGGGAACGAGTTAGCGGTTATCGGCGCCCGTGCCAACAACCTCAAGGACGTCTCGGTAGCCATTCCGCTGGGGACGCTTACCTGTGTTACCGGCGTATCGGGATCGGGCAAGAGCACGCTCGTAAACGAGATTCTCGCGAAAAAGCTTTCGCAGCATTTCTATCGTTCCAAAGACCGACCGGGCGACCATGACGAGGTAATTGGGCTCGAACACGTCGATAAGGTAATCAACATCGATCAATCGGCAATTGGCCGGACTCCTCGTTCAAATCCAGCTACGTACACAGGCGTGTTTACGAACATTCGAGATATTTTCGCCTCGATGCCCGAGGCGAAGGCACGTGGGTACAAGCCGGGGCGGTTCTCGTTCAACGTGAAAGGTGGTCGTTGCGAGGCTTGCAGCGGGGCAGGTTACGTTCAGATCGAGATGCAGTTCCTGCCGGATGTGACGGTACCGTGTGAGATTTGCATTGGCGCCCGATACAACCGAGAGGCACTTGAAATCAAGTTCAAGGGCAAGTCGATCGCTGAAGTGCTTGATATGACGGTTTCTGAGGCGGCAGAGTTGTTCGAGAACATTCCGTCGATTTCTAACAAGATGCGAACCCTGACCGATGTTGGTCTCGGGTATGTCCACTTGGGTCAGCCGGCGACGACACTTTCGGGTGGTGAAGCTCAGCGAATCAAACTGGCTTCTGAACTGTCGAAACGATCGACGGGCAAGACGATCTATATTCTCGATGAGCCGACTACGGGTCTTTCGTTCGACGATGCTGCGAAGTTGATGATTGTGCTGCACAGGTTGGTAGATGCCGGAAATTCGATCATTTTGATCGAACATCACCTCGATTTGATCAAAAATGCCGACTGGATTGTTGACCTTGGCCCACTGGCCGGAGAACGCGGCGGAAAGCTTGTTGCCGAAGGCACGCCTGAGTACGTGGCATCGGTGAAGAAATCGTCGACCGGGCAGTATCTGGCGGGGGTAGACGGGGTCAAGCCCAATGCGAAAGCTCCAGGTCGTGTAAAGGCTCGCAAATTCAAGACGGCTGTGAACGGAACGGCTGTCAACGACATCGCGTTACCGGATAGACCTCCCACCTCCGCCAACGGTGCCACGAAGTCGCGTAGAAACTCTCGTATGTACCGAAGACGCAGGCGCGGTGCTGCAACGGCTGGTTAGCGTTTTCCAGCTGCGAGATTCGTTGATTCGGGCAGAGAGCGCAGTCGAAGCATTGCTGCTGTTCCCACTGCAGGTCCTAGCGCAAGCATCGCGAATGCCCAACCCCAACCCGAGGAATCTTTCACGATGGGCAGTAGCCAGATTGATACCGCGGTTAGTGCGAATCCGACGCCTGTCTGGAAGGTCAGCATCGTCCCGCGATAGGCCGGGTCGCTGAGTTCGGTCATGGCGGTGGAGAACTGCGCGGAGTCGGCGATAACCGATGCACCCCAGATCATTGCGAGGATCACAATCAATATCGACATCTCTGGTGGCATAAATCCGATAACCGCCGCCACCCCCCCACTGATGACCATTGCGATGCTGCTGACAGCGGTTCGACCGATTTTTTCCGACCACGCACCTGCATATGAGCTCGCCACAGCCCCGAGTGCGAACACGAGGAACGTTAGCGCGCTTGCAAGATCAAGACTGTCGCCGATCAACGATTTCTCACCGATCACGTAGACCATGTAGCTACCGATCCACGCCCACATTGCGTACAACTCCCACTGGTGACCAAGATAGCCAGCAAGGGCAAGTCGGGGTCCACGCTCGGCGAGTGCTCCGAGCAGGTAGCGTGGGTTGAACCTGGCTCCGTTCACATCGTGCGGACCGTCGGTGACGACGAATCTGAGAATGGCTCCTCCAGTAATCGCCAGGATCGAGCTTCCGACAATGACCGCCTGCCAGTTGTCGGAAAAGATCGATCGCAGCAGATGTGGCGATCCAGAACCAATTGTTAGCGCTCCGACCATCGTCCCAAGCGCGAATCCTCTTCCCTTTGTGTACCAGCCGGAAATAACTTTCATCGCCGGAGGGTAGACACCGCCCAAGAATGCACCCGTGATGAATCGGGCACTGATGATAGCTGGTGTTGAATCAAGCGGTATTACGAGAAGATTTGTGAGTGCAGCGAGTACCGCCGAAACTGCGAATAGCGTCCGGGTGTTGACAAGGTCGGAAAGGTTCGTAACGGCGATGAGCAGCGTCCCAAACACGAACCCAAGCTGAACAGCGATCGTTAGAAGCGCTATCGATGACTCCCCGATCGATTTTTCGAGCTCAAGCGCACCCGAAATCGCGTTGGTGGAAAACCACACTGACAACGATAAGAACGTAGCGGCGGATACGAAAATGAGAGCTTGTGATCGTGTTTCAGCTTTGAGCATGTGGGTTTGATGTGGTTCTGGCCGTGTGGGATTCGCTATGGATGATTGGTCGGATCACGGTATACGGATCACTACCGAATCGAAACAAGAGCAGATATTGTTTGGAAAGTTGTACCGAGTGCTAGAAAAAACTCAGATTTGAGGAGCATTATGAGCCAGAGCGAACTAGAGCGCACTTACTTTCAGGACGGTCTTCACGGTAGCCATTGCTACGGGTGTGGTGCATGGAACGACAAGGGATTGCGCATCAAATCGTTTTGGGATGGCGATGAATCGGTTTGCATTTACCAGCCTGAGCCCTATCACGCAGCCATGCCGCCAGACGTGATGAACGGCGGGACCATTGCCGCTATCATCGACTGCCACGGCCAGTGCTCGGCAATCGCTAACGCATATCGAACGGAGGGCCGAGAGGTCGGTGATGGCGACAAGATCTGGTACGCAACAGCTTCGCTCACTGTGAATTATCGAAAACCAACCCGAATCGACGGTCCTGTAACGGCAAGAGCGCGCCTGGCTGAAAAGACCGACCAGAAGACGCTTTTCGCAATCGATTTCTTCTCGCATGACGGTATGCTGACGTGTGACGCGACCGTGCTTTCGCTGCGAGTTCCTGATGAGTGGACCGATCCTACCGGATTGTTCCAACATCTGTAGTTCACAAGAATCGAGTGGCGCGCCATTTGAACCGATTTATGGCCGTGCAAACGAGCAGTGTATTAGGCAAATTCGTTATGTTCTCGCCGGGCTGATCCGAAAAATCCTGAGAGAGAATTCAGATGATGGCTTATTCACTAGTCGAAGTTGGTCTCGACCGTCGCGCATCGCCCTGCTGATGGGTCTCATCGCCACCGGAGTCGACTCAGTTTCGGCTGAGGCGTACTCCCTTGAGTACAAAATGGCTATAGAATCACATCGTGCTTCGAAGAATGTCCGTACCTGCGTGCCGAAGCTAATGTGGCAGACCTTTCGTATGAGGGCTCGCGTGCGTTAGTCACGGCGTCTCAATTCGAAACCTGTTGCCGTTAGTTGCGGATCACCGTCGTTCTATAACCATTCGCTATTTGTGTGGAACATGCCTTGGATAGCGCTAAAGAAATTGGCTGTAACGCGGCCGACTCCCCGTCCCGACCGAGAAGCATTTTAAGTGCCAGCCACTGCGTGTCTGTGGTGCCAGCACGCATATTTTCACTTATTACTCGAAACTGAGACCCCATACGGACTCTTTTTCGAGCAATTTACGCGAATACGCCTGCGCGTCGGGTGATAAGGAATTCAATTCTAATACTTGAGTTCGGTCTCTGATTCGATCTTTGATTCGTCGATATCGAAACCAAATCCCGGATGTTTGCTTACGGACAATTCGCCATCTGCAAAATTCGGTCCGCCGTTGGCATCGAAGTAATAGCTCATCGCAGCATGCTTCACTAGCATTTCAACGTATGGTGTGTGGATTGGTGACTGTGCTGATGACCAGGCCATTCCTGGAGGTGAAACACCCTGATGGCAAATCGTGATCAAATCGTAGGCCGTTGCGAGAGCGGCGATTTTCATCACTTCAGATAGCCCCCCTGCCCAGTTGAGATCTGGCTGGATGATATCGAGCGCTTCGGCGTCGATGAATCGCTTGAATCCCCAGCGGGTATACTCGTGCTCGGCACCGGAGATCGGGATGTTGGTGGCTTCTCGAATCTTGCGATACGAATCGATCCGATCAGGCATTGCGACTTCTTCGAGCCATCGCGGGTGAAGATCCTCGATATGCTCGGCTAATTTGACGACGTAGTTAACGTCCATCGACTGCCAGCAATCGAGCATGATGTCGTCATCGTCACCAAGGGTTTCTCGAATGGTTTCGACCATCTCGACGTTCTTTTTAAATCCCGCTGGACCAGACATGGGGCCGTGTCGGAAGAACCATTTCTGAGCTTTGTAACCGCGGATCTGCATTTCTTGTGCGCGTTCTTTGACGAGTCCGAGGTCCTGCGTGGCGTATCCGAGCATCGAGGCATAAGCAGGCATCGAATCCCTTGTCGGACCGCCGATCAAGGTCGATACCGGTTGCTTGAACCATTTGCCCTTGAGATCCCAGAGTGCGTTGTCGATCAGGCTGATCGCCATCATCGGCTCGCCTTGCCTGCCGTGAACCGATTTGCGGTGCATGATGTCCCAGAGGAACTCGGTTGCGAGTGGATCGCGACCGATCAGGAAATCTCGCATCTGCCAGACGTGGAAAGCCGTTCCACCGGGCGTTGTGGGACCGGCGATACCGGAGACTCCTTCGTCAGTATCGATCTGCACGAACACCGGGTTGAGCTGGTAGTGCGAATCATCGATCTGCGTTCCGGCTGCGGGTGGACCTTGCACTCGAAACTCTTTGTAGACATCGAGCGGCATTACGAGCCGCTCTTCCATAAAGGGTCCGTCGACCTCCATGGTTCCGGTTAATTGGCGTAGGCGTATGTCGGTGATTTTCATGGTGGCGTGATGCTCCGGGCGTCACTAGCGTGACTTGGTCGCGCGTCGCATTTCACCTTTCCTCTAACTCCTTTCCATCAAGGAAAGGAGGGCTGGTTAGTAGCTGAATAGACGTTGTCGTCTGATCTGTCGCTCTTCGAGTGCCCCAAAATGACATATGTGATCGATTATTTCGACGCAAACGTGAATTTCGCTTTTACGAACCGAAGTTTGGTTCTTCTTCTTTTTCGATTTTGCCGGTGTCGAGATCCATCGTCATGCCAACACCTGTCGGGGTGTTGATCATGCCGTTTACAGGGTTGACCGGGTCTTTCAGGAAGTGCTGGTGAACTGTGTTCCACTTGATCAGGTATTCCTGATACGGAGTGTGGATCGGGGACTGCGCTACTGAGAAATGAATTCCGGCGTTGGTCGAGTGACCGTGCGGAATTGTGATCAAATCGAACGCTGTTGCAAGAGCTGCGATTTTTAACACTTCCGAGAGCCCGCCTGCCCAGTAGATGTCGGGCTGGAGAATATCGAGCGCTTCGGCGTCGATGAATTCCTTCATACCCCAGCGGGTGTAGTGGTGCTCGGCTCCAGAGAGAGGAATATTGGTCGCTTCTCGAATCTTGCGATACGAATCGATGCGATCTGGCATTGCGCACTCCTCGAGCCAGCGCGGGTGAAAATCCTCGATCTGTTCGGCGAGTTTGATTACGTAATTGACATCCATCGATTGCCAGCAATCGAGCATGATGTCATCATCGTCTCCGAGACTTTCTCGAAGGGTTCGCACCATATCAACGTTCTTTTTGAGGCCTTCGGCGCCTGACATCGGTCCGTACCGGAAAAACCATTTCTGTGCTGTGTAGCCTTCATCCTGCTTCTGCTTGGCACGCTCATTGACGAGCCCCATATCGAGAACGTTGTAGCCAAGCATCGAGGCGTAGGCAGGAACTTCGGTGCGTGTCGGGCCACCAATGATTGAGTAGACAGGAACGTTCAGGTAGCGACCTTTGAGATCCCACAGGGCGTTGTCGATCGCACTGATGGCGATCATGGTGTTGCCCTGACGACCGTGAACTGAGCCACGGTGCATGATGTCCCACAGGAACTCGATGGCGAGCGGGTCGCGGCCGATCAAGTAATGCGCAAGTTCATTTTCGACAATGAAGGCGATTGCCTTGTCCATCGGGCCACCGATACCGATCACACCCTCGTCGGTTTCGATCTGAACGAAGTAGGCGTCGTGGTTCATGTGGCTTTCTTCAACCTGATCACCCCACTTCACTCGTTTCGATGTGTCACGAAATTCCGAGTAGACATCGAGAGGCATGACCAGGCGTTCTTCCCAGAACAGACCGTCAGTCTCGATTGTTCCAAATACGTGGCGGAGTCGAACTTTCTCGATCTTCATTGATTACTTCTTCTGGTGGTTGAGGGATTTCGCACTGATTTTTTTTCGACCGTAGTGTCGCTGTTGAATTTGATGAACGCGACTTTACCGGACTTATCAGTTGCATGAGAGGGATCAAACAAAAAGAAAGCGCACCCGGATAGGTGCGCTTTCTGATTTACAATCATCGAAGAGACTAGCTCTGTGGGGATGTTTCTGGTTCTCGGATGTATGGAATGAGACGAGGAGACTCGAACTGCTCTTCGCCTTTAATGTCTTCGAGCATGTCGAACGCCGCACGGACATCGGTTTCCGCGCCAGAGAGTGAAAGCATCACAGCGCCTTCTGATCCAGCAACACCGCCAGATGCGATGTGGGTTGCCTTGACGCCGGTAAGAATCGCGATTGCCTCTACTTCGGTCACAACCTGGGCGTTTACAACGGGCATAAGGCCTGCCGACTGACCCATCGTGAGATCCCAGAGGTGGTTACCGCTGACTCGGGCTGCCTCGACTACATCGGGAATCAGTCGTTCGAGGCTGACCGGTGCGACCCAGTGTGAACCACGTGCTGTGAGGGTGCCCCAGATTCCTCCGACTGTTCCACCGCCGCCATCGGCCGCCAGAACACCAATGTTCCCATTGGGGTCGACTGCATTAGCACCTTTGATAGATACATCGCATGCGCGGAATTGACCGAGGGCTTGTGGCGCGGGAATTTCAGATGGCTTGCCGTTTTCGAACACCCATGGACCGAGTCGGTCTTCTTCGACAACGCTGGCGAGTCGACCTTCCGCCACGATTCCAGCGGTGCTATTGCCCTTATCACCGGCCTGCCCGGTGAGTTCTTCGAGAAGGTAGGCAGGTGTGACTCCGCGGGAGATAACGAACCAGCCGTCTTCGAGGGATCGTTTTACTTCAGGCATTTGAAGAACCGCCTTAGCGAGAAGTCGCTTCGATTCGCGAGGAAGGAGCATCACGAGGGCGTGGAAGCGGTCGTCACGCAAATGCGGAGCCGGCTTAATAAAGCTAGAGGTATCGTAGAACATTCGTTATTTACTCCGCTCAAGGTCGACTGGCTTGCCACCAGTTTTGAAGGTTCGCGTCGTTGACTCGACAGTCATTGTTTGCGAACCAAAGTGAAAATCAGCGGTTTTGGGCACCGCTGCTCGTAAAACAGCATGGATGTTACGTGAGGATTGGAGGCAATGCCTCGTTTTAGATGAGTTCTAACTAAATGGAGGCGATGACGTCTCGGGCGATTGCTGGCCAGTCGACGGTAGTACCTGCCACGCCCGACCGATACGCCCGGCGTAATACCGCCTCTGAATCGCCGATGCCCCAGGTTCGAACAACGAGTCCCGCTTCGTTGGCATCGGTAATTTGCTTCTGGGTGACTTTGCCAGCGTTCGGGTATATACCGGAAAGACCGAGTTCGACAGCTGCTTTTAGCGACGCTTTGTCGATTTTCTGGAGAAGCCAGCCGTGGGCAATGTTCGGCATGAGCGCGATCGAACGTTCGAGTTGTTCGAAGCGGAACGACGAGATTGTCAAGCCGGGAGCGATGCTGTCGCCGGTGTGCTGATCAAGCCAACCCCACTGCTCCAGTGATTTTTTAGATGTGGCTGCCAGATCCGGCTGTGTTGACTTGAGTTCGAGATGGACGTGAACTCTCCCGGTATAGCGTTCTAGGAACTCATCGAGGGTTGGAACGAATGCCTCCGGGTAAGCCAGCGGACCGTGAGCGCCGGCGCCATCGGCAGGTCCCTCAAACCACAGTCCGGCATTCAGCGATTTGATCTTGGCAATGCTGGTTTCGGCCACGAGTCCAGTGGCGTCGGTTGTCCGATCGAGGGTGTCGTCGTGAACGAGAACAGCCGTGCCATCACTTGTTAACTGGACGTCGGTTTCGAAATTATCGAAGCCGAGTTCGAGTGCCAGATCGAACGACTCGAACGTGTTTTCCGGAGCATCATAGGAAGCACCGCGATGAGCAATGAGTGTGAAGTCGTTGTTTGATAGATTGGTCGTTCGGCTGGGCAATTTAATAGACGGAGTTCGCCGTGGTGTTCGTATGCGAGCATTTCGGGACAAATAACCAGCGCAGTGTAAGCGACATCCAGGAAAAAGACCGTACAATCTGGCGCGTCATGCCTATCAACAAGACCACCAACTCGTTTGCCGATGCCGTCGCCGATATTCCGTCGGGTGCGTCGATCATGATTGGCGGATTTGGTGGTGCAGGGGGTCAGCCGACTAGGCTCATGATGGCTCTTCGGGATCTTGGTGTTGGCGACCTTACGATTATTGGCAACGTTGCGGGAATATCGAAGACGACCGGATATGGCTGGCCCGATCATCTCGATCCGATCGACCAGGGAATGTTTTTCGAGAGTGGCCAGGCGACAAAAATCATCTGCTCGTTTCCCGTACCTGGCACCACGAACCCTCTCAGTGACATCGAAAAGGCGTGGCGAGAGGGCAAGGCCGACGTCGATATCGTTCCGCAGGGCACTTTGATCGAGCGCATTCGAGCCGCCGGTGCTGGCATTCCCGGCTTCTACACCCCAACGGGTGTTGGAACGACAGTTGCCGAGGGGAAAGAACATCGCGAATTCGATGGCAAGGCGTATTTGCTTGAGGAAGCACTTTCTGCCGACTACGCACTGATCCGTGCACAGAAAGCCGATACCAGAGGCAATTTGCAGTACATCGGCACTTCGCGTTCGTTCAACCCTGCGATGGCGACCGCTGCGAAAACGACGATTGTCGAGGTGGATGAGATCGTCGAGCCGGGTGGAATTGATTCCGAACGGGTTGGCACGCTCAGCACATATGTCGATCGAATTGTGCAGCGCGAATCGGGAGACCCGTTGCCGTAATGACTTCTGTGCACCCCAACGGAAACGACCCTGCACCACGACTCGATCGTGCGGCGATAGCGAAACGGGCGGCACGCGATCTCGTGGACGGATCTACGGTGAACCTCGGCATTGGCATCCCGACTATGTGTGCCGACTTTCTGCCTGACGGAGTCGAACTGCTCTATCACGCAGAGAACGGAATTTTGGGGTTCAAAGAACTGTCAGCACCCGGTGAGGGTGATCCGAATCTGATGGACGCCGGTGGTAAGTTCCCGAAGCTGGTGCCGGGTATGGCGTTCTTCGATTCGGTGGAATCGTTCAGCCTGATTCGAGGCGGTCATATCGATGTCACCGTTCTCGGCGCTCTTCAAGTGTCACATACCGGCGATCTTGCGAACTGGATGATCCCAAAGCGCGGAATCGGCAGCATTGGTGGTGCGATGGATCTCGCCGCCAACTCGAAACGCGTGGTCGTCGCCATGGAACACACCGCAAGAGACAATATCGCGAAGATTGTCGACGAATGTTCATTCCCGCTTACGGCACCCGATTGCGTTGACGAAATTGTCACCGACATCGCTGTAATTGAGATCGATCGGAAGAACGATCGGCTGGTTTTGCGAGAAGTCGCACCGGGGTGGTCGTGTGATGATGTTCAGGCGCACACAGAAGCCAGGCTTGAACTTGATGGCGAGCCCGGCCTGATGGCGTAGCACCTAGTCGGAACCGACGAGTGGTCGTCCACATCGTGCCGACGAAGGTTGGTAAGCTCTCGACATGACTAATACTGGCAACCGCTCAAATCATGAACCTAGCAAAGAGACGTTCGACGAGTTTCGCAACTCGTTCAGCTACGGCTCACGCACCGATCTGTTTTTCAAGTGGATGAAATCCGGTTCGGCAGATCTAGCTGCTGGTTTTCTCCAGGAACTTCTCGATCTGACTGGGCACTTGATCGACGACGGTGATACTAGGCCGATCGTCGAGACGATCATTAATGCTCAAGCCGAGGCTTATGCGGGACCAGGTAGCTTCGAATACGAAGACGGGCCTTTCACAAAGCTCGATCAACCGGTGTCCGAAAGTCGTGTCGCACTCCTCACTACAACTGGGCATTTCGTCAAGGGCAACGACCCAAATCCGTTTGGAATTGAGAACCTGACCCAGGAACAGGCGACAACAATGACTGCGGAGTTCGGCAGGGCTGATCCCGTTCTATCGGAGATTCCAACAACGACTTCAGCTGCCAACACCCGGGTTCGCCATGCTGGCTACGATATCCGTGCATCGGCGTCTGACAGAAATGTTTCGCTACCGATCGACAGAATGAACGAACTGGCCGATGAGGGGGTCATCGGAGGGTTTGTGAGTCCGGCTTTTTCGTTTGTGGGACTCACGTCTCAACTTCGTTTACGGAACGAGATAGGCTTCGAGTGGGCGGCACGGGCGAAGGCGGCTGGTGCTCAAGCCGCATTGCTAATCCCGATATGACCGTTATGTCACGTGTCGGTCGGGCACGTAGCAAGGGCGTTCGAAGCGGCAGGCATCCCGAATGCCATAATCATGTCAAAAGTGTTTAGAGATCGAACTGCGGCGATGAGTCCGCCTCGCGTATTGTTAACCCGCCATCCAATGGGCCGGCCAGTGTCGGCACCGTTTGATGTTGAAAAGCAGCGAGGCGTGCTAAAAGCGGGTTTGGAATTACTCGATTCCGCGACAGAAGGTGGAACGATCATCGAGTACGAGAAGCCATATCGCACAGGACCGTTCGACAACTGAGCCAGCAATGAACGAAAAGCACGCGGCTCCGGCAAAACATAGTCGCCCAGAACAAGTTTCCGTTCCGAAAGCGCTACGAAGCTATGTGCTGCTGGGTGATACTCGGTATCGCGCTTGCGTCAATCATCTGGTTCCTGGTGGCGGCGGCAACTGATCGAGGCGAATCGAAGGATGCCGAAGCAAAAGTGGTTGCAACGTTGTTCGTTCCCGAGACCGCGACCGCCGAAGAAACTCTCGCCGCAGAGTAGGTTTTGTCCGGACACGTTGCGACCAGAGGCATGTAAAAAGCCGGTATTGCGACAGATCGGCGTGTAAACTCGAAGTATGTTTGAGTCACTTTCCGCCAAGCTTGACGGAGTCTTCGGCAAGCTAACCAATAGCGGCAAATTATCCGAAAAAGATGTCGACGCGTCACTTCGCGAGGTGCGACTCGCCCTTCTCGAAGCCGATGTCGATTTCAAGGTCGCTCGTCAGTTTGTAAAAAGCGTCAAGGAGCGAGCGGGTGGCGAAAAGATTTATGCCTCGCTAACGCCGGGACAGTCGGTCATTCGAATAGTCCGAGACGAACTTGCGGAGATCCTCGGCGGAGAAACGGTCGAACTGGAGAGAGTCGATAAGCCACCGAGCGTGATCATGCTCGTTGGATTGCAGGGTGCCGGGAAGACCACGCTTGCGGCCAAGCTAGCCCTTTCTCTTCGAAAAGAAAAGCACCCAGTAATGATGGCGGCTTGTGACCTGCAGCGTCCTGCTGCGGTCGACCAACTCAAGCAACTTGGCAAGCAAATCGATCTTGCTGTCTACTCGGAGGAGCCTTCAAGATCAACACCGGTCAAGGTCGCCAAGGCCGCGGTCAAAAAGGCGACCGACGAAAATATCCACTACCTTATTCTCGACACCGCTGGCCGACTCGCTATCGACGACGATCTGATGGGAGAACTTGAGGAGATTCGGGATGCGACCTCTCCCGTAGAAACATTGCTCGTTCTCGATGCCATGACGGGTCAGGACGCCGTCCGCTCTGGTGGTGAGTTCAATGACCGAATCGGCATTACCGGCATAGTGCTCACCAAAATGGACGGTGATGCCCGGGGCGGGGCTGCGCTTTCGATGCGTTCGGCGACGGGCGTTCCGATCAAGTACATCGGTGTTGGTGAACGACCCGACCAGTTCGAGGTTTATCATCCCGACCGTATTGCTTCTCGAATTCTTGGAATGGGCGACGTTGAGTCGCTCATTGAAAAGGCGGAAACTCAGTTTGATACCGATCAGGCGGTGGAACTCGAGCAGAGGCTGCGAAAGAACCAGTTCGACCTGAACGACATGCTTCAGCAATTTCAGGCCATCAAGAAGATGGGCTCGATGACCGACATTCTCGGGATGATTCCGGGGATGAGTGCGCTGCGAGGTAAGTTCAACCCAAAGGATATCGACGAACGGCAGATGGCACACGTCGAGGCGATCATTTCCTCGATGACGACGGCGGAGCGCGAGCAGCCGACGATCATCAACGGTTCACGGCGTAAACGTATCGCTGAGGGTTCAGGGACGTCCCCAGCCCAGGTAAACCAGCTTCTGAACCAGTTCACACAGATGCAGAAGATGATGAAGAAGATCTCGGGCCCGGGCGGCAAACGCGCGCTGATGGGCATGCTGAACAAGTAGTGGCCTGGCTGATCTGACGCTCGCACTCCTCCCCTAAGCGGGAGAAGGATTATTGGTGGGCGACCTTCCCAGCTAGATCGTGGTTAGAATCAGTTTGCTGATTATTATTTACTGGGAAGCCGTTCGCTTTCGGAGTGACTTGAACAATGGCCATTGCTCATCTGCGCACGTACACGATCAACAAGGGAATGCTGGACGACTGGCTCAAGTTGTTCCCGAAGCTGGTTTCTCTGATGGAAGAGGCTGGCATTACCGTAGAAAGCACATGGGTGAACGCTGAACGCACTCAGTTCATCTGGATTCGTTCATATGGCGATTCGATCAACAACATCAAGAAGTGCGAGGCTGCGTTCTACGGCAGCGACTGGTGGATCGCCAACGTCAATCACGTTCGAAGCCACATCTCGCATCGTGAGATCGTTCAGATCGAAACTGCGTAGTTTCGAGTTGTGCGCTCGGTAGTTGCCAGTTGGCCGTTGTGGGCGGCACGTGCGCCTCAGGGCCCTCCGCAATGTTGGGACGAGGGATGGTCGCTAGTCGCCCAGAATCGCGCCGGCGAAATCTGGTTGACCGCGTAGGAAGTCGGCGGCGGCGATTGCCTGGCGGCCTTCAAGCTGAAGTCGTTTGAGTTCGATTGACCCTTCCCCGGTTCCTACAACGATCCGATCGTCGTAGGTCGAAACAACCCCGGCACCAGATGACGGGTTTCGGCTGAGCCTTGCGTCAAGGATTTTCAAGCCCTTGCCGTCCCAGCTGGTGAACGTGCCCGGCCACGGATCGTAGGCTCGGACCATACGATCGATCTGTTCGGATGTCATTGACCAGGCGATCTCACCATCTGAACGCTCAAGCAGGCTTGTCACTGTCGCCTGAGACTCATCCTGTGGCGTGGGCACTATCGACCCATCCCGCAGGCCCTCAAGCACACCGGGAAGCAACGCCCCCCCTTCCTTAAACAGAGAAGCCTGAAGCTCAGCTCCTTTTTCATCGCCCCTGAGTCGGATCGGTTCCGATTGCGCAAGAATCGGCCCAGTGTCCATTCCCTCATCCAGCAGCATCACCGTCACACCAGTTTCTGCTTGCCCGTCGAGAATGGCAGTGACGACCGGACTCGGGCCCCGGTAGAGCGGCAGCAGCGACGGATGGATGTTCACGATGCCTACCGATGGGATCTGCAGTATCTCGGGCGGTAATATGCGACCGTAGGCGACGACAACAAAGACATCGGCGTTCATTTCAACGAGGCGCGCCAGGTCTTCTTCGTTGTCTTTGAGGCTTTCTGGTGTGAAGACTGGCAGTCCGTGCGTCTCAGCGATGATTTTCACAGGTGTCGGGGTTAAGGCTCGCCCTCGACCGGACTTTCGGTCGGGCTGGGTGTACACCGCGACAACCACATGCTCTGCGCCAATAAGCGATTCGAGCGAGTCGGCGGCTTCCGCAGGCGATCCAAAGAAAATGATTCTCATGCAACCACTTTATAAGCGTCGCTCCCGCCGCGCTGCACCGAAACCGGCTGCGCGGTCGGGGCTTGGATTGGTGGAGAAATGATAATTGTTGCGGTTGCTCAAACTGAGTCGTGAACATTGTCACAATGTTGCTGGGAAATTGGTCAAGAATCTGAGCTAATTGACCCAGCTGAGGGGTTGCATACCCCAACCCCTTGCATGGTACGGTTGCCCTCAAGTCAGCACCACCTCAGGCAACGTCCAGCTGCCGAAATTGCTGATCAAGATAATCCACATACCTGGTCGATGTTTTAACAAGCCATCATGTCTGGCTAAGAGGCTTTTTGCGCCTAATAATAGTGAGGGTTCGGAGACGGACAATGCACGGAAAATCTGGTCAGCAGCACTTGGCCAGCTCCAACTAGAAATCCCCAGGCCCAACTACGAAACGTGGTTAAAACCTACATCTACAGTAGGTCTGGTTGACGACATCCTCATTATTTCAACCCCCAGTCCTTTCGCAGCAGAAATGCTCGAAAAGCGACTTTCGGGAACCATCCTAAGAGCCGTGTCTCGCGTCGCTGGAAGGAAGCTGGAAGTACAGTTCAAGGTCCAGGGTTTAGTCACCGAAAATAGAGCCGAAAATCCGCAACCTGAAACCGTCGAAACCCCGGACTCAACGTCCGAATCTTCGACTGGGAAAATCGACTACGCAAAGTCGTACGCACTCAAGCCCATATTTAACTTCGAAACCTTCGTGGTAGGCCCTTCAAACAGGCTTGCACAGGCGGCCGCGGCCAAAGTCGCCGAGGCGCCGGGCAACGTCTACAACCCGCTATATATTTATTCGGAAGTCGGGCTCGGTAAAACTCACCTGCTTCACGCCATTGGCCACTCGCTGGGTCAGCGTGGCTTAAAGGTGATGTACGTCTCCAGTGAACGATTCACGAACGAGTACATCAGCGCGATACGTGAAGGAACGGCGAACAAGTTCCGCAGCCGTTACCGACGTGCCGACGTGCTTCTGGTTGACGATATCCAGTTCATTGCATCGAAGCCGCAGACCCAGGAAGGCTTCTTTCATACGTTCAACGAGTTGCACATGGCCGGCAAGCAGATCGTGATTACTGGCGATGAGCCAGCGAGCAAGAGCCTGCTCCAAGAACGCATTCAGTCGCGTCTGGCAGGCGGGCTCGAAGTAGATCTACAGCCGCCCGACTATGAGTCCCGTTACGCCATATTGCAGAGCAAGGCTCCTGATCTCGAACCCGCCGTACTCGACCATATCGCTCAACGAGCGCATCAGAACGTTCGCGAGCTTGAAGGCGCTCTCAACCGACTGATCGCTTACTCGCAGCTGGTTGGAAGTCAGGTTACGACCGATCTTGCCGACCAGGCTCTAAAGAGCTTGCTGGACGAAACACCGAAAGACGTTGCTTCAGTCGACGAAATCCTGAGTTCCATCTCCGATTTCACTGGCGTTGCTACCGATCGAATAATCGGCAAGCGTCGAGACAAAGCGACTGCTGAGGCACGTCGTATGGCGATGTACATGCTGCGCGAAGACGCACACTTAACCTCCACACGAGTTGGAAAAGCCCTCGGCGGCAAGGATCACTCGACTGTGTTGTACGCACAGAAACGGTTCGAGGAGTTGATGGAAAACGATAGCTCAATGCGTCAGCATCTAGCGGCAGTTCGGGACATCATCGTTCGTGCACGCAGAGTCAAAGTTTCAGTCGGCTAGCGTCATGCTGACGTGTTTCAGTTACCATTTGACCGTTTTCACCACGTGAGGTGTCTAGGTCTCTCAGTGCCAAAGTTCGGTTCTATGACTAGCAGCGCGAAACGAACGACCATCTGTTCGATATCGCCGGGCATATTTCAACTGATTATTTCACCTCATTAGCCGTCAAAGTACTACCATCGATTCGGGATACCTCTGTACACATGATCTCGTCAGGTTCATCTTTCCTGGTGGGATGGACTGTTAGGCATCGTTTGCACAACAGTTTCCACCACAGGAGTACCAGATATTTCGGTAGTGAAAATATTCTGTAACGGCGTAGAAAACCAACTTCAAATCTTTATTTGATTCACGCAATTTGATCACGGAGCTGGAGCGCGAATACACCCGTAATCTTGATAGCGGTGAAGTTCGGATCAGGCCTCTGTGGGAGCTGATGCTGCACGTTGTAAATTACGGCACTCAGCATCGGAGTGAGGTGGAAATGATGCTTACCAAATTCGGCCACTCACCCGGTGATATGGACATTCTGTAGATCTCTAGAAATTCTTCTGTGAACAGGCTGTGAATTCGTCGAGTGGAGATAAATCTAATATGTGGAAAAAGACCCACATCTATTGTCATAACTCCGATTAAATTCAGAATTTATTTTTTTAATAACTTGCCCGCAAACAACCCGACAGAAACCACTCACATTCGAGTTCTTTCCCACAATACAATTTTCCGTTTATTGGTCCGCTACCAACGAATTACCAATAGCCGCTTTATACTCAGTCTAGGTATGTTGTTCACATATCAACATTGCTTACTAATAACACGATTAACTAATAGTAAGAATTTATTGGTTTAGTTTTCCAGATGCTTGATTCTGCAGTAATAGAAGTCAGAGCTGGTAACGGCGGACACGGACTGGTAGCTTTCATCCGAGAGGCACTTCTTCCGCGCGGCGGTCCAGGCGGTGGTGATGGAGGTCATGGTGGCGATGTTGTCCTAATTGCCGATCCATCGATCAACACTCTTGCGAAATTTCACTGGCAGCCTCATTTCATCGCGAAAAACGGCACGAAGGGTGATGGCCATCGTCGCAACGGGGCTAAAGGCGAGGCGATCGAGACGACTGTTCCGGTTGGAACAGAAGTTTGGATCTGGGAAGACGGCGAAGACAAAGAGTTAATTGGCGACCTGAATCAGCCTGGTCAGCGGATGATTGTTGCCGAGGGTGGTCGTGGAGGGTGGGGCAATACGCGCTTTGTGAGCGCTACGAATCAGGAACCATTGCTGGCCGAGGCAGGAGGTGACGGTGAAATCCGGC
Organism: uncultured Dehalococcoidia bacterium; assembly: GCA_913052475.1. Taxonomy (GTDB): domain Bacteria; phylum Chloroflexota; class Dehalococcoidia; order Lucifugimonadales; family Lucifugimonadaceae; genus Lucifugimonas. Next base: position 105,724 of record CAJXEJ010000001.1, read on the forward strand.
GGGTACGTCTGAATTTGAAGCTGCTCGCTGATGTCGGCTTGGTCGGGATGCCAAACGCCGGTAAATCGAGCATATTGACCGCTATCAGCGCCGCTCAACCCAAAGTAGCCGACTATCCGTTCACGACGCTTGAGCCAGTGCTTGGTGTTGTCGAGCACGGTCCGCAGGCGTTTGTGGCTGTCGATATTCCCGGACTGATCGAGGGTGCTCACGAGGGGATTGGTCTCGGTGACGAATTTCTCAAACACGTACAACGAACTAGGGTGCTGGTGCACGTTGTCGATGGTAGCGAGGACGATGTGCCGGGTCGGATAAAGGCCATCAACGATGAGCTCGAACAGTTCGATCCGAAGCTAGCGAAAAAACCTCAGATACTGGCGATTAACAAGCTAGACCTCGACGAAGTATCGGTGTTGATCGATGAGATAAAGGAAAACCTGAAATCGGCCGACGGACTTCACTCAGAAACTCATTTTGTATCGGCAGCTACTTACGACGGGCTGGATGAGCTGAAGCAATCGGTGTTCCATCTGCTGAGGTCGACCTACGAGAACGAAGAGCCGGCTGTGGAAGTTGCTGTCGAGGATATTCCGGTTCTGCGACCGAGCGTCCAACAATCGACCGACGTGGTAGTTCGCGATCCCGATGGACCGCTTCGAATTGTTCATCAAAAAGCGGTTCGACTCGCAAAAGGCAGCAATCTGGAATCGCACGAAGCTCGCTTGCAGTTTCACCGGCGTCTCGAGCAGTTGAAAGTGACGAAGGCATTGCGAGATGCGGGCCTCGAAACAGGCGACACCGTTCTGGTCGGCGACTGGGAGTTCGATTGGGACTAATGGCTTCATCACGCATCACCAAACGATTGGGTGTGTTTGGAGGCACGTTCGATCCGATCCACAAAGGCCACGTCGCTGTGGCGGAGGCTGCCCTAGAATCCCTGAATCTCAACGAGGTGATGTTCGTCGTCACTTCCGATCAATGGCTACGTGGAAATCCGCCACAGGCTACGGCTGAAGATCGATTCAGAATGGTCGAGTTGGCTGTGGAGAACGTACTTGAATTTATCGCTTCCGATGTGGATATCCTTCGTGAAGGATCGACTTACACAGTCGACACCCTTCGTGATTTACGAGCGCAACTCGGTGATTCGTCCGAGCTATTTTTGATCGTCGGTGCCGATTCAGCGATATCAATGGATCGGTGGAAAGAAGCCAGTGTAATCGCCGAACTGGCAACGATTGTTGCCGTGGGCCGTCCCGCTGAGCAATTCGATTCGGGATTGTTCGATAACTCACACCCGGCGAGCGGGGCAGAGTATGTTGAAGGTCCGATGATTGATGTATCGGCAACCCGCGTGCGGGATTTATTTTCGACTGGCCAGGCTGTGGGTGATTTGGTCGACGAAAAGGTATCCGGGTACATTGAAAAACGGAATCTGTATCACGGTTAGGAGTGCTCGAACTTATGCCAGAAATCGGTCGATCTGAACTCAGGGATATTGCGACACGTTTGTACGATCGAGCCATGGAGCTTGATTCGCTCTGTTTCGGCGATTTCACACTGTCGTCTGGCCAAAAAAGCACATACTACTTCGATGGTCGGATGCTCTCGACCGATCCCGAGGGCGCCGATCTGATTTCGAAGGCGTTTAGCGCGGCTATCGACGATGCAGGAGCAGAGGCGTTTGGTGGTCCGACGGTGGCCGCTGTACCGATCGTGGGGGCACTGGCGCTACGATCGCAGTTGGACGGCAAGAAACGGACCGGGTTTTTTGTTCGACCCGAGCAGAAAGAGCACGGTGCCGGCAAGCAGATCGAGGGCAATCTTCAGCCGGGGATGAGGGCGGTTGCGTTCGACGATACGGTTTCGACCGGCGGGGCGTTACTTTCTGCGATCGACGCGGTTGAAGCGTTCGGGTGCGAGGTTGTGATGGTGATGGCGATACTCGATCGCCACCAGGGCGGGGGCGGCGAGCTCGAACGTCGTGGCATCCCGTTCTTCAAGCTGTGGGAATCGACACCCGAAGGCAAAGTAACGATCGCGGTTTAGGAGGACGAGGCGCACTACGCCGCCCCAGACCCCTCGGAAGCCTCGGGAAATCTGCATTTCCCAGAAGCCTTATCTGCCCGAATCAGCCACCGCATCCGGTCTCTCGGAATAGGTGGCGATGCCACCTACACGTCTAGGTTTTTGACTTCCAGGGCGTTGGCCCGGATGAAGTTTCGGCGGGGTTCTACGTCGTCACCCATCAGGGTTCGGAACATATCGTCTGCCGCCATCGCGTCATCAGCCGTCACTCGCAGCATGACCCGTTCGTTCGGGTCCATCGTGGTCTCCCACAACTGTTCCGGGTTCATCTCGCCGAGACCCTTGTAGCGCTGAACGTTCACGCCTGATCGATCGGAATTGGCGTCGAGTGTCGCCGGCAAGGCGTTCCACGCTACGCTGGCTGCGATTTCGTTGCCGTCCTTGGTGACCGTAAACGTGTCCGCCTCCATAACCTGCTGAATCACAGGGAAGATCGCACGGAGGCGTTGGATAGCCGGGTTCTGGTAGATGTCCTTTGTAAGCGTGTAACCATCGATATCGAATGTTCGGTCTGGAAGCGGCTCTGGATCGATTTCTTCGATTTCGGCAATTGCGTCCAGAGGATCGGCTGAATCATCAGGCTCGTCCATCGGCGAATCGGCATTGGCATCGTCAAACAACGAAGTCTGGCCTGTTTCGGTTGGAGTTATTTCTTCGACAATTTCCGGCTCGGTCGGACGCTCAGGACGGAAGTCTAGCGCGGCGTATTCGGGATCCTTAACCAGCTTTTCAATCACGTTTTCGGGAATGTTGAGAACACGTGCTACCTCGAGCGAATCGAGGTACTCACGAAGTGGTGTCAGCACCTTGCCCAGCTTGCCGTTCTTGAACGAAACGGACCCATCACCGGAAGCGACCGTGATCTTGCCGTACAGGCGATTAGCTGTCCATTCGTCAAGTTCGCCCTCGGAATAGAGCCATCTGGCAGATCGACCCTTCGAGGCTCGGTACAAAGGCGGCTGGGCGATGTAGAGGTGGCCGTTACCGATGAGCTGCGGCATGTTGCGGAAGAAGAACGTCAGGAGCAAGGTTCGAATGTGCGCTCCGTCCACGTCAGCGTCGGTCATGACGATCACACGGTGGTAGCGAAGCTTATCCTCGTCGTAATCTTCTCCCAGGCCTGCGCCGAGCGCGGTGATCAAGGCTGCGATTTCTTCGTGTGCTAGCATTCGTTCCGGTCGCGCCTTCTCGACGTTCAGGATCTTGCCACGGAGCGGCAGGATTGCCTGGAATTGTCGATCGCGGCCCTGTTTTGCCGAGCCGCCGGCGGATTCACCCTCAACGATGTAGATCTCGGACGACTCCGGATCTTTTTCCGTGCAGTCGGCGAGTTTGCCTGGCAGTGATCCACCGTCCATCGCGTTCTTGCGAATGACTAGGTCACGTGCCTTCTTGGCGGCGGCTCGTGCGCGAGCAGCAGTCGTCGACTTGTTGATGATCTGGGCACCGTCGCCGGGGTTGTCTTCGAGGAATTCAACCAGCTTACGGCCGACAACCTGCTCGACGGAACCTTTTACTTCAGGGTTGCCGAGTCGGCCCTTGGTCTGACCTTCAAACTGAGGATCCTTGACCTTCACGCTGATGACCGCCATCAACCCTTCACGGGTGTCCTCACCCGACAGGCTCTTGATGTCGTCCTTGCCCGTCCCGAGCAAATTGTTCTTCTTTGCGAAATCGTTCAACACACGAGTCAGGGCAGAACGGAAGCCGGTGACGTGCGAACCGCCATCGGCGGTGCGAATGACGTTGGCGAACGAGAGACAGTTTTCGATAAACGACTCGTTGTACTGCATGGCAACTTCGACTACCACATCATCGATAGTTTCCTGTGCGTGCATGACGTTCGGGTGGACGCTTCCACGACGTCGGTTGAGCGACCTGACAAAGCTCTGTACACCACCATCGAACATATAGGTCACGTCGTTGAACGGCCACACGTCGTCGTGCCAATCGGAATGGAGATGAATGGTGAGGCCCTGATTCAGGTACGCCATTTCTTTGAATCGGGTAGAAATGGCATCCCATTCGTAGGCAATTTCGGGGAAGATTTCGGAATCAGGCATCCAGGTGACTTTGGTTCCTGTGCCTGGAATGTCGTTCTTGTCGGGCTTGCGAACGTCCATGTCGCCTACCGACTTGCCGCGTGCGTATCGCTGAGTGCAGACTTTCTTATCGCGACGCACTTCAACTTCGGTCCATTCAGATAGCGCGTTCACCACGGAGGCACCAACTCCGTGAAGGCCACCTGAAACCTGGTAACCCTTATCGCCGAATTTTCCTCCGGCGTGAAGGGTCGTCATGACCGTTTCTAAAGCGGAAAGACCGGTTTTCCTGTGCTTATCCACAGGAATTCCACGACCGTCGTCAACAACGCTAACTGAGCCGTCTTTGTTGACAGTGATATCGATTCGGCTCGCGAATCCGGCCATCGCTTCGTCGACGCTGTTGTCGACGATTTCGCGGATGAGGTGGAAGACTCCCTCGACGCCGGTTGTACCGATGTACATTCCCGGTCGTTTTCGGACGGCTTCCATACCTTCCATAACGGTGATGTCTTCGGCGTTGTATTTGGCCGAGCCGCCGGTGATGTCGGCGCCGTTAGCTTTTCGCTTTGCCATTCGTGATCCTTACGATGTGGTGCGGTACGCGAACCGCCTCGATTTGACCCCTGTGAAGACCCTGATTTCATGCACAGCTTGAGCTTTTGTTATGCATTTACAAAAAGAAGGAAAACTGAGGTTGAATCCGACCTGATTCGCGTGCGTCTACGTAATCTGTAAACGACACCACGGATTCTAACATTTATAGGCGGTCTTCGCCCAGTTTGATGCCAGTATAAAATCAAGGCAAATTTTCGACCGTACAAACCTGATTCTTGAGCACCCCGGAGTTGTCGTGGATTATTCACTTCCGCAAATAGCGCTTTTCATGGCCGTTTTGCTGACTGTGATCAACTTCGGATCGGCGGGCGCCATTTGGCGGGATAAACGCCGAGCAACCAGAGACCAGTGGCGAGTGAAAGAGGAGACTCTTTTAGTTTGGGCTCTAGTTGGAGGTTGGCCGGGCGGGATATGGGCAATGCGCAAATTTCGGCACAAGACCCAGATGGGCTCGTTCATCGCAAAGTACGTGATCGCTGTTGTACTGAATCTGGGCAGTGTAGGCGCTATTGCATTCGCGTTGATCGCGTAACTGAACTGTACTGAACGGGGCACACATTGCATTCTGGCGGGTCTATAATCTCGCAATTCCACCGGGGTTAACTGTTCCCCTGAACTCGTTGTTTCCCCGGATTTGTGATTGGACACGTACCGAGTCGTAGTTGCCGCAGCAGGCGGCAATCAGGCTTTATTTTTAGAGATCCGAGAGGCTAACCGTGGATATCGACCGCGATCTGTTGTTGCTGATGCTTCGCCGCATGTGGATGATTCGAAATTTCGAGTTGAAAGTTATGGAAGTTCACGCCGCTGGCGAGTTCACCGGTCCAGCCCACCCGTATATCGGTGAAGAGGCTGTCGCGGTCGGTGCTTGTGCGGCTCTGGAGGACACAGACTACATCGCCGGTACCCACCGCTCACACGGCCACCCGATCGCAAAGGGCGGCCGGGTTGATAAGGCGATGGCGGAGCTCTACGGTCGAGTCGACGGCTACTGCAAGGGCAAGGGTGGATCGATGCACCTTGCCGACTATTCGATCGGCATTCTCGGTGAATCGGGAATTCTGGGCTCGTCAGTGCCTGTGGCGGTAGGGGCAGCGCTGGCTGCGCACATCAAAGGCGAGGAGTTTGTATCGCTCGCGTTCTTTGGCGATGGTGCTTCTAATCAAGGTGCGCTCCACGAGTCGATGAACCTCGCATCGGTCTGGAACCTGCCCATGATCTTTCTATGCGAGAACAACCAGTATGCCGTTACAACTTCGTATGCCGACACGGTGGCTGTGGAGCATGTATCCGACCGAGCGTCGGCGTACAACATGCCCGGACTGCTCATTGACGGTCAGGACGCTATTGCGATGTACGAGGCGACCCGAGAAGCGGTGAGGCGTGCACGTGCGGGCGAAGGGCCGACACTTATCGAGGGTCTGACATACCGATACGAGGAACATTCGCTCGGATTGGGACGGGTACGACGCGGTGAGTATCGAACCGAAGAGGAGATCGAGAGTTGGCGACAACGTGATCCTCTGGTAATCCTCGAGGGCACTCTAATTTCACAGGGCATCGCAACTCGAGAAGAGTGCGACGCGATAAACGGCGAAACGGTCGAAGAAGTAGAAAAAGCAACCGACTTTGCACGGAACAGTCCGTTCCCTGAGGCGGAGGACTTGTTCGAAGACATGTGGGCGAATCCGATCCCGCTGCCGTAATTCGACAAACCTCTCTCCCAGAAAAACACTCAACAGGTAACAAATAACAATGGCACAGACCGTATTCGTGGAAGCAATCAATCAGGCAATCGCCGAAGAGATGAGGCGCGATGAGAACGTGTTCATCATGGGCGAGGACATTCGCCGGGCCGTATATGGCGCTACTGCCGACCTCCTCGATGAATTTGGCGGCAAGCGAGTTCTCGATACGCCGCTCTCCGAGAACGGCTTCTTCGGGGCGGCGATTGGTGCGTCACTAGTGGGTATGCGACCGATCGTCGAGACACTGACCAGCTTCATGTGGGTTGGCATGGACCAGCTGATTAGCCAGGCGGCGAAGATGAGGTACATGTTCGGCGGGCAGGCGACTCTGCCGGTGGTCTATCGAGCGACGATGTTCTATGGCGGTGGTTCAGCTGCACACCACTCGGACCGCTCGTACCCGATGTTCATGAACATGCCCGGAATCAAGATCGTAGTGCCTTCGAACCCTGCCGACATGAAAGGTTTGTTGAAGGCAGCGGTCCGCGATGACGACCCAACGATTATTTTCGAAGATGGAACATTGTTCGGTATGCGGGGTGAGGTTCCTGATGATGCGGATCTCCCGCAGGGCGAACTTGTAGTGCCGTTTGGCGAATCGAAGGTCGTTCGAGAGGGAACGGATTGCACGATCGTTGGAATCGGTGGTGCCGTGAATCACGCAGCGGCGGTATCGGATCAATTGGCGCAGGAAGGAATTTCTGTTGAGGTGATCGACCCGCGCACGCTGGTTCCGTTTGACAAGCAGACGGTGCTTGAGTCGGTTGAAAAGACGGGTCGCTTGGTTATTGCCGATCCCGCACACAAAGTCTGCAGCGCGGCATCGGAGATTGCTTCGATCGTTGCTGAAGAGGGTTTCTGGTCGCTCCAAGCACCGATTCAAAAGATTGCGTCCGAGCAGGTTCACATCCCGTACACCCCGTCACTCGAAAAACACGTCTACCCGGATGTACCCAAGATCACCGCGGCCGTGAAACGCACATTGGAGAGCTAGTAGGCAGGTGGAGCGTGTGTTCTCTTCTTGATCCGGTAACCTCGCTCGATTGTCATTGTCAGGAGTGAGGAACGAGTGACATGGCAATCAACGGCTATGAGCAACGCTGGGCCCGATTTCAGACCATTGAGATCTCCCTCCGCTCCGCTATCACTTTAGTCGGGACGAGGGCGTGGACTGGTGTTTAAAATGGAACACTCAATGAAGTTCTCACAGTAGGCTTGTAGGTGCACCATATTTTGTCTCAGCCAACCGTTAGAGATCTCATCCATTGAATTCTGTGTTTAAGAACTGCAAGGCACTTACTTTTGATCTGTTTGGGACGGTTCTCGATCTTGGCGGATCGCTAACTCCGCACCTAAAATTTTTTCTTGACGGGCGAGGATCCTATCTCGATCCGGCAGCTATGTGGCAGCAATTGCGATACCGACAGCGGATCGAGCAATACCAGGACACTCTGGTAGAGCTTGGCCACTCAGGCTATCTCGAAACGGTACAAAAGGCGTTTGTGTATGTTGCCCGCGCCAACAAGCTCGATCCAACCTCCGCACAGACCGATAAGTTCATGTCTGGCTGGCAGGAACTTTCGCCATTTCCGGAGTGCGTTGCAGGTCTCGACCGACTACGTGCGCGCTACAAACTGATCGCTCTCTCCAACGGTAATCCGTGGTTTCTTGATCATCTGGTTAAGAACCGGATTAAATATGATTTTGACGATGTAATGTCGGTCGAGCAGGCAGGCTATTTCAAACCGAAGCCGGGTGTGTACCGTCGGGCAGCCCGAAATCTCGGAATGGAGCCCGGTGAGTTGATCATGGTTTCGGCGAATTCGTTCGATGTGATGGGTGCCCGAACGTGTGGCCTGCGCGGTGCGTACGTGAATCGGTACGATCTGCCGTTCGAGGACACGCACGAGATGTACGAGCCTGATGTCACTGTGGCCAACTTCACCGAACTTGCCAATGCCCTGTCCCGCGAGGACGACTAAGTGAGGACGGTTGGGGTGAGCGGTCGTTTTTGGCAACGCTTGTTTTATTGTTGGCGATAGGTTGTTCGGGTGGGTTTAATTCAGAGAGGGCTTCGACGCCGCGCAGACTGAAGTTCCGGTGCTCGAGACCGTTGCTATAGTTCCGGAAAATCCATCGACGGCTGCTTGGTTCTATCGAACGGGGCGTTGAGGAGCTTCTCGGATTGGATGCAGGTGAAGGCTCAGATCGTATCGGCATTGCGATCACATCTGATGCTAGAACGTAGCACAAGTTGAACTTTGCTTTGACCGATGGCTAGGTCAGTCATGGCAAGATGCCACGAGTATCGCCGCCGAACTGCACTGCATCTGCGCTAAACTAGCCGCCGGCGCGTTGTTTCTGATCCCATTTTCAGAGTTTCGTTCTTGCTCGTTATCCACGGCTGCGACGAAACAATACCGGTAAGCGTTGCGCCAGTGACCCGGTCAAAAGAACGGTAAACGGATTTATGTCAGCACCTATCATCCTGCCTCAGTGGGGCATGGGGATGAACGACGGCGAAGTCATCAAGTGGCTGAAAGCCGTCGGTGATCCGGTCGCTAAAGGCGATCAACTTGTCGAAATCGAGTCTTCAAAAGTAAACGCGGAAGTCGAAGCGACCGCCGATGGCACGCTCGGCAGAATAGATGTCGAAGAAGGTAGAGTGGTCGACGTTGGAACCGTTCTAGGTTATCTACTCGAAGCCGGAGACTCTGAATCCGATCTCCCCGATGTCGCTCCTGTCGTCGGATCGGCATCTACCCCCGCCCCGATCGTGGCACAACCTGCCGCGGCGCCGGCCGCCACGCCGAAGGGTGGTAAGCAGATCGTTACACCACGTGCACGTCGTCTCGCCAAGCAGATGGGCGTTGACCTTGCGGGTGTGATAGGTACCGGACCCAGCGGTCGTGTGACCGAGGACGATGTAAGGGCAGATAGTGAAGCGGGTAGCGGTTCAGGCGCAGTGGCGGCAGCGTCATTGCCAGAATCGGCTGTGCCGGTCAAAGAGGTGGTCAAGCTGGCAGGTCTTCGCGGGACGATCGCACGGCGAATGTCCGAAAGCGCGGCGATCCCAAGAGTAACACTCTCGACTACTGCCGATGTCACCGACGCAATCGCGTTCCAACGTGAATTGGTTGGCGAGTGGCGAGAGCACAGGATTCGTCCGCAATATCAGGATCTTGTGATCGCTGCGGTCGCGAAGGCGCTCAAGGAAATGCCGATCGCAAACGCTCACCTCGTCGGTGATGAAGTACGAATTTTTGACGAGGTAAACGTGGGAGTTGCAATGGCGATTCCCGAGGGCTTGTTGGTTCCAGTTATCAAGAATGCCGACCAGAAATCATTGCTCGATATCGCCTTGGAAGTTCGCGACCTTGCCAAGAAGGTGAAATCGAACACGCTGTCGATCGACGAGATGACCAACGGCACGTTCTCTATTACCAATCTGAGCTCGTACAACATCGAAATGTTCGACCCCCTTTTGAACCCGCCTGAAATCGGAATTCTGGGAGTTGGAACAGTTGATAAGCAACCCGCAGTCGTCGATGGTGAAGTTGCTGTTCGCTCGATTGCAAATTTGAATCTGGCGTTCGATCATCGAGCGTGGGACGGTGCGCCGGCAGCTGAATTTGTCAGATCGGTCGCCAAGTTGCTCAGCAATCCCAAATGGATGAAGGCATAGGCGTCGAATAAAGCCCGAAACGAGTACGATTACCCGAGATGAGCACGACTAAATGACGACTGTCGGAATAATCGCAAACCCGGCGGCCGGTAAAGATATTCGCCGCCTCGTAGCGCACGGGCGCGTTGTGTCGAATCAAGAAAAGGCCAACATACTCCGCAGGGTGTTTGCCGGGGTTGTTTCGACCAATGCTGATCGAATTCTGGTTATGCCCGACCATTCTGGATTGACCCGACCGGCGTCGCACGACGTCGACGGCCGGATCAGCATCGAATATGTCGATATGCCAGTCGCCGACCATCAGGGTGCATCGACAAACGCTGCTCGGGCGATGGTCGATCAGGGCGCCGATTGCATCGTAACCCTCGGTGGTGATGGTACGAACAGGGTTGTTGCGAAAGGCTGTGCCGAAGTACCGCTGGTGCCGATTTCTACGGGAACCAACAACGTTTTTCCGGCGAATACAGAAGGTACTCTGGCTGGTATTTCGGCGGGTGCGATGGCGACCGGGATTATTTCACGAGATGAGGCGTGTAATCGTTCGAAGAGAATCGATATTTACGTTGACGGCACACGTCGCGATGATGCACTCGTCGATGCTGCGGTTTCGACGCAGATGTTCGTGGGTGCGCGGGCTGTCTGGGACACAAGCACGCTTCACGCGATGTTCCTGACACGTGCGGAACCGGCAAGCATCGGACTTTCGTCGATTGGATCGAGGATCATGCCAATTCCCATCGATGAGGAGTACGGCCTGTACATCCGATTGGATGGCGAGCCCGGGCCAAACGCAACCACCGTCCGTGCACCTATCGCTCCTGGGATGATTTCAGATGTGAAAATTCTCGATTGGCGCAAGTTGTCGCCAGGCGAGAAGATTGAAATTGATCTCCAGCCGGGGACGATCGCCCTCGACGGTGAGCGTGAGGTGGAGTTGCTGCCGGATCAAAAGGTGTACGCAAGTTTGAGCATGGACGGTCCGTGGGTTGTCGATGTTCCAAAGGCGATGAGGCTGTTGGCGACGCGTTAGGGCCCCTCTCGCAGGGAGGGAGCTAGAGGGTGGCGTGGCGCTGGTTGGGTGTGAACATGCTATCCGATCACGATCTCACCCAGACCCCAACACTCTCCCCCAAGGGAGAGGGAGGAATGCAGAGCGGAAGTAAGCTGTTCATATGACATCGGATCGACTAAATATCGCTCTCGTCGGTGCGACCGGCAAGGTTGCAGCACCTGCTCACCTGAACGGATTGGCTGGGGTGGCTAAAGCTAATCTTTATGGAGTGTGCGACATCGACGCGGATCGCGTTGCGAAGCTTGCTGAAGCAACCAGTGCGAAGGCATTTACGTCGTTTGAAGACGTACTCGCCGATCCCAATATCGATGCGATTGATCTTGTGACTCCACCGTTCGTGCATGCCGAGCAGACGATTGCAGCGGCACGTGCTGGTAAGCATGTTTATTGCGAGAAGCCGATGGCTCACTCGTTGGCCGATGCGGATGCGATGGTTACGGCTCACCAGGAAGCCGGCACAACCTTGATGATTGGCGAGAGCTATGTATTTCATGAGCCGATCGTCGTTGCACGTAAAGCGATCGAAAACGGCGATATTGGCGTCGTGCTGCATGTTCGTGAAACCAAAGGTCCGTGGCTAATGCGCATTGAAGAAGCGAGCCGTCTAGGCGGTCGCAGCCACGAAGCAAACGTCCCGTGGAGACTTGACCCGGAGCTATCGGGTGGCGGTCAATTTCCGTGGATCATGGATCATGCACCGCATTTTTTTGCAACCGCTAGATATCTGGCCTCGGCGTCATCAGGGACGTTGACTGCTTCTACTGACGTTTCATTGGTTACGGCTCATTCACAGACAGGTGCAACTCCGAGCGAGAGGGTTTCCGGCACGGGTGCCCCGACAGGACAGGCAATTACCAACGTTGCCTGGAGTTTCGAAAATGAGGCTGAGAGTTCTTGGCACCAGATTGAATCGGGTGGACACGCGGTGCCCCGAATTGGGTTTCGTGTAAATATCCATGGTTCGAACGGATCGCTGTTTGTGTTTGGCGAAGGCGGCGGTAGCCCTCCGGGCGAACCGACAGTACCGGCAGTTGTGTTGCACAAGTACGGAAATCGCCAGGTGATTCTAGAAGAAGATCCGACCGATCGTGTGTGGTACTCGAACAACAATTACTACGACGCTTCGCACCAGGCGGCACTTGAACATTGGGTTGATTCGATTCTTGGAGGACGGCCAGTTCGGTACTCCGGCGAAGACGGTCGCACCGAGCTAGCGGCAACGCTGGCGACGATTAAAAGTGCGGGCGAACGCAGGTCGATCGTGCCGACAGACGTTCCATTGGATTGGACGGCGTACTAAGGATTTGGTGACGGAGGAATAGTAACGAATATGACAGGATCTATTTCGGGATCGAAATCGGAAAAATACACGCATGGGCACCATGCTTCGGTTGTGGCGGCTCATGCTGTGAGACGAGCGAGTGAAGCGGCGGCATTCGTGTTGCCGCAACTCAAATCGCCGATGCGTTTACTGGATTTTGGGTGTGGGCCGGGGACGATTACGGTTGATCTGGCTGAGCACTTGCTTCCGAACGGTTCGGTGGTGGGAATCGACAGTTCGGATGCGGTTGTTGAGCAGGCTAGTTCTCACGCGGCCGAACGCGGCATTTCTAACGTCGAGTTCGAGGCGAACAGCATTTACGAAACCGGTTACGACGCCGAGAGTTTTGACGCCGCCTATGCCCACCAGGTCCTTCAACATCTCTCCGAGCCGGTGCGAGCACTGGTCGAGGCGAAGCGAGTTCTTAGGCCAGGCGGTATCTGCGCCGTTAGAGAGGTCGACTGGGGTGCGTCGGTTTTGTATCCGCCAGACGATCGACTCACGGAATTCTTCCAGGTCTACAACGGTGTCGCCGAACGAAACGGCGGCGATGCCTTCGCCGGTCGTCATCTAAAGCAGTGGTTTACCGAGGCTGGCTACTACGATCTGACCGTTACGACTTCGACGTGGACGTTCTCGGATGAGAATGGCCTTAAGTGGTGGGGCGAGCAATGGGCGGAGCGGATTTTGAGTTCAGATATTGCGAAACGGGCGGTCGAGTATGGTATCGCGACCGACGATGATCTTGCCGAGATTTCGCAGGGCTGGCTCGACTGGGTTCAGGCCGAGGGTGCGTTCTTCGCGTTCATGCAGGTAGAGATTGTTGGCGTGAAGTGATGCGGTATACGCGCCTCCGTGATGTCAGCTTACCTGTCGTCCTTCTATTGTCTCAGAATGACATGTGATACATCGAGGCGGAATGACAACGAAGTCGTCGTATCAAGGCGGTCGGGAAGTGGGACGCCCCTAAGTGATTTCAAAAATCTCGGTGTTGTGGGTTTCGGCCAGGAGGGGGTAAATCTGGTCGAAGATCGTGGTGATACTGGGTGTTTTTCGAACTGCGCTCCGAGACGCTTCGTAATCGGTGATCGAATCCCACAGTTGCTCGGTCTGCACCATGCCGTGCGATCCATGCCAGCCCTTGTAGACCGCCGGCTTCTTGTACCCCGCAGCCTTCATCGCAGTACTCGCCTCGTGCACGAGTGCGGCCAACTTTCCACCGGTTCCGGGTTTGGGTAGGTATGTGCGTCGTACAGCGATCATTGAATTGGCTTCCTGTCCTGTAAAAATGTGAGCATCAAATCCTGAAATTGCGCCAGTCGCGCTCGAATCGTTCCTTGTGTTTCATTCCCGAAACCATTGGTTCAGTGACGATGGTTTGCGGACCACCCTCGGCGAGAAACTCCCCGCCTACGGTGGCTGAACGGCCGCCCGAGTACGCCAGATAGCAGAAGCCGACGCCATCGTATGGTTCAGGCTCGTCGGTCTCGTTGATTCGACTTGAGATCACTTCGCCGACCTTGGTGCCCTGACCGGCAGCGAACACGCCTGCCTTTGGTATTGCGAATTCTCCTGACGGAACCACATTCACGTCGCCTATCGCAAAGACGTTCGCTATTGATGTTTCGAGAGTCGCTCGACTTACCGGTACCCAAGGTTTGCCGTTTGCGACCCCTGAAGCAGCAACGATATCTGGCATCTTGTGTACTGGAATCGTGGCGACAATATCGGCAGTGGTTGAGCTCCCATCAGCGAACGACACCTCGAATCCGTTGCGCGAAACTTCGGTCACACCCGCGGAGGAAACGAGTTCGATTCCACGTTGATCCAACGCGTTTCGAATTCGCATGGAAGCATCTTTGCCCGCGACCCCCAGCGGTCCCGGCTCCGGGATATACACCGAAATATCGATGTCCTTACGGATGCCTTTCCTGCGAGCCCACCAGTTGATGATCATGGCGGTTTCGAGAGGTGCCGGTGGGCATTTGTAGGGCGGTTTTGCTGCGGCGAGCACGATCTTTCCACGTTTGAGGCGACTCAGGCGTCGACGCAGGTGACGGGCGTAGTCGAAATCGTAGAACGAGTAAGCATCTCTGGCGCCCGGAACAGCATCCCAGTCGTAGGCTGCACCGAGTGCGATCACAAGGTAGTCGTAGTCGAAGGTTCCAGCCGAAGTAACGACCTGCTGATTCGACGTGTCGATAAGATCGATGTTCGCCTCGACGAAATTAATGCCGCGGTTGGCGAGCCGACCCAGCGATCGGCCGGTTTTGTTTGTTTCTCGCTCACCGACGATCATAAGCGGGTTCATTCCGCACAGATGTGGAACCCGGTTTCTATCGATAATTGTTACTTCATGAAAAGCGTTGAGCGACGAGCGCGCACTGATTGCTGCTTGCACCCCCCCGAAACCACCGCCCAGAACGAGAATTTTGCTACCGGCCATACTTTTGGCGTCCCCAACATTCATACGCAGCCGCGTCAGAAATGCGGCTGCGGGCGAAAGCTTACCGGTTTTTTCACGTATCGGTGTGAGGTGCCTCTACTCGGGAAGGCTATTTGCGGCGCGAGTTAGCCGTTCTTTGGCATCATATGCGGTGTCGAACACTGCCGCGTTGTGGGTTTCGCGCTGGATGACTTCGGGATCCATGAACGCGATCTGAGTTCCACCGTCGATCTCCTGCACGACCACGTTGCAGGGCAGGAGCAGGCCGGCCCACGGCTCGGCGTTGAGCACATTGTTGGCGAGGTTAGGGTTGCAGGCGCCGAGGATCAGGTATTTCGGACGATCGACATCGAGCTTTTTCTTCAGAGTCGCCTGAACGTCGATCTGAGTGAGGATTCCAAAACCTTCTTCGGCGAGAACGGCCGTTACCGTTTCGACTGCGTCATCAAATCCAAGACTGGTGTTTCGCAGTATTCCGTAATTGATCGTTGCCAGTGTCATCTAACCGTCCTGAGATGCTCGAAGGGATGCTTCACCTACCATGTCCCGGATGAAATTCCGACTCTGACCAAGATAGGTTGATATGCGTGCTGGCGGGGGGATACTCCATGAAGATGGTATGTAAGATTCCCGCGAGGTTGAATTAATGCCATCGTCCGAAAATCGTTTGACGAGAACCCTCTTTCTGCGTAGCCTCGGCAGGCGATTTTCCTTTATTCATTTCCCCTACAAATTCCTGTGCATATCCAGAGTGAGAAAAAGCATGCCGTTCAACGTCAATCACATCCACCTGAAGTCCAGCGACCCGAAGGCGACAGCCGACTGGTTCGTTGAGGCTTTCAACGTCGAAATTAAGACCGACAATGTTCGTCCGGTCGGCGACCGATTCATCACGACGATGACCGAAGGCGGACTGGCGATCAATATATCCTCAGAACGAACCGACGAAAAACTTGGTCCCGCAGATGCCGATCCTCACTACGGTCTGGAGCATTTTGGGTTCGATACCGATGACATGGACGCCGATATCGCGCGGCTTCAGGTTCTCGGTGCCGAGCTGAAGGAAGGTCCGATCAATAACGGTGGTGGCGTAACGATTGCGTTCGTCGCAGCACCCGGCGACATCCGAATCGAACTGATTCACCGGCAGTAGAACTGCGTTCGCTGCGATGACGATTGGAGTTGGCTGAATCGTTGCGGTGGCTCCGCTGGTCGCTATCGCGAAATAGACGAAACGAGAAGGCATTTGACTATCAGGTTGGCAGTAGCTGGTGGAAACCGTGGTGCTCGATTTGATCAGGTGCTTGGCGGCCTGGAAGAGCAGATCGAGCTTGTGTCAGTCTGTGATCCTTCCGAGCAAATCAGGTCGGAATGGACCAATGGTCGACCTGAGCTAAAGGCGTTCGAGCAGTTCGAGGATCTGGTTGAAGATCCCGGGATCGATGCCGTGTTCATCGCAACGCCAATGCTGCTTCACGCGGGGCAGGCTCTCACGGCGCTCAACGCTGGCAAGCACGTGTTATCTGAAGTGATTGCCGCTGCCACTCTCGACGAGTGCCACGCTCTGGTAGAGACGGTCGAAAAGACTGGCATGACGTACATGATGGCCGAGAACTATTGCTACCGACGCGAAGCCATGATGGTAAAAAACATGGCAGATCAGAACGTGTTTGGCGACCTGACGTATGCAGAGGGTGCCTATATCCATGATTGTCGTGATCTGATGTTCAATGCTGACCTCACGCGAACGTGGCGAGCCAATGGTTCTGTCGCAGGCACGCAAGGAGGCTTTGGCTCGACGCAATCATCTCGTGGCAACGGCTATCCAACTCATTCGCTCGGTCCGATCGCCCAATGGCTCGGCATCAACCGTGGTGATCGTCTCGCCCGAACAACGACCTTCGTCACGAAATCCGCGGCTCGACAGGAATGGGCGCGTTCGGTGCTTCCTGAGGGTCATTTCGACAGGAAGGACGCTGCTTGGGCTGACTTCACCGATTCGGCGACCACGTTGATTGAAACCGAACAAGGGCGAGTGATCTGCCTGCGCAAGGATTCAGCCAGTCCACGACCACACAATATGGCACTTCATTCGTTGCAGGGCACCAATGGCGCATATCTTTCGGGGCGGTTCGATGGCGAGGGCCCGCTGGTGTGGCTCGATGGTGTTTCTGAAGGAGTTAGTCCGGCGAATCTTGGTTATCGCGACAAGGCCCGTCCGGCTGGCGTAGCGAACTCAACACGAGCCGCGTGGCAGACATTGTGGGATTTGAGCGATCGGTACGAGCATCCGTACTGGAAGCAGTTTGGAGATGAGGCTATTCAGGCGGGTCACGGTGGGGGTGATTACTTCGTGATGTACGACTTCGCCCGAGCGGTAGCCGGAGAGATCGAACCTCCGATTGACGTTTACGACGCGGTCACGTGGAGCAGCATCTTTCCGATCTCGATCGAGAACGTAAAACGCAACGGCGAACCGCTCGACGTACCCGATTTTCGAAATCGGTAGCGCGACACATTCGCATCGCTATTCTTCGTTCCGACGTGGTAGAGGGATCATGGTCGAAATGCTGGGTTCGGCGATTCTGGGAGCGGTTTTCTTGTAGCGTAGCGACCGGCGAGTGATGTTGTTTTGAGGTGCGATTTCTCCGTATTTCGCTGGTCCTCACGTCCCCGCCGAAGGTCTCTCCACTCCGCTGGCGCTGCGGTCGAGAAGTCGGGGTTGGCTGGTGATCAATTTGGGCTGTGTCGTAATCTCCCACCCCCTAACTCCTTCCCACCATGGGAGGGAGAACTCATTGTGCCGGGCGTGCATTCGCACTTGGGCAGAAGGGCAGTCCAGCTTGCTGTTACTCCTAGCAGATTGCTTTGGTTGCGGTTGGCTACGGAATCGCCTGCCCTGCTAGAACGCCGGTTACCGCTTCGTTTTCAACAGCGAATTTGCCGTTTACGAGAACGAACGGCACGCCTTCGGGGTGCATCTTGGGATCTTCGAACGAAGATCGGTCGATCACGTTTTGTTCGTCGAAAATCACCAGATCGGCGAATTTTCCTTTTGCAATGACTCCGCGGTCGGCGAGACCGAAGCGCTTTGCCGGATTCTGAGTCATTCGCTGAACGACCTGCTCGACCGGGTAGTTGTGGCGACGGCGAAGGCGTCCGAGCATTCGAACGAAGCAGCCGTAGGCACGTGGATGCGGCATGCCGCCGACTGGTATTGAGTCGGAGCCAACCATGTAGTCGGGTCGCGCCATCAGTTGCATCACGTCTTCCTCGACCTGACGCCACTGTCGAACGTTGCCAGGGGGTGCGACACGCATGCCGCACGCGAGCGATGTTTCGGCCATCATTCGAGTCATCATTTCCTGCACCGTGATACCCCACTCTTTTGCAACGTCTTCGAACATCCATCCTTCGTAATCATTCTCACCGCCTGCGCCAATGTGGGTCCAGACGTTGCCTTCGGGCGGTGTGTAGGAAATTTCGCTCATCCTGTCGATGAGTTCGGCTCGTTTGTCTTCGTCATTGAGGATTTTGAGCATTTCTTCCGGGCCACCCTCGTGGAAGTAGCCGGGGAAGAACGCCTGCGGGAACGACGATCCGACCGGGTACGGGTACGTTTCGAGCGTGATATCGACGCCCTCTGACTTTGCCTTGTCGATCGGCTCCATCAGCTCATCGATGTTGCCGGCTGAGTTGACGAAAGTGCGGTAGTGCTCGAAGTGGAGTTTCGTGCCGGTGCGCCGGGCGACTTCGATTGCTTCCGGTACGCCGCCGCCCCCGAACGCGCGATCGCCGTTGTGGTTGCGAAGGTGGATCGACATCGGCTTGTCGCACTCTCCAGTAACTTCCATAAGGGCGCAAAGTTCATCAGTGTCGGACCAGCTGTTAGGGTAGTACGAAAGCCCGGTGGCGAATCCGGCCGCACCCTGTTCGAGCGACTCTTGAAGCAATTTTTTGGCAGCTTCGAGTTTGTCGCCAGTGAGTGGCACATCGTTCATGCCAGC
>CAJXEJ010000002.1 GCA_913052475.1 uncultured Dehalococcoidia bacterium
GGCGGCACCTTTAGAACCGGCGGCACCTTTAGAACCGGCGGCACCGGCGACAGCAGGTTTAGCTGTTGCTGCAGGCGCTGCGGTTGCTGCTGGTGCGGCAGTTGCTGCCACGCCACCACCAGCTGATGAGCCGCTGTCTCCGTCATCGCTGTCGCCACCACAGGCGATCGCAGCAACGAGAAGCAAGCTGGCCAGTGCAAAAAACACCGGTGCCCATCGCTTATTCAAACTAAGATACATTCTATTTCCTCCGAAAGGCCAAATATAGAAAAATCAACCTCGCGAGAAAGTCGATCAATCTCAACATCAGGGTCTACCCGGCGGCGACAGTGAATAGGTAAACTTTCCACTCGTTGCCAACCGTGCCCCGGATTCGTAATTGCCTCACCACAAAGCAGGCCAAGCAGAATAAACCCGCAAGTTCACCTGTTCGTGAGCAACTGCAAAATATACATGCACAAAATTAAATGTCAACGACTATTAGTGCGTGTTTGAACACGGTTCACGGTAACTAGGGTTGGGTGAATTCTCACCACCAACATCGCTGTTTTGGACGTAACATTCCGCAGTCCAACATCACATAGCAGCACCCCCGCCAGGATCCCATGCCGACCAACACAAGTTTCACTATCAATTCTGCTGAATCAATTCATCTATCATTCAAGAACACAGCGTCCTACTGGGAGTCGTATCGGGCAAACGAGGGTGACCGTCAAACTGAACGGTTCGAGTTCAAACAGGGCTGGCAAACCGTCTATGCCCGGTACATCGAAACCCCATTAGTGAAAATCACACTGTCCGATGGAACAGTCGGATGGGGTGAAGCGAATGCAGGGATCGGGCCCGAAGTTGTATACCTGATCGTGAATGAGCTGCTCGCACAGATGATGGAAGGCCAGGAATTCGAAAATCCTGGCGCACTATGGGATTTCCTGTACAACACACAGCGAGGTCGGGGTTATTCGTCAGGCTACTGGCTCGATGCGCTCGCAGCGGTCGATATCGCAGTGTGGGACGCTATCGGTAAACGCGAACAGTCGCCTGTGGCCGCACTACTCGATCCAAACCCGAGAAACCAGTTCGATGTCTATCTATCAGGTGTTCGTCGATCGACCCTCGAAGAACGTGTTGATCACGTCAAATCGTGGATCGACACCGGGCTAAGAGGAGCAAAAATCTTCCTGACTGGCGACGTTGAAGCGGGAACTACCGAACTCGACGGCCTGATGGCTGGTGTGCCCGATCTTGAGCAGTGGATGGTCGACACACTTTGGATGTGCTCGCATGATTCAGCCGAAGTTGGAAAACAGGAATACGGTAAACGCAACGTTCGTTTCTTCGAATGCCCGTTACAACCTGAGGACCTTGTCGGTCACCAGGAGCTCGTAGCAAAGCCCGGTGCGCCTATTGCACTCGGCGAGCACTTCCGGTCGCGCTATCAGATGGAAGCGTGGGTTCAACAGCCGCGTGCTCTCGATGTCTATCAACCCGATATTGGACGAACCGGATTCACCGACTACATGGTCCAAATGGAGATCGCTGCCAAAGCGGGGATCAAGACGACTCCGCACATGGGCAGTGGTGTTTCGGTGTTCCAGGCTGCAACTTTGCAATGTGCTGCAGTTGCCTCGCCAGACTATCTACAGGAATTCCAGGGTGGGCTATCCGATCGCCTTGACAAAGCGTCGGACACCGCATGGCAGTACGCAGACGGTGGATTCCGACTTCCAGATCGATCCGGTATCGGAGTTGAGATCAACGAAGCTCTACTCGAACCGTTTATCGTGAAGCACTAGCCAAAACTAGTACCCAGACGACTATTTTCAAAATTCAAGACTAGACTTATTCAGAAGAAAGTCATCGACGACGATTTCAATGGATGCCTCGGCACTCTATATTCTATTCGTCACGTCATGTCACGTCGCGCTGCGCACGCTCGCGAGGGCATTCGCTAGCTAAAAGCCTCTACTCGATTCGAAATCCTATGCGATCTCTGTAAACGATCACTAGAGGAAACCGCTATGACCGAGAAAACAGCCGACACAGTCGAACCGTCGAATACAGATGACAGTCGCTCAAGCGAATCTGACCCGAACGCTCACGGATCGTTCGGCATTCTGTCGGTACGCGATTATCGATTGTTGGTTCTGTCGAATTTCGCAACGTTCGCTGGTTATCAGATCAGGAACATGGCTCAGGCGTGGTTCGTTCTCGAAAGGACCAATTCAGCAACTCTAATGGGGTTGGTCAACGCCATGCCCGGAATAGCGATCATCTCTATCTCTCTGATCGGTGGCGCGCTTGCCGATCGTACCGAACGCTGGCAACTATTGTGGCGTACGAAGGCCATCATCGCCTCGATGTCGCTTCTCACCGCAGTACTGCTAACTACCGACGTTCTGGAGTGGTGGCATCTGATTCCAATATCGCTGTTGACCGGCTCGATGTTCGCTCTTCACAACCCAACTAGTCAGGCATTCGCGGTCGATGTGGTCGGAAGGGAACGCCTCGTTTCAGCATCGAGCCTGAATACCGGTATTTCAATGATCGCCACGATCGCCGGCCCAAGTGTCGGCGGTGCGCTTCTGCTACTCGGATACGATACCGCGTTCTATGTTCTCACGGGCCTATACGCATTCTCTGCTTTCATGATCTTCCGTGTGCGAACGCGCCGCGTACCGGTGCCCAGCAGCCGAAATATGTTCAATGATATTCGAGAAGGTATCGGCTACGCATACCGCACACCGATTATCAGGGCTTTGCTGATGGTTGGAATGGGTGCGCTCTTCATGGGAATGAACCAACCGGCAATTCCGGTGAAAGTTCAGGATGAATTGGGACTCGGCGAAGTTGGCTACGGAATAATGCTCGGCTTGAATGGCGTAGGATCGCTGATCGGTGCTGTTGTGCTCTTCGCCTTTGCAAAACACGTTCGCAAAGGCTATCTGCTGATATTTGCCTTGCTGGTGTTCAACGGATCGATCGGCATATTCGCAATAGCGCCTAACGTTCTCATTTCTGGGTTAGCGATGACACTGATGGGTCTGGCGTTCGCTTCGTGGATGATCTCTGTCCCAGTGCTTCTGCAGACCACCGCATCGGAAAACATGCGTGGTCGAGTGATGAGCCTGTACTTCATGACGGTCCTCACCCACCAACTCGGCTGGCTCATCGGCGGAGCGGGTATCGAGGCATTCGGTATTCAGACCACACTATTCATCGGAATCGCCGGTGGGCTGGCGGTCGCAGGCACTTCGATAGTGCTCACACCAGCTCTGGCAAAGGCTCGATAAGAGAGGATTCCGTTCGGAGTGCCAGACAAAACTCTGGATTAGTAATTTCGAATTAGGCTGCAGCGACAAAATGGCTCGCCCTATTTCGAACTCTGTTCGACAAGCGGGTAGTTCCAGACTCCGGAGACGAAATAGCTTGAATCTCCCTGATTTTTCACAGCAAACCCCTAGAGCAGTAGCTCTAGATCTCGATGAAACAACATTGAACTCGGACGCCAAATTGGATGAACGAACTCGCGCAACCCTCCATGCTGTCCACCAACTTGAGATACCGATGATCATCGCAACATCCCGACCGGAACGTGTACTCCCGGCGCTGATCGGCGATGACATCCTCAAAATCACTTCTCTAGTACAGATGAATGGGACAGTCGCGACGGGTCGAGCCAGGCTAACCGGTAAGTTGAAGCACACTCTCGATAACGACGACGCTCGACACTGTTGGACAATCACCGAAAAGAATGCTCCGTGGGCGAGAATGACTTTAGAAATTGACGGAACGCAGTTTGCGGTGAATCACGCCGATGACATAAACGAACTATGGGCATTCAACAAGGCAACCCCCACGATGGTTGTGCCGTTCGATGACGCGCTCAAACTCGGTCCGACGAAGATTTCGGTCAACGGTATGGATCAAAGTCTGGAAGAACTGGCAACAACGTTGGAAACAGACCTATCAAGCGAGACGGTGATCATACGAGCCGGTCGAGTGCATTTCTTGAACATCATACCCGCGCAAGCAAGCAAGTCTGGAGCAGTTGCAGAATTGTTGAAATCGGCAGATATATCGCTCTCCGAAGTACTGTCGTTTGGCGATGATTTCGTCGACATCGATCTCATACGCGACTGCGGCTGGTCGGTCGCGGTCGAAAACGCCATTCCCGAAATCAAGTCGCTGGCGAAATATCAAACCTCCTCCAACGACGAATACGGAGTAGCGATCGTGCTTGAACGATTGATCTCAGCCCATAAAAAGGACTGACATTGGCTAAACCGATAGTTGTCTTTATTAGAGAACCATCCAGGGCTAGAAAGACCACTCTCGGTCGCGCATTAGTTTCCAGACTCGACGCTGTTTCGCTAACCACAGACGACCTCACATTAGCAGCTCGGGCAATCACGACATATGAAACTCATCCTGGTCTGTTCCTGATAGATATCCAAAACATGCCGTCCATTTCACTTTTTGTAGCGTCGAAAAGCTCATCGCTGACGCAAATGCACAGCATGAAGCAATGTGGCCCGCTATAGAGCGAATGATTCGGGTACGTTCAAAAGAGCAAACTTCGATCGTCATCTACGGGTGGTTCATGCGATCTCACTAGGTGGCAGATCTTGAGATCGACAACGTCTTTTTTTTGACTGCACGTGGTCCTAGAGTTTTAGAAGAGCGGGAGCGCGTGCTGACAACTCGACTGATCCTGAACAAATACTCCAAAATTTTCTCCGGAAAAGCTAATGGCACAATGAGTTAATCAGTTGACAGACCGAAGATGTGAGATTAGCGATCCTGCATCAGGACGGCCCATTAACGGTCGACGAGTTGTTCGAAATCGCGCTGGGACACATCAAGTAAACCGCTTCGTCCTCAGCCATACTAAGAGTTTTCAACAATTAGCTACGCGAGCGATTTCTCATTCATGCCAATCCCAACCATCAATCCGATCGTCGTCGCTCCAAGCCCTACGCCGTTCAAAGCTGATGATTCTGTCGATCACGCAGCCATCGAGCGTAACGTCCAGAAGTGGCTGAAAACCCCGCTTTCCGGCTTTGTACTGAACTCAGAAAACGGGGAAGAAGAGTTCTTGTCGGTTGCTGAACGACTAGAAATCGTGCGCACGGTAAATAAGGCCCGCAACGGAGAAAAATTCATAGTCGGTGGCGTCGATAGCTCGTCAGTAACGCAGTCAATCAAGACAGCTGGGGACCTTGTTGAAGCAGGAGCCGAGATGATCCGCATCAGGATTCCTCGGCTCACCGAGAATGTAACCGGGTATTTCGAGCAGGTAGTCCCACGCGTTCCCGCACCCGTAATGATCATCCACCAAATGGCACCCGGTATGTTCGCCGGTGGAGCCGCCCCCGTCGGTGCACAGCCGGAGGTGATAGGCGATATGATCGATCTCGACAATGTATTCGGCTACATCGCATCAGGAAACGTTCGGTTTGAAGCCCGAGTACGCAATTTTGTAACCAGCAAAAAACCGTTCTGGCTCGGCAATGGCTTACTGCTTCTTGCCATGAGCGCCATCGGAGCAAACGGTGCTTGTCTGATGTTCGGGAATGTCGCACCCGTAGAGTGCCACCAGATCATCTCGAGCGTGATGAACGGCGATCTCGCTACAGCTCAAGAAGTCCAAACCCGAATCATCGAGGCCGACCAACAGATCCTCGACCGAGGACCCGCAGGTATCAAGGCAGCTCTCGACCTACTCGGCTACGACGGTGGGTCACCCCGATCACCAAATCTACCCTCTTCAAGTGAAGAACGCGAGATTATTCGAGCAGCGATGAAGCAAGCAAGGCTGATCTAACAAAAATCGTGAGTTGCCTTTAACTACTAATGCAATCCTGAGATTGATTGCTGCAGGACCGACTGGCGCGCCTCTCTCTAATCCGTGTACGACGCCGTCGAGCGGAAAAGGTGCTCGGCACCTACCAAATTGACCAGCCGCCGTCGACCCGGAATTCCTGACCTGTAATCCAGGTTCCTGCGTCGGAGGCTAAGAGGGCTACTGTCCCTTTCAGGTCCTGTGACACGCCAGTCCGTTGGAGCGGAATCATCTTCCGAAACGTCTCAACCTGATCTGCATTAGTCTCGGTGCGAGGAATTTGACCCGGTGAAATGCAGTTCACCGTGATGCCATACTCGCCGAACTCGGCAGCCATCGCACGGGTCAGGTTAAGCACCCCGCCTTTAGCAGCGATGTAGGGAGGACCCGACCGTTTGAACTCGGAATTGTAGATTCGAGGATCCATCGAGAGCGTCGATGCGATCGAACCAAGCGTGATTATCGATCCATTTTTTGCCGGAATCATCGCCCGACCAGCCGACTGTGCCGTGATATACGTGCCGGTCAGATTGGCCTCGAGTGTTCGCCGAAATTCGTCGATATCGGCATCGGGCGGATAGCCTGTCGTAAACGATCCTCCGGCATTACAGACAGCAATATCGAGCCGACCGTTTTCGTTCATTACCCGATCGACAAGCGCATCCACCTGAGATTCCTCGGTAACGTCGCAACGCATCGCCAAAACGTCCATCCCACGACCACGCAATCGTTGGGCAACTTCCTGGCAAAGCTCAGCCCGGCGGGAAGCGATATACACCTTTGCACCAAGGTCGCAGAGGGCTTCCGTAAATGCAGTTCCGAGATGCGTTCCACCACCAGTAACAATGGCAGTTCGCCCGGTGAGATCAAATAATTCCTGGACTGTTTTGGTCATTCGGGAGCCTCGAATTCGTGGCGAAGTTTCAACGTTCTTTCCGATGGTTCATACCAGCCCTGATCGGCGTACTGGTCGGTATGTAGATAACACTGGACCCGCACCTCGTCTGAGCCTTCAGTAAACGTAAACAGTCGGCTCATCGGAATCGAATTTCGCTTGCCGTGATAGCGTGTAACCGCCGACACGTTCACGAAATTAACGCCCCACTTCTGTTCGATATGCGTCCGCCCGCCAGTCGTGTCGTCTGGATGGGTGTGAGTATGAGCACCGAGCCACATATCGATTGCCGGATTATTCGCTTCCAAAAAAGACTCGATACGACCCGAGTCCTTCTGCCCACCCACCCAGTAGATGAACGATGACCCTGGCGCACCACCATCGGGCATTCGACCGTGGTATCCCTCGTCGCAACCTTCGTTCAAGCCCGAAGCAGTCGTCGTATCTTTAATCATCAGGTGGTGAGCCGAAATAACGATTTTGTCTTTATTGTCTGCAACTTTTTGAGTCCACCACTGGAACGTCTCTTCGGAAATTGCTCCCGCTGGATAACCGCCGAAATCACCTCGGCCGATTGGCGGTCCGCTATCGTTCCGATCGGCCATCATAAGAAAGACAATATTGCCGACCTCGAACGAATAGTTGTCCCAAGTACCGCTTGTCGGATACGGGCGTTTTGAATTGTCGACTCTCGAATACTCGGTGCTTTCACCTGTCGGGTCGATCCATTTCTTAAACCACCACTGAGTAGGCTCGTCGATACCTGAAGCATCGTGGTTTCCAATCACATCGTAGAAATGCTCCCTGCCGTGTTTTTTTGCAGATGCATATTGTGAAACGACCAGTTCGCCCTCTTCGTCATCAGGTGGGAGTTGCGATCCTGAAAAATCACCGAGATTCACGGCGATATCGAAGCCATTCGGGTGGCCGGACCACGTTTCGGCGTGTCGAATCACCTCTTCCAGCGAACGTCGTCCGAATTTGATATCGGTTCCAACGTGAGCATCTGAAAGCGCCCACAAGCGCATAGTTCGAGGCACGAGTGCTTCCTTCCAATTTATTTCAGCCAGAAAACTGGCACCAATCACAGTGAACCGCATCATAGCTGCAACCGGAAACTGGTGTGTCGGTATCACCAGGTGAATTCAAATGCCAACACGCGGCCAAAACCGGCGTATACTCCCGCCGCGAACGTTATTTTCGTGTTCCAGACCGCAAAAGCTGTCGGGCACACAAAAGAAACCATCAGGATCCAAGAACAAAATGCCAGCAATTACCAACGTTGAGTTCAGGCAATTTTCAGCAAATCACCACAACGCCCAGCGCAACTGGCTGCTGGTAAAGCTAAACACCGACGATCCGAACATTTATGGCATTGGCGATGCATCACCCA
Source organism: uncultured Dehalococcoidia bacterium (assembly GCA_913052475.1). Classification (GTDB taxonomy): domain Bacteria; phylum Chloroflexota; class Dehalococcoidia; order Lucifugimonadales; family Lucifugimonadaceae; genus Lucifugimonas. The sequence continues at coordinate 8,134 of CAJXEJ010000002.1, forward strand.
TGAAAAACGACGATCTCGTCAAAGATATGGTCAAGGCGATGGTCGAAAAACACCTCGTCGGTAAAGACCCCCTCGAATCCGAGGTGCACTGGACGAATCTTTACCAGGATTTTCCGTCTAGAGGCGGCAGGATCGCATCGACTGCGCTCTCCGGTATCGACATCGCCCTGTGGGACCTAAAAGGTAAGATTCTCGGCCAACCAGTCTGGAAGCTTCTCGGCGGAGCGCACCGCAAAAGCATCCGTGTTTACGCCAATGGCTGGTACACGAATCCCGGCACACCCGATCAGAACGCCGAAGAAGCCAAGGTCGTTGCTGGAATGGGCTACACAGCCCTCAAATTCGACCCGTTCGGGCAGCATAATTACTACAAGCTCTCCCTCGAAGAAGCCCAGCTTGCCGAAGACCGTGTCGCTGCAGTTCGTGAAGCCGTCGGTCCGTACGTCGATATTCTGGTCGAAGCGCACGCAAAATTTAACGTGATGAACGCCATCCAGATCGGCCAACGGCTCGAGGAGTATCGGCCGTTGTTTTACGAAGAGCCGGTTTCACAGGAACGAGTTTCCGAGCTTCTGGAAGTTCGCAATAAGGTCAATATCCCGATCGCAACTGGGGAGAGACTCTACACAAAATTCCCGTTCGCCGAGATCGTCGACCGTCACGCCGTTGATGTACTTCAACCCGATATCGCCAACGCCGGTGGAATCACCGAGCTGAAGAAAATTGCGATCATCGCCGAGGCGAAGCACATCACTATGGCTCCGCACAACGTGTGTTCACCCGTGGGCGCAATGGCCGAAATGCACCTCGATGCTTCAATCATCAATTTCGAGATCCAGGAATACCACGCTGAGTTCTACACCGAACACTACTTCACGGTTCTCGATGGGTTCATTCGCCAGAAAGACGGTTATGTTGAACTACACGATGCACCGGGACTTGGCCTCGACTTCAACGAAGCAGAGATTGCAGCACACCCACCCCTGAAGAGCGTTACTTCGGCAGGAGGCACAGTCCGAGGCATCTAAATGGGTGGTGTTGCCACGTTTTTTTGAGAACGCCATTGGTGAGGCTCTTGCATCCCACACTGGCGATCAACAAGAATTTCCGAACGATATTTAGGTCAATAAAAGAGCGGGTCTGTATTGAAAAAGTAACCTCAACGAGGTTTAGGAGTTCTACAGGATGATCAACAACACAATAATCGAAGCCAACAAGGCAGGTAGGAAGGGAACGGTGTTCGCACTGGCACACCCGGCTCTGTACATGATCGAAATGGCTGCCCACGTCGGCTTCGATGCCATCACAATCGACGGTGAGCACGGCGGATTCCCGGAAGAAGCGATCGATGACATCTGCCGTACCGCGAACGGTTACGGTATGTCGGTTATCGCCCGAGTTCCTGACTCAGCGGCGTATCAGATCAATCTTTATCTCGACCGAGGAATCCAGGGTATAACCGGTCCCCACATCAACTCCGGAGCTGAGGCTCAGGCTTTCGCTGATGCCTGTCTGTTCCCAACCGATGGCAAGCGTTCATGGGGCGGTGGTCGAGGTACCGAATTTAACGACCAGGCTATCCTCGACGAAAAGTACGGCGGCAAACTCGGCTTTGCAAAGTGGTCAAACGCAAACATGCTGGTTGTGGCGCAGATTGAAGACAAAAAGGCTTGGGATAATCTCGACGATATCCTCGCAGTGCCCGGGCTAACCGGCATCACAGGCGGTCCGCACGATTTCGCTCAATCACTCGGTCACCCTGGCGAGCCGGATCACCCGGATCGGGTTGCAGCTACGCTTGATGCCGAAACCCGAGCTCGAGCCGCAGGCAAGACTGCCGGTGGTGATATCAGCACTGGAATAGGTATCGCAGAGTTGATGCTGAGTGAAGCAAGAGCCTTCGTCGCAGCCCACAAGAATGACAAACTCGGTTCGTAGTTCGCAGCGACCGCCGTAAGCTGCACGCATCAAACTGTGCCAACGGCACGTTCCACTGTTCGAGCAGGCAGTCTGGGATTGGACTACTTGGCTCTGAATACTCAGATGCCGACGGTTGTAGGAGATACGGTGTCGGCATCTGTCGGTAACACATAGAGCGGGTTTCGCTACGGACGAGATAGCGAACGGCCGATCATTGATCAGTCTCTCCGAGAATCCAACCGAAAATACGGAAAATCGAAGAATCCGCTAGTGCCCGAGACAATACTTCACAAGGCGTTGAGAAACGGTGGACTGGAACGAACGCTGTTGCGGAGTCGAGACGGTCGCACCTTATGCAAGCAAGCCCTATGGATCGCTGGGTACAGATTTCACCGACGCCGTAGTCGAACGAGACGACCGTCTAGCTTTCCGAGGTGATACCGAAATTCAAGTATGGGAGTCGCACTCGTATGCCCAAGGGGGCTATGCCGACCGCGGGTATAACGGTGTAATGCTGCACGTCGTCGGAGCCGAATCAAATGGTCGACCAGCACTGTTAGAGATCAGCAGGGTCTTACCGCGCTGTGTCGACCGATGTTTCGGCGTCGCATCCGGGCGCGACAGCCTCGACTTCCCAGCGTCTAGGATCACCGAGAGAAGAGATCAACCAGTAAATCTCTCGAAGACAAACTGTGTGGCAAATATTCGCTTAGCCCGGCATCCAAATCAGCCAATAACACGTTACGATTACAGACATGGCAGTTGAATCTAGCTCAGAGTGCGTTCAGGTCTCTGACTCTTCCACAACGAAGATATCCCCGGCTCAAGAACAAGAAAACGGGTTACTACCCGGTGAACGGGTAGTTTCTGCACTCGACTCCCGTAACGAAGGTAGCTTCAGGCTGACACACGCACGCGTCATTTTCAACGGCAGTTCTGATTCCAACGCGATCTACGCGTCAGCTCAATTGAAAGACATCACAGCCATCAAGGTCTCACGCCGACCGCGAGCTCGTCGTAGTGCCGCATGGGGGATCGTTGGCTTGTTCAGCGCCATTGGGGTGTGGCAGATCACTCCCGACTCAACAGTTGGCCTGGTGTCTTCTGTAGCAGTAGCCGCGATCTCACTCCTGCTGATGGCCGACTACTGGATTCGACCCGCCGGTGTTCATGTCGAGCTTCACACCATGGGCGGCAACATTATTGGCGCCGAAGTAGGCGAAAACTCCTCGCTGGTGATGCAGTTCGTCCAAGATGTCGAAGATGCCAAACGTCGACTGATTTCTGGTCGGGTAGGCGCACCGTAGCGGAACTACCCTTCCAGTTGATCCCGTTGTTTGCAGTTCATCTCGAATCCCACGAGCCGCGGGCTACGCCAGCAAGCTGGTTCCGATTCGCAAGCTCGGAATTACGTCGAGGTCCCAACCATCACGACGGCCATTACGATAGTTGACCAAACCGCCCATCGCGATCATCGCACCATTGTCCGTACACAGCTTGAACGGAGGAATCGCCACTGGAAGCGGTGATTTGACCACGAGCGTCTCACGCAGTGGTCCATTCGCTGCCACTCCACCGACAAGCACGATGCCTGCGCAGTTCTCTCGCTGTGCAGCTCCGATCGTCTTTGTTACAAGCACATCGACTACCGAATCCTGAAAAGCCTTTGCTAATCCCGCGACAATCTGAGGATCGACCGTATAGTCAGTTGTTGTTCTCGGATAGATCTCCAGCGTCCTTGCCCGGTTCAGCACTGCTGTTTTTATTCCACTGAACGAAAAATCGTCAGAACCTCGCATCCACGCCCTCGGCAGTGGCTCCATGTCCGGTGCGCCGTCGGCAACCCGCTGTATTTCAGGGCCGCCCGGATAGCGCAATCCCAAAATCCTCGCAGCCTTGTCGAACGCCTCGCCGGCAGCATCGTCTCTCGTCTCCCCGACCAAACGAAACTGCCCGTGGTCTTCGAGAAGGACAAGTTCGGTGTGCCCACCCGATACCACCAGACACATGATCGGCTGTTCACCAACAAGGTCCTGAAACGGCTCAAGCCCGTGATCTTCGGTGCGCGCCCATGCACCGTAGACGTGCCCATCCATGTGGTTCACGCCCACAAGCGGCACTCCGAGTGCTGTGGCAAGCCCTTTTGAGAAGTTCAGCCCAACGATCAGAGAACCGGCGAGACCGGGACCATAAGTCGCGGCTACAACGTCGATATCACCCCAATCGACACCCGCGACTTCGATCGCTTGTTCACAGACCGGTCGGATGTCGAGTACGTGTTGTCGAGATGCCACTTCGGGGACAATTCCACCATAGCGGGCGTGTATGTCAATCTGCGTCGCAATAACGTTTGCGCGAACCCGACCTTCACCATCGACGATCCCGACAGAAGTCTCGTCACAACTGGTTTCTATTCCTAATACATACATATCAATACATTCAATGTAACGCCGAAATCCGTGAAATTACCTATGCCCCGCCAGTACCATTTGGCATGATCGGTAATAGACTCACGGTGTTGTGCACATAGATGAAATTAACACTCTGACATTCTTTCGCTATTCGGAGCAGTTCAGTCACCACAGAATGTCCTCTGGAGGAGAGTAAGCAATTGGAATCGAATATTTGGCCAGATTGTATTAGTTGTGGAGAGGGTCGACTGATCCCCCTCTCGGATTTTGGTGCTCAGGGTGCCGCAGTTCATTACAAGGCGTGGGTTTGCACAAATCCCGACTGTGATTACAACTTGAAGATCCGAAACGGTGAAATTCACCTTAACGAGCCGATCGTACTGGGCGCTCGCGTCCGATAGCATTTAGCCATTCAACCCGGTACGACCCTGTACGTACAGGGTCGTACCGGAACAGTTATGGTATGGCTACTTCAAACAACACACCCACCGATAAGCCGAGTGGCACATCGGTGAAAAAATTAAGAGTCACGCTCACCACGATCGTCCCCTATACGATGGCGATCGCGGGTATTGCCTTGATCGTAATCACCGGCACGTACATCTATTCGAGATCACAGTCCGGATCGGATTCTGCTGAATACTCCTACGTTATTCCAGATGAAAAGCTCGACAGCCATCTGGGGCGACAGGTTGCAACAGACCCATCGCCTCCGGTGGAAGGCGAGCCGCCCGTGCCCCTCAACATAAAAGCACCCGACGTAGCTCAGTTTGCGAATCTCTTTCCCGGCGAACTTCTCAACCCGAAGTACTGGTCGGAGCCCGAGTGGGCCGGATCCGATCCCTACGGCGGACCATCGATTCCAGATGAGTTCCTGCCAGTGCTCTCAACCGATCTTTTCCGCGATTTCGATCCGACGTCGAACGCTGTACGTATAAAAATCCCCGCGATCAGCGTCGATTCCACAGTGGTAGAACTTGGAATCGTCGACCTCGGTAATCAGCAGGCGTATCAGACACCTGACAACACCGTTGGTCACATTCCCGAAACAGCCGCACCCGGTCAACAGGGAAGCGGCTGGTTCTTTGCACATCTCGAAAGTTTTGTTGCTAGAGAAGGCAACATCTTCCGCCATCTGCCAGAAATTGCTGAATTGATAAAGCAAGATCCCGTCGATGTGTACCTCGAAACGCCCGACGCAGAGTTCATTTATCGAGTAGTTGGCACGAGTCAGGTTCACCAAGACGATCTTCATTTAAGCAATGCTAATGACGCCCAGATAACCCTCGTCACATGCTGGCCACCCAAAATCTACGACCAGCGAATTTTGGTCGATGCAACGCTAATCGCCTACCGACTGCTGTAGGAACGAAGCACCGGCGATCAGAGCACACACCGTAATTCGTTAGTCGAACGAGAGAACAGGTCCCCGAAACAGCACCCGATTCACCTAGTTTTGCGCGATCATGGTCGTTGGCTGGCAACAGGGCCTGATCGGGCTGTTGAATGCCGACCTTTCTCGGCTCGTTATCTCTTAACTCGAAACTGGATAGCAATGGAATCGTCTGACCGCGCCCTGTATGAGAACGCAACGCAAATTCCTATATGGAAAGACAGGCTGCTTATCACTCTGCTTACGATTGCTGTAATCGGTGCTGTTCTTCAGATCACACTTGGCGGAGTCGTACGAGTTACAGGTTCTGGAGATGGCTGCCCCGACTGGCCAACTTGTTTCGGGCAAGCCTTTCCACCGCTAGACCAAGTGACTATCGACCGCCTATACGACGGCCCACGACCGACGACTCCTCGCCCGCACAACGTTCTTCTCGAATACAGCCATCGAACCGTCGGCACACTGCTTGGGCTCGCCATCGTAGCTACCGTAATTCTCGTGTGGGTACGACATAGATCGAACAGAGTTGTTGCATGGCTCGCCACTGCGGAACTTGGAATGATCTTCCTAGTGGGAATGCTCGGTGGCGCAGTCGTACTCAACGATCTCGATCCCGCGATCCGAACCGTACATCTGCTCCTCGCCGAAATAGTAGCCTTGCTCGGAATACTGGCTCTTGTTGCCGTGGTACATGGTCGACCAGATTCGACCGAAGGTAGTGCGCCATGGATCTGGGGCAGAGTGAGCGATGAGCATCGGAGCGTACTCAATCTCGCAGCAGCCGCAGGGGTATTCGCATTAGTAGCGCTCCTTTCCGGTTCGTATGCGGTCTGGAAGGAAGCAGGCGCAGTATGTGCGTCGTGGCCGCTATGTGGTGGCAACGTAATACCGCAATCAACATTTGCTTGGATCCACATGACGCACCGCGTACTGTCGTTCGCATCGATCGTGCTGGTACTGCTCGCAGGCCATCGTGTCTGGCAATTGCCGAATATTGCGTATGCGCTACGAGCAGCCGCCATTGTGTCGGCATTCCTGATAGTTGGTCAGATGCTCATGGGGGCGGCGAACCCATGGACGACGTTTGCTGAATGGGCTCGGGCTGGCCATCTTAGTTTTGCAACACTTGTCTGGGTCGACATGGTGTTCGTTGTCGCGCTTCTACTTCGCCCGGTACCCGGTCGCGATCTCGCCGAATCTTCTAGCCCTGGCTCGAGCGCGAGTAAGGCTGAGACCAGTTAACATTCTCTGATGGCTACCAATGAGACAGTCGAACGCAATTCGGCACTGACTCTAATGGGTGATTTCATCGCCCTGACGAAGCCGCGCGTCATGTCGTTGCTGCTGTTGTCGGCCATTGCTGGTTCGTTCCTGGGTGCAGGCTCGATGCCGACCCTCGAAGTGATCATCGCGGTGCTTGTAGGGGGAGCGCTCGCATCCGGTGGCGCAGCTTCTTTGAACATGGCGTACGAAAGCGAACTCGATCGAAAGATGGGTCGTACAAAGAATCGCCCTGTCGCCGAAGATCGGATATCCCCTATCACTGCCGTAATCTTTGGTCTGCTGCTCAACATTGGAGCATTTCTGGTTCTGGTGGTAATGACGAATGTTCTTGCGGCCGCTCTGGCAATTGTGGGAACCGTGCTCTATTTCGGCATCTACACCGTAATCTTGAAGCGAACAACCACCCAGAACATCGTGCTCGGAGGAGCAGCCGGTGCCGTCCCACCACTTGTCGGCTATGCCGCAGCAGCGGGCTCGCTCGATCTCGCTGCGTGGTATCTGTTCATCATCATTTTCTTCTGGACACCGCCCCACTTCTGGGCACTGGCGATCATGATCAAAGATGACTACGCCCGAGCCGACATACCGATGCTCCCAGTTGTCCGTGGCGTCAAGCACACCAGCATTCAAATAATGCTCTACACCGTGATCCTATCAGCGGTAACCATCCTGTTCGGCATCGTATCTGACGCTCTCGGATTGATGTATATGATCGGTGTTGCCGTACTTTGCGTTGCGTTCTTCTGGTACGCCTTCAAACTCACCAAAGAGCCCGACCGCCCGGCAGCCGTGCGTCTGTACAAATACTCACTATTGTTCTTGGCACTGTTTTTTGTACTCGTCATGGTCGACTCTGTGGTGGCATAGTCCCGCCTAACCGCTGATTCGGCGTTAGGATGTTGCCATGGGATTCCTCAGAACAACATTCACATTGCTTGGTCTTGCTGGGGGCAGCTACGTCGGAGTTTCATCGGCGATGGCAGCTAACTTGACGAAATCGGCACGTGTCCGCCCGGAAGACTCTCCGGAGTCGGTCGGTCTCGACTACCGTGATGTCAGCTTTACCAGTCGTGGCGGTGATGCCAGGCTTTCTGGGTGGATCATCCCCTCGGAATCGGGTTCCGATTCACCCCAGTCGACCGCGCGTGGCACCTCGTGGATCATCATGCTCCACGGTGATAACACGAATCGCAGCGACCCGAAAACCGGAATGCTCAGTATTGCTCGAGCACTCAGCAGGCGTGGGTTCGGAATCTTCATGTTCGATCTAAGAGGAAGAGGAGACTCGCCAGCGGCAATGTCCTCGTCCGGCTACTTCGAACGACTCGATCTACAAGGAGCGGCAGACTACCTAGTCAGCAAAGGCGCCGATCGTCGTCGGATAGGCGTGTTGGGCTTCTCGCTTGGCGCCGCCGTCGCCTTGATGGCCGGATCGAATCCCAACAACTTCGGTGCCGTAGTTTCGGACAGCTCATTCGCCGATTTCTCGCTGGTCCTGAAAAGTTCGATGACTGGCTCGAGGCGCCCACTCACACTTGCCATTCCCGGGATCGAGTTCATGGCGCAAGCGATTTACGGAATCAATATCAAGGACATCTCACCCGCCCGCACCATTGCACGCTCAGACACACCGGTGATGGTAATACACGGCGAAGAAGACGCAGTGGTACCCGTCGAACACGCCCGGTTACTAGGCCGTGCGATTGGCGCAAGTTTCGACGAAATGGAAAGCGGCGAAGAGACGGTGTGGATAGTGCCAGGAGCGGGTCACACCGGTTCATTTCGCACACAACCGAAGGCGTATATAGAAAAGCTGGTTAAATTCTTTGAGGCGCACCTAGGTGCGCCTCAACTATCACATCTGCAACAGCCAGACGCTCCGGAGAGCACCAGCTAGCTGGTAGGCAATGCTGCCTGTGCGATCTTCACAACTTCACTGAAGCCCTCTGGCTCGCGAACAGCGAGCTCAGCAAGTGACTTTCGGTCGAGTTCGATACCCGCCAGCGAAAGACCGTGAATAAGGCTTGCGTAGTTGATACCGAGCGCACGTGCTGCTGCATTGATACGAACGATCTGAAGAGATCTGTTCGTACGCTTCTTCAGACGGCGGTGCGCCGTTGAATACGCCTGTGCGTGAGTCAGAGATTCGCGAGCGACGCGATAGCGCCTGCTTCGTGATGCTCTGTGGCCTCGCGTGGCTTTTAGTACAGCTTTGTGCCGTCGTCGTGTTGTATTTCCGGCTTTGACCCTGGCCAACTTGCTTCTCCTCGGTCGAACGATTGCCGAACCTCCAATTGAGTTCGGCAATTAGTTCAAATAATTGTGTAGTTGCTTCTAGCGGAGTGCGCTAAGCGACTGTTTGATGGCCTTCGAGAACGTTTTTGAATCGAGAGCGACCTTGCCCCCAAACAGACGCTTGACACGTGATGCCTTGCGTCGGCGGAAGTGGCTCTTGGGACCCTTCGTTCGGAGCACCTTGCCAGTTCCAGTGATGTGGAACCGCTTTTTAGCTCCCTTGTGGGTCTTCATCTTCGGCATATCAGTTAGTTTCCGTTCTCAATTCTCAGTTCTGATATTCAGGCGACAATCGTCTGAACCTACTCTTTTGTTGCAGCTTCACCATCGGCTAGTACACCGTTCGCAGCCGCTACCGGCTGCGCATCGGGCTGTCGGCCCCGCTCTTTTGTTTGAGGTGACGGTGCAAGTAATATGCTCAACACTCGCCCTTCCATTCCAGGCGGTTTCTCCAGCTTTGCGACGCTTGCGAGACCTTCAGCAACTTTCCTCAGCACCTTCATCGCGATTTCAGGGTGGGCACGTTGCCTACCTCGGAACCTCACAAAAACCCTGACTTTGGCACCTTCAGCGAGAAGGTTCTTAGTCATGTTGATCTTCGTCTTAATGTCGTTGTCCGACATCACAGGGCTAAGTCGTACGTCTTTTTGTTTGCTTGCGCTCCGCGAAATCTTTCGAGCTTCGCGTTGCTTCTTCCCTTGAATATATTTAAAACGACCGTAGTCCAGCAGGCGACACACAGGAGGATTTTGGTTCGGCCCAACTTCAACAAGATCGAGGCCTTCATCCTCTGCCATCTCCAGCGCGTCACGAATGTGCATCACTGTCGACTCAGACAAATCTTCGCCACGAATGATCCGAACCTCATCGGCTCGAATTCGGCGATTCACCCTGAATTCTTTTGCTATGTTCGCACTCCCTATGACATCGAGCGGGTGATCCCCACTGAATTACGCCCCCGCAACACCTGATCCGGCAAGCAATTCTGGCCGATGTCGAATTGGTCGAACTTCCAATATATCAACCACATGGCCGATACTCAATTGGAAACCCGTACGAATCATTACACGGTTTCCGCAGGTATTACAAACTGACTCCAATACGGCTCGAAACCGCCGCTATGCTACGATTACCTCACGCTGGCAACGTAACAATTGTCTGCCAAAAACTGTCTCGTATCGTCGGTTGTATCGTGGTGACAGGAATCTCATCCAACTAAACGCCGGACAACTAGGCAAACGGATGAATACCGATTAACCCGACTTAATAGTAGCTATAGGACGGCCAGGACAAATGAGCAACCGCTGGATGCGGAACAGCCTCGTCTACCTCGTGATCATCGTCGCAGTGATCACCATATTCTTCATGTTCGTCGATCAGCCACTCAGTGGCTCGCAAGAGATTGGCATCAACGAAGTAGTCGAGTTGGCGAAAAACAGTAGCGGATCTTCCAAACTCGATATCGAGGTAAATGGCGATTCGCTAACGATCACCGATGGTCTGAACACCTTCAAATCTGTCAAAGAAGAAGGCTCAAGCATTGCTCAACTCCTTCAGGACGCCGGCGTACCGAGTGCCAACTACTCCGTAAAAGTCGATCCGGGAGGCGGCTTCGGAAATATTTTTGGAATCCTTATCGGGTTCTTACCGCTTATCCTTTTCGGGGGGATACTGCTGTTCATGATGCGTCAGGCTCAAGGCAACAATAATCAGCAGATGGGCTTCGGTCGAAGCAAGGCTCGAATGTTTGTTGGCACGAAGGCGACCGTCACGTTCTTCGACGTGGCCGGTGTGCCGGAAGCCAAAGAAGAGCTCGAAGAAGTCGTTGAATTTCTAAAGTACCCGGAACGGTTCCAGGCGCTTGGCGCAAAAATACCTGCCGGTGTACTGCTGGTAGGCCCTCCCGGTACCGGCAAAACCCTACTCGCACGAGCCGTCGCTGGCGAAGCTGGCGTGCCGTTCTTCTCCATATCGGGTTCCGAGTTCGTTGAGATGTTCGTCGGTGTTGGTGCATCTCGTGTGCGTGACCTGTTCGAACAGGCTCGACGCCATTCACCATGCATCATCTTTGTCGATGAAATCGACGCAGTCGGTCGACACCGCGGAGCCGGTCTTGGCGGTGGTCACGACGAACGTGAGCAGACGCTCAACCAGATTCTTGTTGAGATGGACGGATTCGATTCTGCGACCAACGTTATCGTTATTGCAGCAACAAACCGTCCCGACATTCTCGACCCAGCACTACTACGCCCGGGCCGGTTCGACCGCCGAGTAATTCTCGACAACCCCGACGTCCGTGGACGTACAGCAATTCTTGACGTTCACGCCAAGGGTAAGCCCATCGAAAAGGGTGTCGAGCTCGCAAACGTCGCAAAGCAAACTCCGGGATTCTCGGGTGCTGATCTTGCGAATTTGATTAACGAAGCCGCACTACTCGCGGCCCGTAATAATCAGAAACTGATCAACTACGAGAACCTGACCGAAGCGATTGACCGTGTTTCGATGGGACCAGCTCGTAAGAGTAAGGTCATCAGCGAGAAAGATCGGAAGATCACCGCTTACCACGAAGCTGGCCACGCTCTGGTCGCACACCTGATGCCTGGTGGCTCGCCAATCGGTAAGATATCGATCATTGCTCGAGGCCAGGCAGGCGGATTTACAAGATGGCAGCAGGAAGACCAGTCCTACCACTCGCAGGAACAACTCGAGGCCCAAATAGCTGCGGCAATGGGCGGTCGAGCCGCTGAAGTGTTGAAAGTCGGCGATGTCACAACCGGTGCCTCGAACGACTTCGAACAGGCAACCAGCATCGCTCGTGAAATGGTGATGCGGCTTGGGATGAGCGAAAAACTGTCGCACCGCTCGTTTGGCAAACGGCAGGGTGGCGCAGTATTCCTTGGTCGCGAAATGTCGGAAGAACGCGACTACTCACTTAAGACCGAAAGCATCATTGACGACGAAATCAACCGATTGCTTAAAGATGGCGAGAAACGAGCCAATAAATTACTCGGCGATCACGACAAGGAATTGGAAGGAATCGCCGAGTTCCTACTGGAACACGAGACGATCGACTCCGATCAGTTTGTTGCAATCATCGAAGGAAGAGACCCGCTGCTCGCAAGCCCGATGGCTACCGACGACCCGACTCTCCCCGATGAGCCGACAACGCCAACCGGTGAGTTTGACGAAGAAGTTGGCGATGCTACCAACCCTGAACCACAGGCAACTTAGCGGTAGATCCACAAAACAAAATAGAATTCCTGAAACGGCGCTTTATGTGCCGTTTCTTTTTAGACAACAAAACGAGTTAGAACAAAATCGTCAGGCAGCGGGTGAGTACCGTCTTCAACGGAAAATATTGGTCGATTCAGAGATTCATTTCTGGATTCTCAAACAACGCGTTCCTGATCACATGCGCTCGATCAGGCAGTTCGGTCATCATCGACACACCGGCGAATCCCTTCGAGTTGATTCAGGCTGCAACCAACTCGAACGTCGAGGCCATCCTCATCACACACGGTCACAGGGATCATGTCGAAGGTTTCTACGACGTGAGCGAAAGTTTCACCGTCCCAACTGGTATCGGCAGTGGCGACCGCAACTCGCTCCCAGCATCAGCTCCAGTGAACATCGATGTATCGACCGATGCGATCATTGTGATCGGCAACATCTCGCTACAGGCGATGGCAACTCCGGGACACACACGCGGCTCGACCTGTTACCTACTCGAATCCAACGATTCGGAAGCCGCAGGTGAGGAAGCACACGTCTTTACAGGGGACACCCTCTTTCCTGGAGGACCCGGAAAATCGTCATCACCCGAAGCACTGAGACAAATCCTAGAATCGCTCGAAAAGCACATTTTTCCGCTTCCAGAATCGACCGTCGTACTCCCGGGTCATGGAGAGTTCACGACAATCGGCGATTCGCAGAAAGAGTACGCAATGTTTTCTGCGAAACCGCTCGATCCAAATCTGTACGGCGACGTGACATGGGGCTGAATAGCGATCTGCCCAACGGCTAAATCTTGATCCCAACCGAACCACCAACGAGCGACCGATGGAACGACATCACAATCCCACAGGTGAAGTGGGGAACGCTCGATGTCGTGGTAGCGGTGACCGTCACGATGCTGGTCGTGATCGCTATCCTCAGCCTTGGTGGGGCGATCGGTACGGATGCGGGATTCGATTCCACGGTTTCGACTCCCACTGGCTATTACGTGGGACTGCTGGTCACCGTGCTAGCCCTGATTCTCATGCACCTGTTTCGATCACCGTTGTGGCCGATACTCGCAACTTTGGCGATCGGTGTTGGCGTGTCAGCAATGAGCTACCAACTGGCGAGCGAGACCGGCAACGGAACAGGCGAATTCATCGGAGTACCGGTCACGATTATCACCGCAACCGCGATGTCGGGAGCTTTCGCGGCTGCCGGGTTTGCATTCTCAACAGTGCGTTACCGAGAGCCGATTTCATCGCTCGGATTCGTGAAGACAAGAGGCATCAAGCCCTACCTGTTCGCGTCACTGATGTGGCTCATCGGTCTGAGTGTTCTGATGTTCTGGGTCCAGGCTCTCGTCTGGTTCGGTATCGACGTACTTGTGCCACCTGACACTGCGGAAAAAGCACTTGAAAAAGCCGGTGGCAGCATTGTCGTGACGATAGTTCTAGCGGGCATTCTGGGGCCAATCGCCGAGGAGATATTCTTCCGGGGCTACGTACTACCCGGACTTATAAAAAGATTCGGTATCGGACGGTCGCTACTACTCTCGTCGCTGATGTTTGGGCTGTTCCATATCGATCTCGGTGCGATTGTGCCTACTTTTGTGTTGGGCTTAGCACTCGGCTGGGTGTACCTTAAAACTGGTTCGATCTGGCCAGCAATATTCGCTCATGGGCTGCACAATACAGTTGCCGTACTCGTTGTAAAGTACGCCGACATCTAGCCAATCACCCCACAATTCAACCTCAACTGAATCCACTGATTCAACAAGGAACTCAACCGCTCAATGGCTACCGACAGAATCCGAGAAGCGTTCGAAAAGACAAAGATCGAAGGCCGAATTGCTCTGGCTCCATACGTAACAATCGGCTTCCCAGAATTGGGACTTACCACCGACATTGTTCGGTCGGTCGTCGATGCGGGTGCCGACGTTGTCGAGCTGGGCGTTCCATTCAGCGATCCGCTTGGTGACGGTCCCACGATCCAGGCTTCCGTTCATCAAGCGCTTGAGAACGGTGTAACCCCCGAAACCTGCATTGAAGCTGTAAAAGACATCCGTGCCGACGGAATCGATGTTCCCATCGTATTCATGGGCTACTACAACACCATCTTCAACATGGGGCTCGACGAATACTGCAACGCCGTTTCTGAAGCCGGTGTGGATGGGCTGATTGCCGTCGATCTCCCGGCAACCGAAGCTGGGCCACTCCAAGACTCGTGCGACAAAGCAGGGCTGTCGTTAATCCCACTAGTCGCCCTGACATCGACCGATCACGCAATCGAACACGCATGCCAGCGAGCCAAAGGCTTCGTCTACTGCATTTCTGTACTCGGCGTCACCGGAGCAAGAGCGACGGTTTCATCACGGGTGGAGGGCCTGGTAAAAAACGTACGCAAATATACCGATCTGCCAATCGCGATCGGATTCGGTATTTCCACTGCCGATCACGTTGCCGAAGTAGCCGGTTATGCCGATGGAGTAGCTATCGGCACCCAGGTGATTAACACACTGGCCGATGGTGATCCGTCAGATGCAGCGAACCGGGTAAACAGTTATATCAAAACACTGATCCCCGGCACACCACGAAAAGGCGTGGCAAACTAAGTCGCCTGAATTGCTCATTTCTAGAGTTCAGATCGAAGATTAGGACGAGAAGAAAATTGGCTACGAAGGTTCGAGGCGTCAAAGGCGCAACAACCACGACCGGAACGACTGCTGAGGACGTACTTGAGGCGACTGAGCAGTTGCTCAATGCAATGATCGAAGCGAACGACATCGATCAAGATGATGTCGCGGCCGTTCAGTTTACCACCAGCCCCGATCTTGTCGCAGAATTCCCGGCCGTCGCCGCCCGAGAACGGCTCGGCTGGAACGACGTGCCTCTCATGTGCGGCCATGAAATGGATCGTCCCGGTGCGTTAACGCAGTGCATTCGTATACTTATTCTCTGGAATACCGAAAAGGCTCAGAACGAAGTAATGCACGCATACCTGAACGATGCTGCTACACTTCGCCCGGATCTTTCAACGGCAACCACATAAAGACATGACAGAACGCGACCTACAGACGAATTCTTTCTCGACCCAAAGCGACTCCCGCTCGGTTGGCTTCGGCTTTTCGCGTTTTACTTCGTACAGTGCCGAGTATTTTGGATACACCTATACCGGCGGGCTGTTTACGTACGGACGCTCATATCGCAGCTAGTTCTGCCTGACCGTCCGCGCAGCCCACTCTGGATTCACGAAGCCTTCCCTCCCACAGCATGCAACTGTGCCGGTCCGACCGAATGAATCACGAACACCAGCCATATCACAAATTCATTTGAAAGTTCAATAGAAACCTGATCAGATCATGTCAACGTCAAACATTCGAGTTACCGATCTTAAACCGCTCAGTTCGCCACAATCGTTCATCGACTCACAACCCATCAGTGCCGAAATAGCAAAAGTGGTCACTGACACGCGTGCTGCCATCGAAAACATCGAACAACGCAAGGACGACCGAATGGTCATGCTTGTCGGTCCATGCTCGATTCACGATGAAAAAGCCGGACTCGAATACGCAAAAAGACTCGCTGCTATTACTGAAGAAGTAAAAGACAAAATCCTCGTTGTGATGCGGGTCTATTTCGAAAAACCCCGTACGACCGTCGGTTGGAAAGGACTCATCAACGACCCCAACCTCGACGGTACGTTCGACATGCAAACGGGCCTTGAGCGCGCACGTGCGTTCTTGATACAGGTATTGAGCCTCGGACTCCCAGCGGGAACTGAATTCCTCGATCCATTCACTCCGCAGTACCTTGCCGATCTCATTTCCTGGGGAGCTATCGGTGCTCGAACGACAGAAAGCCAGACTCACCGACAGATGGCGAGTGGCCTTTCGATGCCAATTGGTTACAAGAATGGAACCGGTGGGAGTTGCCAAATCGCGGTCGACGCGATGGTGGCCGCTCGGTCACCACACGCGTTTCTCGGCATCGACCTTGAAGGTCGCGCTTCCGTGGTCAACACGGCAGGAAACAAAGCACAGCACCTCATTCTTCGCGGTGGAGCCTCAGGTCCAAACTATCACGAAGAATCGGTAATTCTGGCATCGAGTCTTCTCGAATCCGCCGGTCTTCGACCAAACGTAGTTATCGACTGCTCGCACGCCAACAGCAATAAGGATCACAATCGCCAGCCGATCGTGTTCCGCGATACCATTCGACAGCGTAGTGCAGGCAACGAGGGTGTGATCGGACTTATGCTGGAAAGCCATCTGAACGAAGGCAACCAATCTCTGGGCGATCCTGCCGAATTGAAGTACGGTGTCTCCATCACCGATGCATGTATCAACTGGGAGACCACCGAAGAATTGCTGCGTGAGGCGCACGCAACCTTGTAGGAACCACGGGAGCTGAGGATTCGATTGCATCGGACCTTTGTTTCCAGCTACCGCCGATCATGTCGATATCCGATCTGTTCGCTTCTATAGACGCCAGGAATGGCCCGACGGTCGCCACCGTCGGCACGTTCGATGGCGTTCATCTCGGGCATCAATCGCTCCTGCAGCGAGTGCAAGATGAGGCATCGGCACGCGGCGCAAAATCAGTCGCATTTGTGTTCAAAGAACAACCGCGAGCGTTCATCAAACCGGGTTCGCGAGTAACTTACCTTAGCGATTTTGAAACCCGGCAAAAAATCCTCAGCGAGATAGGGATCGACTCGATTGTCGAACTCAAATTCGGAGCGGCTATCCAACAGCTTACGTCGGCTGAATTCGTGGGCGCGCTTCGCGAACGAATCGGGCTAACGGCTCTTGTTTTGGGCCCCGGAGCAATGATTGGCTCCGATCGTGCCGACGTTGACCAACTATTGGATAACGCAGGACTCAGCGACATTGATTTCAGAGGCGTACCAGCAGCCGCTGTTGAAGGACAGAAAGTTTCCAGCTCCGCGATTCGAAAGACGATTACCGCTGGTGATTGCGAACAGGCTGCCAAAATGCTGGGCCGCAACTACTCGATTTCCGGTGTCGTTACCGATGGCGAAAAACGTGGCCGAGAAATCGGCTTCCCAACCGCCAATATCGATCCTGATTTCCCGGTCACTCTTCCCGAAAACGGCATATATGCAACCGTGGCTGAAGTCGATGGAATAAGTTGCAACGCAGCGACCAGCATCGGCGTTCGTCCCACATTCGAAACCGATGGAGGTCGCACAATCGAAGCTTACCTTCTAGACTTCGACGGGGATCTGTATACGAAACGGCTACGCCTCGAGTTCGTAAAACGACTCCGGGCAGAAGTCGCATTCGATTCGGTCGAACAGTTAGTCGAACAAATGAACAAAGACGTCGAGCAAACCCGTCAGATTCTGGCATCACGTTAGTTCAGCTTAGCGCATATCCCCAAAAAACCGGTGAGCGGGTTTAGGACATTCCGATGACCATAAATACAGAATTTCAAAACGTAGCCGAAGACCTCGAATGGCGTGGTGCGCTTTTCGACGCCACACCCGGTGCAGCGCATGCTCTCGCAACCAAAAAAGTAACCTGCTACAACGGCTTCGATCCCACGGCAAGTAGTCTTCACATCGGTAACCTCGTGCCGGTGATGGGACTCGTTCGTCTCCAGCGATACGGTCACACACCTGTCGCCCTGGTGGGTGGTGGCACAGGCATGATCGGCGATCCGTCGGGACGTGAAGACGAGCGCACGCTTATGTCTGTCGCAGATATCGACTACAACGTCGAGGCGATTCGATTTCAGCTTGAGCCGTTCCTGGATTTTGAAACCAGATCGAATCCCGCACAAATGGTCAACAACGCCGATTGGCTGCGGACGATCGATCTTCTTTCGTTCTTGAGGGATGTTGGTAAGCACTTCACCGTCAATTCGATGATGGGGCGAGAGTCCGTCAAAGGGCGATTCGATCGCGGTAACGGAATATCCTTCACCGAATTCAGCTACCAGTTACTTCAGGCGTTCGATTTCCTGACATTGTTCGAACGCGATCATGTTGGTTTCCAGGCTGGTGGGAGCGACCAGTGGGGCAACATTCTCGGTGGCGTAGATCTTATTCGCCGAATCCACGGAGCCGATTCCGATGGGCGACCGCGTGCGCACGGAATCGCCTACCCGCTGGTGACCAATGCCAACGGCGAAAAGTTCGGCAAGTCGATTGGTGGGGCGCCCACGCTTGATCCCAAGCAGACATCATCTTACAAGCTCTACCAGTTCTTCCTGAACGTAGCCGATGCCGACGCAATTCCATACGTAAAACTGTTCACGTTGCTGAATCAGGTTCAGATCGGCAGTCTTGCAGAATCTGTGACTGAAGAACCCCAGAAGCGTGCCGCGCAAAAAGCACTCGCCGAAGAAGTAACGCGAACAATCCACGGACAGGGCGGGCTCGATCAGGCCCTGAAAGTAACTCAGGCGTTTTTTGGTGGTGATATCTCCGGTTTGTCAGCCGATGAGATGGAAGATGTCCTCGAAGGATCATCAGTAACCGAAGTGAACCGAGACCAGTTATCTGGCGAAGGCATTAGGTTCTCCGAACTGGCGGTTTCAGCCGGAGCCGGAAAGTCCGGCGGCGACGTTCGACGCACCATCGAACAAGGCGGCATGTACCTAAATGGCGAACAAATCGCCGATGCGGGCCGCACAGTGGGGGTCAATGACCTCGTAGAAGGTCGCCTCCTGGTAATCCGTCGCGGCCGTAAAAACTACTCTCTAGTGAAGCTGGTGGATTAGGTCAAAACCACCGACACCCATTTACGGAGCGAAGTCCTCGAAGCCAAGGGATCTGGGGCTGGGTCGCTCTTTTGTGCACGCATCTCAGATCTCTCCGCTCCACTATCGCCGCGGTTGAGACGAGGATTCCGCTTCCTCGAAATGAAGGCGTATTCCCTCACCAAGCCCTCGCGTCCAGACTCAATCTCTCATCAAGTTCGCGCGCCAAATTTACAGCCGTTTTACAAACCGAGAGTTAGAATTCTTCGTGGTGATTATCACTAGTCATCGCAATATAGAAAAATCCCTAGTCAAAACCCGAACGAATCGAGCACTCCGGTGAGCAGCCAGAACCAGCCAAACCTTCGAATACCAGGTCCCGTACCGCTACCCGACGATGTCCTCGAACTCGCCGGATCGCAGATGATCAACCACCGTGGACCCCAGTACGCCGACATGCTCGATCGCATGTCCGCAAACCTGAAGACGGTTTTCATGACTAAGAACGATGCGTACTTCATCACATCGTCAGGTACCGGCGCTATGGAAACCGCCGTGGTGAACACGATTTCGCCTGGCGACAAGGTCCTGTCGATCATCATTGGTGCGTTCGGTGAACGATTCGCCGAAATCGCCGAGGCATACGGCGGAGATGTCACCAAAATCACCTTCGATCTCGGGCGGGCTGCCGACCTCGACAAGGTGCGAGAAACCCTCAAGGGCGTGTCCGACGTGAAGGCAGTGATCTTCACCCACAACGAAAGCTCAACCGGTGTCTCCAATCCGCTGGAAGACCTCTGTAAGGTCATCCACGAAGAGTCGGATGCGCTGATCCTCGTCGACGCTGTATCCAGTGCCGGTGGGGTGCCTATCGCAGTCGACGCATGGGGCATCGACGTTGTTGCAACCGCCTCTCAGAAGAGCTGGATTTCGCCTCCCGGAATCTCGATGGTTACCTTCTCAGAGAAGGCATGGAAGGCGTACGAAACTTCCACCACTCCGAAGTACTACCTCGATGTGAAGCAATACGAGGACTACCTCAAGATCGGCCAGCCGCCGTTCACCCCGTGTCTCCCAGCAATGTTCACGCTCGAAATTGCCCTGCAGTCGATGGTCGACGAAGGCATCGAAAACGTCTTTGCACGCCATCACGAGATCGCACAGCACACCCGTGACGGTGCAAAGTCTCTCGGTCTCAATCTTCTTCCAGATCCCCGCTTCGCCTCGAACACCGTTACCGCCATCCGCCTGCCGGAAGGTCTCGACGGTAAGGCGTTCCTCGGTCAGGTAAGCAAGAACTACAACGTGGTTCTTGGTGGCGGCCAAAAATCGCTTACCGGAAAAATCTTCCGAGTCGGTCACATGGGTTGGGTCGAAAAGGCTCACATTGACGAGGCCCTAAAGGCCGCTGAAGAAACCCTGAAGGCGATGACTTCGTAAATTAGCATGTGACCGTTGGACGAGTGGGCGCATCTAATCGTGAGAATTCAGGAACGGCGCAGCCGTTATTGGCTGCGCCGTTCTACATAGTTGGGTGGCTCCCACTATTTGGTTAGGACAAACGGTACTCATGGGGACGGATCGCCTACGAAATAGTCGAGGATTCATTGCGGTGTCGTTAATCGCTGCGGTGTTCGTGTTGACTGCAGCTTGTGGTGGTGGTGCCGATCTGCCGACCCGGGTAATCGATATGCGGGACGAGTTAGGCCTCAACTTCCCAGTGATTGCTGATCCAATCTATGTAGTTGCTAGCGATTGGCTGGTGTTCGATATCGACAACGATGGCAAGTCCAACCCTGCCAGCTTTGTACTCGATGCCCACAGCAATCTCATTGCCCGAATGATCGCAGCCGAACCAACTGATCGTCCGTCGGTCTACGAAGTGCTAAACGTCATCGAAGAATCGCTGATAGCCGGAATTGCGTAGACGAACAGCTTAGAGCTGATCGCTGAACCTCTGGATCACGGCTCCGGCTGGCGGCTTCGGATAGAAGTTCGTCGCCTTGGCTGGCAATCTCCAGCCACGTGTCACGATCGATATGAATTCTTCGAGGGGCACAGGTCGCATGATGAACGCCATGCGCGCCACCCCGCTATCGATCTGGCGGGCGATGAGTCCAGCGTCGTGATAAGGACTGATAACCGCTTCTTCTTGCTCCTCAGGAATCGCCGGCCGAATAACGTATGAGTGCAACTGTGAGTACTCAGAATTTTCGAGAGCATTGTCTGCCGGAGGAGGTGACTTCATTCGGGCGATATGGAACTTGCCCGGTTCTTTGGCGAACAGACCAAATTCAACTTCGTTGCCTTCCCGTCGACCAAGCGCCACAGAAAATTCTTCAATCTGCGCAGTTGTCGAAAGCCCTTCGGTAGATGTCCACTCTTCAAGATCACATGTGTTCTCTATCGATTTTAAAATCGCTGCGAACTCATCGTCCGTAGCCGACTCCACGAGTCGATGATAGCCGCGTGTGATCAACCCCGGCTCGTCGAACGATACCATCAGCATCATTCGGAAGTTGATCGACTCGTCCCTGCCAACTTCCCGCTCGGCGCGCACACTGCCCCGGTAGCGCAATGCAGCCTCGTAGCGATGGTGCCCATCGGCAATAAAAATCTCGGCGTCTCGAAGCGCAGCTTGCAGCACGCCAATCGTTCCCGGATCAGACACCCGCCATAGACGTAGTTGCGGCATGTCGGGTGGTGTGAACACCGCAGTCGGCGTACCACCTGCAATCGCACGAACCAGATTGCCGACGCTCGATCGCAGGTCGTCTCGATAGATCACCAGCAACGGGCTGTAGTTCGATTGGGCAGCACTCATCAGCTTCACACGGTCAGCAACCCAGTCCGAGCGCGTTCCTTCATGCGGAAGTACTATTTCCTGATCATAATCTTCGAGTCGAACAGCGGCGACAAATCCACGTCGTTTCAGCGTTTGATCTTGATACTCAAATTCCTCTTCGGTTACGTAGATCGAAGGCGCTTCTTCGTGCTTCAACGCGCCGGAATCCGTCCACGCCTGCGCAGTCTCAGCCGCCTGCTCATACGGGTCGTCCGCCATCCCACGTCGTGCCAACTCGAGCCGAACAATATTGAACGGCGAGCGGTCGTACAGCTCCTGTTGAAGCTGAGGCGTGATGACGTCGAAAGGTGGACAAACGTGAAGGCTCACGTCACCTGCGACATCCGGGTTGTATCGAACGGCCCTGAAGGGCTGAATTTCTGCCATTTTTCTCTACATAACAAGCGTGCTGAGACACAACAATAGGAACAACCAGATAAACGAGTATAGCCCCAGTTTGGCAATGCTTCGTCCAACTCAATACGAGCATTACCGTGTAATTCGAGAGCAATTTGAAATTCTGGGGCGTTGTTATACTCGACGCACCATTTTTCGAATGCGATTTTCACCCGATGATACCGGTTCTATAAACTCGCTTCTACCGCAAAATTCATCTCTCGTGCCCGACCAAGAATTCCCGCTCAAAATGCAGTTTGATTCCGGCTCGCCATACTCCGGCGAAGCCGCAACGCGGGCTGCTCAGCTACGAGTGGAGATCACTCGTGCAAATCGGCTGTATTACGTAGAAGACGCCCCGGAACTTGACGATGCTGAGTGGGACGTCCGGATGCAGGAATTACTGGCCCTCGAAGCGGCGTATCCGGAGCTGCAAACTGCCGATTCCCCCACCCAGCGAGTCGGTGCAACACCGTCATCTGGATTCGATGAAGTCGGCCATCCTGTGCCAATGCTCAGCCTTGGAAACGTGTTTGATGAAGAGGGTTTCCGAGCGTGGTATCAACGTGCGCTAGATTTCCTCGAACTCGAAAGCGCACCAATGGTCTGCGAGCTGAAAATCGACGGCCTGGCACTTGCGATCACATTCCGAGACAGCGTGATGGAACTAGCGGCGACACGTGGTGATGGTGAACGCGGCGAAGACGTTACCGCGAACGTTCGAACTATCCGGAGTGTGCCGCTCAAACTCGAAGGCGTCGAAGACACTATTCCTCCAGTCGTGGAGTTGCGCGGCGAGGTTTTCCTTCCGAATTCGAAGTTCGCTTGGCTGAACTCCGAACGCGAAAAAGCTGGTTTGCCTGCATATGTAAATCCTCGGAATTCTGCGTCTGGATCGCTCCGACAGCTCGACTCGACCGAGACGGCGAAACGACCCCTCGATATGTTCTTCTACGCTCTGGGTTACGTAGAAAACGCCGAAGAACCATCGAGTCACTGGGACACGCTGAAAGCCATGGAATCCTGGGGATGCAAGGTCAACGGGTGGACTCGCCAGGTAGAAACGGTTGAAGAGGTTATGGCTGCGATCGCCAATGCCAGTGAAATACGAGATTCTCTCGACTACGACATCGACGGCGTAGTGATCAAGATCGACTCGCTACCGCTCCAACGCCGACTCGGATTAGTGGGTCGTGATCCTCGTTGGGCGATCGCATACAAATTCCCGGCCGAAAAAGCGGAAACGACTCTCAAAAAAATTCACGTAAATGTTGGTCGCACAGGCGCGCTAACCCCATGGGCGGAACTGGACCCGGTGATGGTCGGCGGAGTGACGGTCGGCCGAGCCACCCTCCACAACAAGGACGAAATCGCTCGAAAAGACTTTCGAGAAGGCGATCGAGTCGTAATCCAACGAGCAGGTGATGTAATCCCGCAGGTCGTCGAGGTTTCGGCGAAAAACAAGCGGGGAGCCGATTCAGCCGAATACCAATTCCCTGGTACCTGCCCGTCCTGCGGAACCGAACCTGTTCAATCCGAAGATGAAACGGCTACTCGCTGCGTAAATGCCACCTGCCCAGCGCAGTTCGAGCGATTGCTTGAACACTTCGCTTCACGTGGTGCAATGGATATCGAAGGACTCGGTGAACGGGTCGCGCAGGATCTACCTCGCCTAGGATTCGTCTCGAATATCGCTGAAATATACCGTCTTCACTATCGAAAAGATGATCTTTTAGAACTCGACAAGATGGGCGTAACCCGAGTCGACAACCTCCTCAAGGCAATCGAAGCATCTCGGGCACAACCCCTACCACGACTTCTGTTTGCACTAGGAATTTCCGGTGTTGGTTCGGAAAGTGCTGAGTGGCTCTCACGGCGATTCAGCAGCCTCTCAGGAGTCAAAAACGCAACTAAGGAACAGTTACTGGCAATCGATAGGATTGGTCCCGTTGTAGCCACTACTCTAGTCGAATACTTTGCAATCGAGCAGAACCGCCAGCTCATCGACGACCTCATCGAGCTGGGCATCAATCCGATCGACGATACCCCCGAACCTTCGGACGGCCACCTTGCCAATGGTGTGACATTCGTAGTTACAGGCCGACTCGAGACTATGTCACGATCTGAGGCGCAAAATCGAATCAAGACGCTAGGTGGTAAAACCACAGGCTCAGTTACAGGAAAAACCAATTACCTCGTGGCGGGTGCAGAGGCCGGATCGAAGCTCGAAAAAGCGCAACGACTCAAGGTCCACGTGATCAACGAATCAGAGTTCATCGCATTCATGGATAAGGGCATTGTTCCTGTTCGACCCGAATCCGATCATGCAGACACGGGCTAGAAATCCGCTCTCCACTGGCGTCAAAAGGCTTGCTGGAGAAGTGCGCATTGGTCTCGACCGAAAAAAAACGTCTATTCAGGCGAGTCGCACAAGTTTCTCGTTCGCTGAAGATCTTCTCGGACAAACTCAGCCGGTGCAGCTTGATCCGGCAGGACTCGAATACCCGGGCGAACTAATACTTGTCGCTGAGCGGGAACCTCGCTTCGGTGAACCGCTAGATGGGGTGTCGATGCTCCGGTTGGTACTTACTGCATTCCAGCGTAGACCATCGTCATCAGCTATCCCGAATTTGTGTTGCAGTTCAAGCACCCGACCAGATGGCTGTCACTCAGAGACGAGTTCGAACGTTGGCGATTGGAATACCGTCGTGCTTACCTAGAAGATCACGCACAGAACAGAATCGAAATCGCCTACTACTCCAGCAGATCAGCTCGACGATAAAGCTGTTCGCTCAAATCGATCTTCTAGAGCAGATAGGCGTCGTGCGACTCGGCACAATCGATAATCTCCCCAGCCTTTGGGACGAAACAATCTGGTCTTTTGGAATGTGTGAAAACGACGGACTTGATATTTAATTAATTGATGAACCTATGTGTCCAAATTGCCGTGGCGTCTCGGTCAACCGCCCAATCACAACGACGTTGTCGAGATGATTCCCAACATGAATAGCCTCTTCAACGGCTATCGTGACCGGCTTGCCTCGGTGGTTTCGAAATTGGTTCTGTAATCACCAGAATGCGACAACCTCATGAGTCTGTTCAGGCTCAATTCCGCGGGAGATTTGTCCGATCTCGCCAACGTTCTAGACGATAAGGTCATATCCTTCCTTAACGAATTGTTTGGCGACACTAACGAAAAATCAGGCGATTGAACGTCTCCTCACTCCTAGACAAACTATTTCCTGGCGGCAAAAGCGGCGGACCGGAAGATCCACCGTGGATCGTGCTCGGGCTAGGAAATCCGGGGGCTGAATACAGAAACACTCGCCACAACGTCGGCTGGTGGTGCATGGGCGAGCTCGTCCGACGCACAAACGCTGAGCTCAACCGCAAACGAAAAGAATTAAAGTACGCAGAGGTCGAGCTTGGTGGCACTCATACAGTACTCGCCTATCCGCGCACGTTCATGAACCGTTCGGGTCTGGCACTCAGCTACCTCACTCACCGTTTCAAAACCCCGCCCGAAAACATCCTGATCGTCACCGACGATATAAACCTCAATCCCGGTTCCGTGCGCATTAGGAAAAAGGGCGGCCCCGGTGGGCACAACGGTCTCAAGTCGATCATCACGGCTCTCGGCACGAACGAGTTCCCCAGGATACGCATCGGAGTTGGAAATCCCGACTCGTCTTCAGAACAGGTCGATCACGTACTGGGTACTTTTGATCACGATACGCGAGATCTGGTCAACGCAGCGTCACTCCGGGCAGCCGACGCTATAACGATGATCGTAAACGGTGAATTCGACAACGCTATGAACAAATTCAACGCCAAAAGCAACGGCGAAACCTCGAAGCCAAATTGATGCTGCGCCGTAGTTCTGTGAATCGGTCCCTTTTGGTAGTTGTCGGACCAATGATGTGGATCGTCGTGGCCAGTGTCGCTTTGCTATTGATTGCATGTCAGCAAGACGACACTCTTCCCGTCGAACTGATCACTTCACCCGCACCCTCATCCAGCTCAGCCCCGACCGCATCTGTGACAACCGAGATCACTACCACTGCAGCCCCGGTCGTTGCACCAGAACCGATCCCGGCGTCACAGGCTCAGGAATCTCCATCTGCAACCTCCCTACCGGTGTCGAGTGCGATGACACCACAAGCAGAACCAACTGCAACACCACGACCACTTTTCGTCCCGGCTCTCCCTGAGCCTGATATTCCTGCGGCACCCGACCGTGACCTTCAAGAACTTGGCCAGCGTCTTATTGCGGGTTACACCGAACCGAAAACCGTCTTGCCATCCAATCTGCTAACCGTCGGACAAAAAATCGATTTCTGGGTTTCACGCGACGGCGGTAGCGTTCTCGTCAGCGGTGAGGTTTCGCATATTTCCGATCATGTCTACTGGGTGTTCGAAAACGGATTCGAGCCAGACCCCGCCGACATTGAAGAGGTGGCGAACAACTTTGAAACCGACGTTTGGCCTGCCGTCACTGATGTGTTCGGGCCACCTCTCTCACCCGGTATCGACGGCGATGATCGAATGGTCGTTTTCAACAGTGTTTTGCGAACAGGGGTTGCAGGTTATTTCTCGGCAGCCGATTCTTATCCACGCGAAATCCGCCCACACTCGAACCAGCGGGAAGCCCTCTACATGTCGGCCAACCGGGTCGATCTCACAGCTACTGAATATCTCAGCATTGTCGCCCACGAGCTGCAGCATGCGACTCATTTCGCCACCGATAGCAGCGAAGATTCCTGGGTGAACGAAGGATTGTCCGAGATTGCCGCTGAGATCGCTGGATTCGCAAGATCAGCGACGTCTTCGTTCGTAAAAGCACCCGAGACATCTCTCACAGCGTGGGCGCAGAACATCTCGATCTCGGCGGCAAACTACGGTGCCGCCAACCTGTTCTTCGCCTTCCTCGCAACTCACTACGGTGGTAACGACATGTTGGCGGCAGTCGCCCAGAATTCCAAAGACGGCATCGCTTCAATCGATAGTGCGCTCGCCGAGCAGGGCTTCGAGGCGACCGCCAACGATGTCTTTGCCGACTGGCTAGTAGCCAACTATCTGAGTACTGATGAAGGACCCTACAGCTACGCTAATCACCACGTCCCACCGGTGAGGAACATCTACAAGCGCGCTCCTAACTCACGTACCGGAACCGTACAGTCTTACGGCTCCGACTACTTCGTGACTTCGAGCGGGTCGGGCAAAATGACCGTAGAGTTCAGCGGAGAAGCTGAAACCTCACTTCTGAACGCTGCTCCCCACTCCGGCGACACCTGCTGGTGGTCGAATCAGGGCGACTCGATCGATTCGACTCTCACCGGTAGAGTCGACTTGCGTTCTTTGGATTCAGGCGACACGCCAACACTGAAATACTGGGTCAACTACGAAATCGAGGAGTTCTGGGACTACAGCTATGTAATGGTCTCGAACGATGATGGTGCAAACTGGGACATCCTCGATACCGAGCGCGCTATCAACTACAACCCGAACGGAAACGCCTACGGAGCAGGCTTAACTGGCACGAGCTTGGGCTGGGTTCAGGACTCCGTCGATCTCTCGGAATACACCGGCCAGAAAGTGTTGTTGAGGATTGAGTACATCACCGACGACGCGGTGTTTTCGAAGGGTGCTTGCTTCGACGATTTCGAAATTGCGGAACTCGACTGGTACGACAACACCTCCGACCATGGAGATTGGATCGCCAACGGATTCGCCCGCGTCACTGAAACCATTCCAACGCAGTATCTGGTCCAGGTTATCCACGAAAAGAAAATCGGCGATCCGGTCGTTTATCGAGTTCCGGTCGACGCAAATGCTGTGGGTTCGCTAACGGTTGAAAATGTGGGAGATGACGATCTGGTTGTTGTCGTAATCAGCGCGGTCACACGTCACTCAACCCTACCTACGGAATACACTGTGCGTATCATCCTGTAAATTCTAATGGATGCGCCATCAGAGCGGTCAGATCAAACTGGAGAGATCACGATTAGCAAGTTATTCAGTCCTCTCAAAATTCGAGGTGAGACGCTACCGAACCGCGTCGCTTACTCCCCGATGTGCGAATACACCTGCGATACCGACGGAGTCGCCACCGATTTCCACAAGGTCCATCTCGGCTCAAAGGCGTTGGGTGGCACTGGGCTGGTGATGGCGGAAGCCACTGCCGTTCGACCCGACGGAAGGATTTCGCCTAGCTGTCAGGGTCTGTGGAACGATGCTCAGGTCGACGCCCTTCGGCCGATCACGGCTTTCATTTCAAGCCAGGGTTCCGTGCCTGCTGTTCAGATTGCGCATGCCGGTCGTAAAGCTTCGCACTCGCAGCCGTGGAACGGCTCTCACTATATCACCGAAGATGAAGGTGGCTGGAAGGTCGTAGCCCCTAGCGCGATCCCTTACGACGAAAATACCGGTATCCCGCACGAACTTTCGAAGCAAGAGATCGCCGATATCACCCAGGCGTTTGCAGAAGGTGCGGCACGGGCTGTCGATGCCGGGTATCGAGTTATCGAGCTTCATTTTGCACACGGTTATCTCGCATGCGAATTCATGTCGCCACTCTCGAATCAACGGACCGACGAATACGGCGGTTCGCTCGAAAATCGTTGTCGATTCGCGCTCGAAACTATCGCTGCAGTCCGTGCTTCTATTCCAGAATCGGTGCCGCTGCTGGCTCGAATTTCCGCGACCGAATACGTCGAGGGTGGCTGGGATCTTGAACAGTCAATTCAACTTTCGAAATGGATGAAAGACGCAGGCGTCGACCTCATCGACACTTCCTCTGGCGGAAACTCGCCTGCACAGGTGCTGAAGCCGGTACCGAACTATCAGGTTTCGTTCTCCGCGGAAATCCGTGAGCAGGTCGGAATAATGACCGGCGCTGTCGGTCTGATCACTGAAGCGGAACAGGCAGAATCGATTCTCGTCGAAGGTCAGGCAGACACGATCTTCATCGGTCGAGAATTGATGCGAAATCCGTTCTGGCCGCTCTACGCCCAGGCCCAACTTGATGGCACCGCAAATTGGACCAAACAGTACATCCGCTCCGCCTTCAACGGCACCTACAAAGGGCCGGGCGCGCAGGACTAGAGTCCTACGGCGCTTCAATGCAATCCCAGCCGGTGTAGGGCACGAGCACTTCGGGGATGATGACTGAACCGTCTTCCTGAAGGCCGTTTTCGATTACGGCTATCCACGTCCGCGACATACCAAGCGCTGATCCATTCAACGTGTGCGGTAGTCGAGTCGATGCGCCAACCTCGGGGCGGTAACGAGTACCATTCCGGCGAGATTGAAAATCCGTACATGTCGAGATTGAACTGACCTCAAGCCATTCGGCTGAACCCGGTGACCAAACCTCGATATCGTAGGTTTTAGCTGACTGGAAACCTATGTCACCTGTGCAAAGTTTCAGCACCCGATAGGTAAAGTCGAGTCGTTCGCATATCGACGTCGCGTGCTCGACCATTTCTTCGAGGGATGCTTCTGATTCTTCAGGCTCAACGTAGCGGAACATCTCTACTTTCTCGAACTGGTGAACCCGTTTGATTCCGCGTACATCACGACCGGCTGCAGTATGTTCTTTACGGAAGCTCGGAGTTCGCGCCACGTACTTCAATGGCAGCACATCGGGATCGATAATTTGCCCCTGGTGTAGAGCGTTCAGAGCTACTTCAGCCGTCGGAATTAACCAGAGATCGGTCTCATCGTCGTGGTACAAATTGTCCTTGAATTTCGGCAGGTTCCCCGATCCGAGCATTGTTTCGGGTTTGACCAGTAGCGGCGGATCGATTTCCGTATAACCGTGTTCTTCAGTCAATACATCCAACATGTAAGCCGAGAGGGCACGTTGCAGTCTGGCACCTTTGCTCTTCAACACATAGAACCGTGAACCAGACATGCTGGCACTTGCTTCGATATCCAAAATCCCGAGCGCGGGTGCCACGTCCCAATGAGCATTGCCATGCGTCTCGGTCAGACCATCCGAGGTACGAACCACCACATTCGATTCTTCATCAAGTCCGTCTGGAACATCGTCCAAAGGCGTGTTCGGAATCGGCAACAGCGTGGCATTCAATTCCTCAAGTACCGTTGCTAATTCAGCTTCTACCGTCTTGATTCGATCGCCCGTCTCGCGCATCTCAGCGATCTCTTCAGGTGTCGGCTTTCGCTTCTCGTCGCCGATCGCTTTGCTCACCTTGTTGCGGTTGGCTCGGTCGGCGTCGGCGTCCTGAATAAGCTGCTTCCTGCGAAAGTCGAGTTCAAGAATCCTGTCGATCGGCGGATCTTCACCACGACGAACCAACGCAGCTCGGAATATCTCGGGGTCTCGGACTATCTGTTCCAGTGAAAGCATTTTTTACTCTAGGTATTTTCAAACCATCGAAGCAGGTGCTGTCGATTAGATCACATGCTGCGCATCGCAGGGAATAGCAAGATTTCTCGGATCGACTCTTCGCCCGCAATCAGCATCGCCAACCTATCGATCCCAAGACCGACTCCGCCCGTCGGCGGCATGCCATGTTCGATCGCAACAAGGAAATCTTCGTCCAATCGATCAGCTTGATCGTCACCGAATTCTAACCGCATCTTTTCCTGCTGCTCGAACCGAGTTCGCTGGTCGACCGGATCGTTCAACTCAGTAAATGCGTTGCAGAGTTCGGTGCCCATCACAAAGCCCTCGAATCGCTCAACGATTCCGTCGGAATTGAGTTTGTGCTTGGCGAGTGGTGACATCTCGACC
The DNA here is from genome assembly GCA_913052475.1 of uncultured Dehalococcoidia bacterium. GTDB lineage: Bacteria > Chloroflexota > Dehalococcoidia > Lucifugimonadales > Lucifugimonadaceae > Lucifugimonas. The sequence continues at coordinate 39,380 of CAJXEJ010000002.1, forward strand.
GGGTAGTCGACAAGGAAGTGCGGCTGAATCAGGTTTGGCTCAACCTCTGAAGAAATCACCTTGTCTAGCAAACGCCCCCACGCCGAACCTGCTTCAACATGAATACCTCGGTCTCGCATCGCATCCGAAAGTAACTCCGCATCCCGAACCTCGACAAAGTCGATCCCAGTTTGCTTCACAATCTCCTCACGAAGATCGAGCCGAGGCCAGGGTGGCGTCAGGTCAATCTCTGGTCGAACACCCTCAATCGCAGGAAGCACCATCGATCCAGTTGTTTCTTTGGCAATAAAGGAAACCATGTTTTCGACCATCGCCATCACATCGTTGTAGTCGGCATAAGCCTGGTAACTCTCGATTGTGGTGAACTCGGGATTGTGGTCGTGGTCGAGTCCTTCGTTGCGGAACAGCCGGCCGATCTCGAACACACGCTCGATACCACCAACGATCAGTTTCTTCAGATAGAGCTCGGTGGCGATTCGCAAATACAAGTCACGATCGAGTTGGTTGTGGTGCGTCTCAAACGGGGTCGCTTGCGCGCCCGCAGCGACCGGTACGAGGATCGGTGTTTCGACTTCGATAAAACCCTCGCCGTGCATGAAATCCCTCATCGCCTTGACAACACTCGACCTAAGCAGAGCGTTCTTCATAGCGTTTTCGTTCGAAATCAGGTCGAGATATCGCTGGCGGAATCGAATTTCCTGATCCTGTAATCCGTGCCACTTATCGGGAAGGGGTCGCATAGCTTTCGTGAGCACAGTCACCTGCTGGACTTCGACGCTGACCTCACCACGCCGGGTACGAATCACTGAACCTTCAACACCGATGATGTCGCCGATATCCAACAGATTTACGATCTCGTAGGCGTCATCACCCATCGTGTTTTGACGGGCGAACGCCTGAATCGAACCATGCCCGTCCTTAAGGTCGATAAACGCGGCCTTGCCCATTCCGCGCCGTGCCATCACCCGACCCGCAATGCGAACCGTCTCGGTGCGGGGATGCTCGACATCGTCACCAACACCACTGCTTGCCATTATCTCGGCGTACTCGAACAACTTCGTGGCTTCAACCAAAGTATGAGTTCGGTCGTAACGGGGAGGGTACGGGTCGAGTCCCTTTGCTCGGATCTGAGCCGTCTTAGCGAGGCGATCCTCGATGAGCTTTTGTTCACCTGCCGCCGACTCCGCTTCGTTGGCGGGATTCGACTGTTCTTGTTGATCTTGGTTGGTCATATTTTCCGGCGCAGGCAGAACCTGCGTTAGTCCAATTCGTGCGCTGCCCCATCGACATGGCAATTCATTCTAAGGCAGCGCTCCAGTGAATTCAGCAAGTTAAAAGTCCTCTCCATAAAGGGAGGGATTTAGGTGAGGGGGAATGAAAGTGCTAGGCGGTGACGAATAATTGTTCCGTGATACGGACCGCGTGCCCCCGCAACCTAACCTCCTCCTCTGGGGGGAAGGAAAGAAGCACCCGTCTAGACCTTCGAGCAGCACCGCTTCCGTGTAAAACGGTGAAAACCGGTAACGATTCACGATGGTTAAGAATCCGGCGCGCCGTGAATAATCGGTTCCGTCCCGTAATTTTTTCATGGGAAAATCGGGGGTTCAAGTGCGGATCGAAAGTGCGATGAGCGACAAACGCAGGGGGGTGTCCGAGACGTCTTTTCGGCGAACTTCCGGTTCTAAAGCGAGCGGAAGCTCTCTTCGTCCGACGACCTCCAAAGTGAGATCAGCGATTTTCTCGATGCTCGGCCCAGGCGGAGTAAGTGGGCTCCGGGTGCTCGACATCTATGCCGGAACCGGTGCTCTCGGGGTTGAAGCTCTCCAACGCGGTGCAGAAAACGCCGTGTTCATCGAGCAAAACGGGCGTCGCTGCGACGATTTAAAAAAAGTTCTGGAACGACACAAGTTGGCAATGCAAGGCTCAGTTCAAAAAGGAAACGCACTCAGCGCAGTTGGAAGACTGAAAGGTGAGTTCGACCTGATTTTCGCAGACCCTCCATACGACCTTGTGGAGTTCGAAGCGTTATTCGAACGAATAAACAACGCCGGGCTTATTGCACCCGACGCTATCGCATTTCTCGAACACTCGAAGATGACTGAGCTACCTGATTCTCTTCCGGGGTTCGCGCTATCCACCCACCGGCTCTACGGCGACACGGCAGTTTCGGTCTACAAATCTCAATCTGAATCAACAACACAGACGGGGGGTGAATAGATGGCGCGAGCGATTTACCCCGGCACTTTCGATCCGGTAACCAACGGCCACGTAGATATTGTCGAAAGAGCATCACACACCGTCGATCATCTGACGGTTGGAGTTGTCAAGGATTCGCTGAAACGAACAATGTTCAACGTCGATGAACGAATAATAATGTTCGCCGATGCGGTGGCACATCTCGCCAACGTTGAAGTGAAACCGTACTCAGGCCTAACGATCAACGCTGCACGTGAATTCGGAGCGACGATGATTGTCCGTGGACTTCGGATCACGAGCGATTTTGAGTACGAAAGTGAAATGGCACTAATGAACCGCAGGATGGCTGAAGACATCGAAACTATTTGTCTCTTCAGCGCTCTGGAATACCAGATCTTGAGTTCATCAAGAGTGAAGGAAGTGGCAGCATTTGGCGCTGATGTGTCGGATCTGGTCCCACCAAACGTTTGGAAACCTCTGGTTGAGAGGCTTGCCAAACAGAAAACATAGTAAGCAACAGTTAGCACGCGTAAGTCGACACGCAAGGAGGCAGAAATGACACTTATGTCGCAACTCGAAGACCTGAAGGCGATGATCGTCAAAGGTCGAGTACCCGGAACAGCACGCTCGCTCGTGAACCTGGAAAAAATTACATCCGCCATCAACGAAATGAAGGAAGAGATGCCGACCCAGATGAACGAAGCAGAAGGCGTTGTTCGCCAGAAGGACGCAATCATCAAGCAGGCAGAACTCGAAGCACGCCGCATTCGCGCCTACGCCGATGAGGAAGCCACGACGATTCGTCAGTTGGCAGAAGAGCAGTCGAACACACTGCTCACGACTTCTCAGGAAGAAGCCCAAAAGATGATTCAGGAAACTGAGATCACCCGGATGGCCAACGAACAAGCAACCGAGATCGAAACCGACGCACAAACTCTCGCTGGCAAGTTGATAGACGATGCCGAGAGCAAAGTTAACGGAATCTTGAACGAGGCCGAGACTTCAGCCGAGTCACGACGCAAGGGCGCAGATAACTACGCTCGCGAAGTGCTGTTCACGCTTGAAGAACGAGTCGCCGACACGCTAGGTCAGGTACGAGGCGGAATCGACCTCCTCGACGCTCGCCCCACAGCCAACGTTGCCGACTAAATTTTGTTCGTGAATCGCAACAGCCTGAATCCATAAATGTCATCCTAAGCCAGTCGAAGGACGACAGGTAAGGTGTGTCTCAAGCGAAGTCGACATCTGACCTTAGAGTTCCCTGCGAAACTCACGTAATACCCAAGTGTAAAAGCACACCCGGTACTAACAAAAGATTCAACAACACAGCCCTGTGCTCCCTCTCAAAAAAGCGACGCAGGGCTGCGCTGTTCCCGAATCTGTGACCGCACCAGCAACATCATCCTGAGCTCCGTCGTAGGGTCAGCGGGCACACTGATTCAACTTCAGGATGGCGGTTAGGTATTCACCTCGCCAACTCAAACACGGCGAATTTCTGCAGTCGATCGTTCCCGCCAATCTCGGTGATATAGAGTGACTCTTCGTCGTCGATGTACACACCGTGCGGCGACTTCGTGAAGTGTCCGGCGCCTTCTCCCCCTTCTCACCCCACCGACCAACATGCCATCCAGCGTGCGTGTCTCGATAACTGCGCCAGCTTGATCAAACACCCGTATGTGGCCGGTGGCGGGAGTGATGCCGTTGAACGTTCCATCGGCTTTGGGATCCCGCACAACCGAATAAATCCGACCCTGAGAATCGCCAGCAACGTCGGCAGCGACACCGTTTACGGGTTCCTGCGGAAGCTGTTCAATGTGTCCCCAACACCCCATTGCTTCGCCATTGCTGTCACTCTTTCCATGCTCGGTCGTGAGTCTCTTAATACTGTACGTCGAACTTTCGCTGTCGCGACCGTGCGGCGGCGGGAGTATAGACCTGCAGGAGATATCTTGAATCCAGTTCGGGATGACACACCTTGAAGTCCTCTCCATTGGGGAGAGGATTTAGGCATGTGCTGAGGTATTCGAAGTGTGAGGGGAATAACGGAGAATAAATAAGGAGAATAAGTCACGGCTTAGGCGCCTAAACCAAACCCTCAGCCCAGTCGCCCGAAAGCACCGTTTCGAACATTTCGGCATGCTGGTCGCTCCAGCCGAATCGGTTGACGAGGTTGAGACGGTATATCAGCTCCAACGTGCTCAATCGAGCCGACAACGCATCATCGCTCAGATCACTCTGGCACAGATCTACGAACGGTTTCATTAACGCGATATCGAGCGGCTCTTCGTACGTCGCTTCGAGCTGCTCTGGCACGAAATTCCACGGATATCGCCAGAAGCGCAACAGCATGTCTAGCTCGTAGTCGGCAGGTGCAAGAGCCATTCGATCGAAGTCAAGAATACCGGTGAGCCCACCATCGTTGTCGACCAAAATATTTCCGAACCAGAGATCACCGTGGCACAAAACCCGAGGTCGATCCTCCAGAGCCTCTGCCCACTGCGCAAAAGCACTTTGCGAGGATGTAAGCACCCTGCCGGGCACGATGGCGTCTACCGCCCGTAGAGCGCGGTTAAATGACTGCCGGATGTGCTGTGACCAGTTTGCTGTTTCAGCGTGCAGCATAGATTCATCAGGCTCGAATTTCTGCATGTGCGCGAGCGCAGTTACCAACTGGCTCGTCAGCTTGCTACGGCCTACCTGATCCAGATCCGGCCAGACGTTGTACCCACTCGATCCTTCGAGTCGCTTGAGGATCACCCACGCCCGACCCTCGAGCGCACCGGTCTCTAGCACTTTAGGCGTGGCTACGTCGGGTATCTTCATCTGGCTAACAGCGAGTTCGTGGCTGAAGCGTTCAGAACGCCCAACCTCGGGATCAATCTTGATTACAGTTTCGTTGCCGATAAACACCCACGTGCCATACCCGAAACCGTAATCGACAGTGCTACCGAGTTTGTTGGCAGCCCATTCACGAACACGACCCAGCGCGGCGTGATCATCTTTCTCGTAATTTCGATCCCATGGATTAATCAGCATAACGAGCTACAAGTGTAGCCATGCATCGGTGGTTGTGTGGCAGAATCGGCCTCCTCTCCCCAAGGAGAGGATTGAGGTGAAGGAGAAGGAGGAACAACCTCTATCTACGCGGCAGGCTTGCAACCACTAATCGTCAAACCACGAAGCGATGATCGCCACTTCTCATGACCTTCAGGGCCAGGACTCTCGTTGAGAACTTCTATATCGGTAAACCCAGCCGCTTCGATCGTGGCGAGATAGTCGCCCTTGATCGCAGCACCCCCGACGCACTCAACCCACTGGCCTGTCGAATCCCGAACAGTGTCTGGAAGCGGGCTCGTGGTCACAACGTCAGAAATAACGAACCGCCCGCCCGGCTTCAGAATTCGATACATCTCCGAAAACACCATGTGCTTCCACTCTGAAAGTGCGATAACACCGTTTGAAAGAACAAGATCGACGGTGGTTTCGTCCTGCGGAAGCTGTTCAATGTGTCCTTGCTTGAACACAACATTCGTGGTGCCCAGTTTCTTGGCGTTTGTACGTGCCAGAGAAACCATGCGTGGCGTCATATCAACGCCAATCACACGACCCGCAGGGCCAACTTCTCGGGCAGCAAGGAAGCAGTCGATACCACCACCCGATCCGAGATCGAGAACGGTCTCACCAGGTTTGATGCCAGCGAGTACCACTGGATTTCCGGATCCTGTCGAAGCACCGCCGGTTTCGTCAGTAATCGCCGAGCGCTGCTCTTCCGTATAGAACCGGTCAGAAGCCTTATTTTCCGATGCTTCAAGACCGCGCTTACCGGATCGCTCAGCAAGCGCACCATATCGCTGCTTCACGGCATTCGTAATGTCTTTCGCATTGCCAGTGAGAACCACCGCTTCGAAATCGCAGCAGCCAGACCCGCAACAACCGTTCTCGGTTATCGAACTGCCATAATCAGGCGATATGAATACGAATTTTCGTGCTTCAACCAACGCACATCTCCAAATGATTGGAATCAGTGTCTATCGTACTTCAGATCGAGTGAAAGATGCTCAGAGAGTCAGCTGAGACATCCCCTCTCCCTATAATGAAGGGGAGTCAAACAGCCTCCTATCCATCCTTGCAACGGAAGCTATAATTTGCTCACCGCCTGCTTCGGTGCTGTTTCGACTCACTTTCGAGCCCTCTCATGGGCGAAGTTTTCCGCTAATTCATGACCATTTCCAACGCTGAAACTGACGACCAGTTGTTCCTCCTAATCGACGGTCACGCAATCGTGTTTCGAGCGTGGTTCGCAATGCGGGATCACCTGATAACAGCGTCGGGACAGAACACCACCGGTGCCAGCGGGTTTATGGCGATGTTCCTCAAAACGATCAGGGAACAGAATCCAACTCACATCGCTGTAACTTTCGATACGAAAGCTCCGACATTCCGCAAAGAAATGTTCCCGGCATACAAAGCGCAGCGTAAGGAGGTCGATCCCGCCCTTCACGAGCAAATCCCAATCGTAAAAGAGATCCTTAAGCCGATGGGTGTGCCCGTTTACGAGTACGACGGATTTGAAGCTGACGATCTCATTGGCACACTCTCGAAACAGGCGGTCGAGCAGGGATACAAAACCTTAATTCTCACTGGTGATGCCGACCAGTTGCAGTTGGTCGACGAAGACACTTCGCTTTTGATGTACACCGGATTCGGGGAAATGCGCACCTACGATCCCGCTGGCGTTGCCGAGAAGTACGACGGTCTGGGGCCCGAATACGTCGCAGAGATTAAAGCGCTCGAAGGCGACTCGTCCGACAACATTCCCGGAGTACCTGGCGTTGGCAAGAAATCTGCTCGTACGGTTCTCACCAAACTTGGTCACTTCGATTCTTTGTTCAGTCAGCTCGAAGAGGTCGAAAAGATCGAAGGCCTGCGCGGCGCAAAGCGCACGATGAACCTGCTTGAGGAGCACCGAGAAACTGCCAAGACGGCTCTTGAGTTGACCACAATCATTCGAGACGCCCCCGTCGAATTCAACGCTGACGATTCTAGGTTCGGTGAGTTCGATCGTGAAGCGGTGATCAAGACGCTAATGAACCACGAAATGCGTCTGGTGGCTAATCGCTTGCCGAAAACAGACGTTACGCCTGAACCTGAAACCGAGACCTCATCCGGATGGGAGACTGCTGCTGCTGTAAACGGCCAAATGGACATGATGGCCAGCGAATTCGGCGCAGCAACCGGCGAAGCGCTAATCGAACCTGAACCACCAAAGCCACTCGGCGAATACGAAGTAGTGACTGACATGGCAGATCTCAACTCGATGATCGATCAGCTTCGCGCAAAAGGCAAGTTCGCTTTCGACACCGAAACCACCGGTCTCAACTCGATGACTTCCGATCTCGTTGGTCTCTCATTCTCGATCAAGTCCGAACACGCCTGGTATGTCGCTATTGGACACAACGAGGACAATCAGGTGCCGTTCGCCGAAGGACTTGCCGCCTTAAGACCGCTATTTGAAGACGATTTAATAAAGAAAATCGCCCACAACGCCAACTTCGACATGATGGTGCTCGCTACCGCCGGTATCGAAGTGAAAAATCTAGCATTCGATACCATGATCGCTGCAGCGCTGTGCGGCCGTCGCGCGATCGGCCTAAAGCAGCTAGCGCTGGAACTTTTCCAGGCTGAAATGACCGAAATCAAGACGCTGATCGGAGTCGGTAAAAAGCAGATCACGATGGCTGAAGTGTCGATCGATCAGGCAGGACCTTACGCCGCCGCCGACGCCGATTTCACATGGCGACTTTACGAATATTTCGAACCAGAAATCGACAATCATGAAGCTCGTTACGTCAACGAAGATATTGAGCTTCCGTTACTGCCTGTCATCATCGAGATGCAGCGCAACGGCATGATCATCGACAAGACGGTGCTCGCTGAGATGTCTGAGCAACTCGGTGCTGATGTCGAACAGATCAAACAGGCGGCAACTGCGGTAATCGGTGGCAGGGAACTTAATCTGGCTTCGAACCAGCAGGTCGCCACGCTGCTAGTCGACGAACTTGGCGCTCCAAAAACTCGAAAAACCAAAACCGGCTGGTCGATGGACGCCAACGCCCTTGAGAAGATCAGCGAGACAGACGGGTTGGACGACCGGGTTTATCAGGTCGCCGACGCAGTGCTAAAATTCCGGGAACTCACCAAGCTCAAATCGACCTATGTTGACGCCCTCCCGCTGCTGGTGAATCCGCAGACCGGGCGTGTTCACACAAGCTTTAACCAGGTCGGTTCGGCGACAGGTCGGCTTTCGAGCAACGATCCGAACGTCCAAAACATTCCGGTGCGAACCGAGCTGGGGCGACGCGTCCGCAAGGCTTTCGTTGCCGATGCCGCGAACGGCTGGCAGTTTCTGGCGGCCGACTACTCGCAGATCGAACTTCGTATCCTCGCTCATCTTTCACAGGAGCCCGGGCTACTTAAAGCGTTCCACAAGGGTGAGGACATTCACGCAGCCACCGCGCGTGCGATGTACGGAGTGGATGATGTCTCGGCCGATCAACGACGTATTGCCAAGATTTTGAACTTTGGCGTGATCTACGGACTGGGTCCGATCGGTGTGGCGCGCCAGACCGACCTCACTCGCCAGCAGGGACAGGAATTCATCGATCTCTACTTCGGTAAGTACCCCGGCATTCGTGACTACATCGAGCAGGTGAAGCAGTCAGCACGAGACACTGGTTACGCCGAGACTATTATAGGCCGAAGGCGCTACTTGCCCGACATCAACGCAGGGCATCCGATGCACAGATCGGCTGCCGAGCGTGTGTCGGTAAACATGCCAATTCAGGGCACAGCAGCCGACGTTATCAAGATCGCCATGGTCAACATTTCGAACGAGATGAAGACTCAGAAAATGCAATCGAAAATGTCGATTCAGGTTCACGACGAACTGATTTTCGAAATCGCTCCCGGCGAACTTATGGAAATGCAGATTCTGGTCACAACCATGATGCCCGCCGCTATGGAGCTCGCCGTCCCCCTCCTCGTAGAAGCCAAAACTGGCCCAACCTGGGGCGACATGGATTCCGTGGATTAGTGTACGGAGGACTCGCACTCCAGACCTCAGGATTATCTATCATCAGTTCAGAATAAAAATGACATCCTGAGCCCCGTCGAAGGGTGCATGTCTGGGAGCAGCCTCAATCGCCCGGATCACGCCAGCCTTTCTCATTTGAGCGCCTCAGGATGATATTTACGGAACAAATCTGGAGAAAAGTTGCCCGAACTGCCTGAAGTTGAATCGCTGCGTCGGTACCTCGTTCGCGAGGGTATGATCGGTCGCACGTTCGAGTGGGTCGGTATCGAAGATAAGCCGGAAAGTGCGAACGGTACCGGTACTCTCGCTGGTGCACGACTTGTCGTCGACCAATCAGTAAAGAGCATCGAGCGACGTGGCAAGCAGCTAGCCGTAGTCCTCGACGAGTTCGTGCTCGGTTTCCACATGGGTATGACTGGGCAGGTGCACATACTCGATTCAGACGACACACCGGCAAGATTCATCCGAGCGGTGTTTAACCTTACCGACGATTTTCGAATCGCACTTGTCGATCCCCGCAGGTGGGCGAAAATCCAGCACTTCGAGTCACTCGAACACGCCTTCTCAGGACTTGGTCCCGACGCACTCGATCCAGATTTCACCAGCAAGCAATTCGCCACCAACCTCGATGGCAGAACAGCCCAGATCAAGCCGCTCCTGTTGAATCAGGCGATCATCGCTGGAGTCGGCAATATCTACGCCGACGAAGCACTCCACAGAGTCGAAATCTCACCCGCACGACGGGTTAACACAATCTCAAAGAAAAACCTGGGTTCGCTGTTCGACGCAATCCGGATATCGCTCGAACATTCACTCGATTTCATTCTGAAACACCCCGACGAACGAGGTCGACCGTACATCGTCGATGCCTACGGGGATCGGATGCAACTCCACCGCAAGCCCGGCTCGTTCTGTCCACGCTGCGAAATCCCGCTGGTAACGCTGAAGTTCGGCGGCAGAACGGCGTACTACTGCGGGAATTGCCAGAAGTAACGATTCAGACGCGTACTTGACCAACGCTACGCAGGCTTAGTTGAACCCAACGTCATCGAGATTCTCGGTCTTTCTAGCGGCTAGTCGATCCCGGAGCGCCACCCAGAACAGCACCACCACGCCTACTCCGACTACTGCGTAACCGGCAGCGTAGAGAATCCACGAATCCTCAGTGACAATCAGCACGATAAGTCCGGTAATAGCCACGACGATGCCAACAAGCACAATCCACATGCCGGACCATTCGAGTAGTTGCTTCATGGTACCTCCTTCGAGTTGCTCAAGCCGCCGAATTGCGATCGCAGTGAGTCTTACCCTCTCAATAACCACTATACGGCAGTCGAAAATCAGGAACTAGAACCGATCACTGAAGAATTCGTAGCGTTTCGCCATTTCAGATAAGCCGAGATTGCTATTAGACTTATCTTCTGTGTGATTTCATACCTGCACCACGGTGCCCCTGCGGAGGGGTGGCAGAGCGGTTGAATGCGCTTGTCTTGAAAACAAGTATGCCCGTGAGGGCATCGCAGGTTCGAATCCTGTCCCCTCCGCCATATTTAACTTGGCAGATCACCGCGTGCGACGGTACGGTCAGCCCACGGGTTCAGCAAGCGTGCTCCCTTTCAGTTAACATGCCGCACGCGGCCGTTTAGTCCGCGTTATCTGATTTCTCATGGAGCGCACTACGTGACCATCAAGACCAACCTCAAGCACCGAATTCGATCTGGTGAAATCACTATCGGCGCGGCGATCCCTTCAACCGCGACCAAGAGCCGTATCGAAGACGTCATGAGTTCGAGCGACTATTCGTACCTTTCGGTCGATAGCCAGCACAGTGCCTACGATGAAAGAACACTTGCGGAACTCTGTGAGAACGCCGATCAAGTCGGCGTACCGGTGGTATTTCGAATAAAACACACGCGCCACTCGTACCTTGTCGGAAGCATTCTCGATCTCGGTCCAGCAGGAGTCGAAATTCCTCAGACCGAAACCGAAGAAACCGCGCAAGAAGCTCTCGACTATTTCTACTACCCTCAGGTCGGCAAGCGATCCTGGGGAGGCCCGCCGATATCCTGGCGAGCCAATTACACAGATCGGATCGAATACGCCAATTTCTGGAACGACTACGGCGTTCTGTGGCTGCAGATCGAATCGCTCAGTGCCATCACCCGGGCTAAAACGTTCGCTCGCCCCGGCGTTGATGTTTTGTCGTGGGGACCTGCCGATCTCACGTTCAACCGGGAAGCCAATCCCTACCACCCGTTAAAGACTGATGACGACTGCATCGAACACGTCCTAAAGCTGCTCGGAGAAACCGAGACAAAGCTCTGTATACGTAGCTATAAGCCAGAACTACGCAACAAGTATCTCGACATGGGTGCAACCGTACTAATCGAAATACCCAGTGTCTGATGTAGTCTGTTGCTGTATTAACCGCACAAAATAACTTCGACCATAGAACACACCATTCGACGCTAAAAATTCAACAAGCTCGATCGATTTTATCGACCGTTCCCAAGCAGATCCTCGTTACGTTCAAGAGCGATCTGGGCACACTAACCGCCAGAATCGGTCTTTCCGAGAACGCTCGGTACGAAGAAAAAGTAGCAGAGCTACACTGGCGATAACGCCAATCGATTAATTCGAAATTCTAAAACGCACTCGCTTTCGGCGGGTTCGTTTTAATTAAGCCTTCATGCAATCGCCTCCAGACATCCCATGCACACACGGATTTCGTGGACACTGACCACCACCCTCGGTACGATGATTTGCGGTTCTCATTAATCAGAACCACACGCACGCTAATTTTCGGCAATAATCGCGGGATCGCTAATAATCAGAAGCGAGTAATCGTTCGTGAATATCCACGAGTATCAAGCGAAGGCAATCCTCGACAAATTCGGAGTCCCTACACCGAAAGCAGAGGTGGCATCCACACCCGCAGAAGCGAAAGATATCGCTTCACGTATTGGCGGACGAGTGGTCGTAAAAGCACAGGTCCACGCCGGTGGTAGAGGCAAGGTTGGCGGTGTAAAACTTGTCGACACACCCGAGCAGGCAGAAGAAGTCACCGCTGCACTAATCGGCACCCGGCTCGTTACGAAGCAAACCGGAGCCGCAGGCGTACCCGTCGATAAGGTGATGATCGCCGAAACGCTAGATATTAAAGACGAGCTTTACCTATCAATCGTGATCGATGGCGATGCCGGTGCCCCGGTTGTAATGGCGAGTACCGAAGGTGGGATGGAGATCGAGGAAGTCGCAGAATCGACTCCAGAAAAAATCTTCCGAGTAGCCGGTGACCCACTGATCGGACTCACCACCTACCACGCCCGCGACATCGCTCTCGCTCTCGAAGTACCACCGACGGCGTTGCGAGCCACGACAAAGCTCATCACCGATCTTTACAACGTGTTCATCGAAAACGACTGCTCGCTCGTAGAGATCAACCCACTCGTCATCACTAAAGACGACCAAATCATCGCTCTCGATGCGAAGATAAACGTCGAAGATGATGCACTCTTCAGGCATCCAGATCTCGCCGCACTGCGCGACCCCAACCAGCAAGACCCGCTTGAGCAGCGCGCCGATAAAGCCGATCTCGCCTACGTAAAGCTCGAGGGCGGACGCGTTGGCTGCATGGTCAACGGTGCTGGGTTGGCGATGGCGACGATGGATATCACTAAAGCTGCCGGAGCCGATCCCGCCAATTTCCTCGACATCGGTGGATCGGCCGATCAGGATCGTATCGAAGAGGCGTTCAAAATTATCATCGACGATGACGATGTCGAGATGATTCTCGTAAACCTCTTCGCAGGAATCGCCCGTTCCGACATCGTCGCCCAGGGCATCGTTGCTGCTGCGAAGGAAACGAACACAACCGTGCCTATGGTTGTTGCCATGCGCGGAACCAACGCCGAAGAGGGAATACAAATTCTCGCCGATTCAGGATTGAACATTACAGGCGCTCCCGATCTTGCAGGTGCAGCTGACGTGTTGAAAGAAAAATTATTAGAACTGGGAGGATCCAACTAATGGCCATTCTTGTTGGAGAAAACACAAGACTCCTCGTTCAAGGCCTCGGCCGAGACGGTAGTTTCCAGGCGAACCGAACGCGCGCTTATGGTACGAACATGGTCGCTGCGGTTCATCCCGATCGAGAAGGTCAAAAATTCGAAGACGAAGTCCCCTACTTCTCAACGGTTGCCAGCGCGGTCGAAAAAACCGGTGCGAATACCGGAGTGATCTTCGTTCCAGCACCATTCGCAATGGACGCCATCATTGAGCAGGTCGACGCAGGTCTCGAACTCGTCGTTTGCATCACCGAAGGCGTTCCTGTGCTCGACATGGTCAAGGTTATGTCGTACATCAATGACAAACCCACCCGACTCATCGGCTCAAACTGTCCCGGCGTACTCAGCCCGGCTTCCAAAGCCAAAGTCGGGATCATTCCTGGCAATATCGTTCAGCCCGGAAACGTCGGTGTCGTATCACGATCTGGCACGCTCACATACGAAGCAATCGCCCAGCTTGTTCAGCACGGAATGGGTCAGTCGACCTGTGTCGGTATCGGCGGCGATCCAGTTCACGGCACAACGTTCACTGATGTTCTCGAACTATTCCAGGCAGATGACGAAACAGAAGCCATCGTGCTTATCGGCGAGATCGGTGGAATCCGAGAGCAGCTCGCTGCTGATTACATCAAGGAAAACGTGACGAAGCCGGTTGCCGCCGCCATCGCTGGCTCGTCGGCACCTGCCGGCAAACGCATGGGCCACGCCGGAGCGATCATTACCGGCAAGGCGGCACTTGCTTCTGAGAAGAACAAGGCCCTTGCTGAAGCAGGTGTCCACGTTGTCGAATCGCCTGCACTTATCGGCGCCAAGATGAAGGAAGTTCTCGGCTTGTAAATCCGGGCTGGCGGAATTCATGACGTATACCGAACGCTACGTTCATACGGGCCAAATCGCATTGAACGTTGCGGAGTGGAACGCGCCATTAACCGAATCGGTGGCGCCCACAATAGTGCTCATTCACGGCTACGGTTCGAACTGGAACACGTGGGGTCTAGTGGTCGACAAGCTTTCGGTTAAATTCAAGTTGTTCGCCATAGATCTACGAGCAATGGGGCGATCCGGTCGTTACGGCGAAGGATCGTCGCGTCAGATCTGGGCAGATGACGTGGCAGCACTTCTCCCGTTGCTCAGCGACCAACCGGTTTACCTGATCGGACATTCATTGGGCGGATGGGTTACTGCAGCAGTCGCTGCCCAACATCCTGAACTAGTTTCGAAGGCGATACTCGTCGAACCATACTCGGGTGCAAATTCGGAAGTTCGCAAGCAAGCTCGCAAACGCCCGCCCGAACAACGTGGGCGTCGCGCTCAGCAGATTCGAGATGCGACCACGCCAGACGATCTCATCCCTGCGGTTACCGAGCAATATGCGGGTGCCTCGGACGACAGTATCCGACGCATCGCAAGCATGTGGTTCCAAATGGATCCTGCACTTGAGGGAGGACCAATCAGCCGCACGGAAGACTCCGAGGCGTTCGATGATATTTTCGGCACGATCCAATGCCCCACTTTGATGATCATCGGTGCCACCAACAAGGGTGGAATTCTCTCCGACGAAGAAGCCGAACGTATCGTGAACCTAATCCCCGACGCCCAACTTCTCTCCTGGCCGAAAGTCGGACACTCACCCCACATCGCCCGCAACTACGATTTCATACGCGCAACCAAACGCTTCTGGGCTGAGTAGGTGTGTTTCAGTTCCCTCTCCTTTCAAGCGAGAGTGTTGGGGTGTAGGTGAAATCGTCCAACTGCCGACAACTGATCCGCAGGCATCCCTCGATTCAACTCACACCCCCTCCCCGCGAGGGAGGGAGGACATACCTAACACGGTAGTCGGCTGATACCCTGTTACCCTGAGGAGTCATGACCAACTACCCGGAAAAGAAATTTGCCGCCAGCACGATCTAAGTGACTATGCTGAGAGTCCCGACAATGGGCCTCCAATGGTTCTGATCCACGGTCTGAGAGGTCGCTAGCCAGCACGGGAATCGGTCATGGATCAGTTCGCAGCTCGGTGGCACGTTTATGCAATCGACTTCCGCGGCCACGGTGAGTCAGGACGAACCCCCGACAAGTACGAATTCGGCGACTACCCGACCGAAGTAGTCGAATTCCTCCGAGAAGTGGTCAAAAAAACCAGCATACATGTTGGCCACTCACTTGGCGGTGTGACAGCCGCGGGAGCGAGCACATCTTCGATGGCTGGAATCCTGACGCGGTACTAGCCTCGATCAAAACTCCGACTCTATTGATACAAGCGAATCCAGATCTCGGTGGTGCCCTGCAAGACGTTGAGGCGACCCGCACGAACGATCTTCTGGATCGCGGTCGTTACGTGAAGTGGGACGACGACGGTCACGGTATGCATGCCGAATAACCGGAACGATTCGTTCAACTGATCAACGCGCTCTTCGGTCAGACACTGCGGAAACGTGGTGGCTAGGACAACCGTCGCCGGCATCAGACTCTTTTGAAATTAGTCCCTGAAGCCCCCTCTTTTAGGGAGAGAGTATGGGTGAGGGGGAATGCCGCAGCGGGAAAGGGCTGAGTCAATAACAATTGAACGTCACACGAGCTCCCTACGCCTTGTTCCTTCTCCTTGGGGAGAAGGAACAAGGCGTAGGAACGAGCCAGTCACATCGGGTGATGACGGGTCGGGCATTTTGGGATAGCGAAAGCGGACTCGCAGCTAGGCGAAGAACGCCAGCCGCACAGCGTTGAGGATCACCGCACCGATAACTCCGGTTGCAATGTCATCGAACATGATCCCCCACCCGCCGGGCCAAGCCTCGATCTTTCGCACACCGAAAGGTTTCAGGATATCTAGCGCTCGAAACATGAAGAAACCGCCAATCATCCACGGCCATGTGACCGGCAGAAAAATCACCGTTACCCACACGCCAACCCATTCGTCGATGACACCCCGCTTGGGATCGTGGTCGTCGTCCGAGTCGATGTAACCAGTCGCCCAGATTCCCACTACCGTAACGACCGCAATCAACCCAAAGAACCACACTGAATCGCCAGAACCGCCAAACACCGAAATATCCAGCAGCCAGTAAGCCACGAGCGCAGCGAACGTACCAACCGTCGCTGGAGCCACAAACGGCCACCGACCCGAACCAAGGCCTGTGGCAATCATCTCTGCTACGAACGAAACTGCTGGATTCTTTGGAGATTTGGAGGGTGAACTCGACAATGCTTTATCCGGTGTTTTTGAGTCCAGCGGCAACGCCATTGATCGACAGCAGCAATGAGACCTGAAGATAATTCAAAGGATCGACGTAGTATTCCCGCACCGCAAGTGTCCGTTTTAGCACCAGCTGGTGATCGAGGAGATTTTCCTGTTCGGTAATCCGCAGTAGCTCATTGATCGTCTTGTTTCGCTCTTCTTTGATGTCTTCGAAGATGTGGATAAGACTCGGATCGACAAGCGTGTCGACATAGCGACCAGCGATCTCCATGCTCGACTTCACGAGCGTCATTTCGACATTCGATATAAGCGTATTGAATAATGCCCACTCCCGATTCATCTCGGCAAGAACATCTTCCATGTAGTACATGATGTTGCGAGCTTCGGACGCCGGTTCCGGTCGAGTGGGGCGTAGTTCATCGGTCTGCAGAATCTCTTCGATTACTTCCGATAATCGGCGGTTTATTCGACGAATTTCCGACTCCCAAAGTCGTGGATTCGAGCGTTCGTTCAACATTTCGCCAACGCGTCGAAGTTTGCTCAGTATCGAAAGACACGCCGCTTCAGTCGGGTGAGCGGTGTATAGGGTTCGAACTTCGAGACGATCGATGACATTGCCGATCTCCTCTTTCGAAATTTTCGCCTCACGAACTCGAGCAAACACCTCTTCAAGCCACTCTTGACGAGCACCCGCAGCGCCTTTGAACTCGATTCGGGGGTGTTGCTCGGCGACGTTTGCTATGTGGAAATAACTTGTGAACGCTCCAACGGTTCGAATGACCATCCACAGGGAAGACTCATCAAGCTTCTTGATCAATTCTCCGCGCATCTCTGGATTCGGCGATTCACGAAGGGTTCGAGTCGAAACGCGAACGTACTCGATCAAGTCGTAGATCTCTTCGTTCAAGAGATTGCTGACGGTATCGCCGAACATGTCGACCAATCGCCGAATATTAGCTCGAAGTTCAGCGTCTTCGCTATCGAACGAAGTTATGTCGTGAGTGCTCATTCAAATATTCTTTCGGTCACCCGCCAAAAGATGATCAGATCCTGCTAATAAGCGGCTACAGCCAGGCCAATGCCCAACCAAGTGTTTGTTCAGTATTTCCAGTTGGACCATATTCGCAACCAACCCAACCCTCGTAGCCGATCTCATCGAGATGCTTGAGCAGATAATCGTAATTAATTTCACCCGAGCCCGGCTCGTGCCGTCCGGGATTGTCGGCGAGTTGTATGTGCTTGATCGACGGTAGGATTTCTTTCACGGTCATAGCAAGGTCCCCCTCCATGATCTGCATGTGGTAGAAGTCGTACAGCAATGCCAAGTTCGAATGGTTCGCCTCCGCGATCGCTTCGAGCCCCTGTGTCGAGGTGTTGACGAAGAATCCCGGCTGATCACGTGTGTTGATGGGCTCGACCAACGCGACCACACTAACCTTGCCAAGTTCTTCAGCTGCATGCCGAATGTTGGCGATAAACGTGTCATGCGCTTCGTCTGGATCGACATCATCGATGGGTCCACAGCCGATGTTTACTCCGATGCACCCAAGTCCCGCTGCATACTCAGCAGCCTGGGCGGTTCGTTCTTTGTACAGATCCATTCGATCTGCCCGAAGGCCGATGTTATTTATTCCGGTATCAGGATCGCTAACAGGCAAATTGATGATGACGTGTTTGAGGTTGTTACGATCTAGACGCTCGACGATCCGATCAATCTCTAACGAGTACGGAGCCTGAAGTTCAACACCCTTGAACCCAGCGCGCGCTGCAGCGTCGTAGCGATCGATCAGATCGTACTCATTAAACATCCACTGCAAATTAGCTTCGAGCTTTGGCATTTTTCTCTCTATTTGTGATACCCGACTGTCGAACATCGTTGGATGTCGATATTGAAACCTGACTTACTACGAACTACAAGTACTTCGCTGCCCAGCCGAGGCCAGCGACAGTGTCGCCAGCAGGTACGTACTCGCAACCAATCCACCCGTCGTAGCCTTTGGAATCGATGTATGGCAGCAGAAAATCGTAGTTGATCTCGCCCGTACCAGGTTCGTGTCGACCGGGGTTGTCGGCAAGCTGGAAGTGGCCGATAACATCGAGGTTGACATCGATAGCGCGGGTTATGTCGCCTTCCATGATTTGCATGTGATAGATGTCGTATTGAACCTTCACGTTGTCGGCACCAGCCGCTTCGACTGCGGCACGGCTCTGGTTCGTACGGAACACCGAATATCCGGAAATGTCGATTGTGTTGATCGCCTCGAGAAGAATTGTGGCGTCAGTTCCAGCAACAGCCCTGGACGCAAACTTCAGATTTTCGATTAATGTCTCGTGCATCGTTATTGCACTCACACCCAAAGTCGCCTTGCCTGCAAGAACCGTAAGTCGGTCGCAACCCAACACCTTGGCGTACTCAACAGCAGTGCCAACACCATCCTGAAATTCGCCAACCCGATCCGGGAACGAAGCGCAACCACGGTCTCCAGCGTTCCAGTCACCTGCAGGAAAATCGAATAGCACTTGCGTCAGACCGTTCTCGTCGAGTTTTTCCTTGATCTGCTCAGCAGGAAAGTCGTATGGAAACAGATATTCCACACCCTTGAAACCGGCCTTCGCTGCCGCCTCAAATCGATCAAGGAACTCGACCTCAGTGAACATCAACGAAAGGTTGGCAGCAAGTCTGGTCATCTGGTGTGGTTCTCCGTGGGATTCTCAAGGGTGAACAGGAGGCTGTTCGATTTATCTTCGGCGCGGTGAACAAATGATGTGCGCCAGCGACACTCAATCATACTTGCCAGATTTGGAAGTTGCGGAGAAAAGGCGCAGCCAACGTTCGCGATCGTCGATTAGTAGTAGATCGCCGTGCCGACTCCGCCACCTGCGGCGATTCCGTCACCGTTAACAGCAATAGACAGCGGAGAGGCCAGCATCGTGACCACGTAAGCGATGTCAGAAGCGTCGATGATCGTACGGGACGAATTCCCTTGCGCCATCCTACTTTCGATCTCTTCTTCGCTTACACCCTCCGCTTCGGCACGATCCGCAACCACTCTCTCAGTCGCTTCCGTACGAGTCATTCCTGGATGAATCACAGTAACATTGATCCCACTAGGTCCTAGTTCATCCGCAAGGTTTTTCGTCATCGCAGAGACCGCCACGTTTCGCATCGATCCAACAACCGTGCCAGTACTTCGCGAAGCTAATCCAGAAATATTGATAATCCGACCACAGTTCTGCTCGGTCATCACTGGTGCCACTTCGCGAGCGCATCTCAGGTAACCCATAACTTTGACATTCATATGATCGTTGAACTCTTCTGTGGTCACTTCGGCCAGTGTCGAAACGGTGCTCTGCCCACCAGGTCGTGCGGCGCAGTTCACGAGTATGTCAATGCCGCCCATGATCGATTTCGCCGCGGCAATAAGGCTGCGAACGCTGTTATCAGATCCGGTATCGGCAACTACTCCGGTCACAGTGGAACCCGTTTCGTTCGTTAGTTCTTCGGCAGTTGCGTCGAGCGCTTCTTTGCCTCGGGAGGCGATGACGACGATCACACCCTCTTCCGCAAGCATCCGGGCTATCGCCTTGCCGATTCCACGGCTACCACCGGTAACAATCGCCCGTTTACCAAGAAGTTTTAGATCCATGCTGTTGTGACTCCTACTAGCTCACCCAACCACATCCGGTCGCTGTTTCCAATAATTCGTCTCGCCTTCAAACGCACTGGCAAGTTGCAAAAGCCCCATCTCGTCACGAGGTCGACCGACCAACTGCAACCCAACCGGTAAACCGTCGTTAGTGAAGCCGGCAGGAATCGACATCGCAGGTAACCCGGTCACCGAAATCGTGTAGCACGGCCACATCCAATCGAGATACGTTTCGAGTTCAATACCATTGATTTCAGTCGGATACTCCTTTTCGATTGAGAACGGTGGAACCGAAGTAACCGGCAATGCGAGGAATTCGTACCTGTTGAAGAACACCATCAGCTGCTCCCACAATCGAGTGCGCAGCCGTTCTGCGTGAGCGACGTCTATTGCCGACATTTCAAGACCACGTTCAGCGTTCCAGATGACGGTTTCTTTCATTTTGTCGCGATGATCCCGAAGGTGAATTTCGTGCTTGATGCCGAAGCCGTACGCCCTGATCGACTGGAATATTTCGTCGGTAGACGAAAGATCAGGCTCGTCGTTCTCAACAATGCAGCCAAGATCCTCAAAAACGTGCTTTTGCGACTCCGTAACTCGACTGTTTTCGGCGTCGATGGGTCGTCCACCTAGATCTTTGCTCCAGGCGATCCGAACGTCTTTGAAATCGCGCTCCAACGACCCTGGATATCGTTCGTCAGATTCCTGTATCGACACCGGCGACCGCTTATCGTGCCCCGCCATCACGCTTAGCTGAAGCGCAACGTCGTCGACCGTGCGCCCCATCGGGCCATCAGTCGAAAGAGTTGTCCATCCGAGATCGCTGTTTACAACCGGCACTCGCCCCGGAGTTGGACGAATACCAACCACATTCGACCATGCCGCCGGGTTCCTCAGCGATCCACCCAAATCCGAACCGGTAGCAATTGAGACCATCCCCGTCGCTAGCGCAACACCTGCACCACCCGAGCTACCACCGCAAGTCATGCGAACGTCGTAGGGATTTTTAGTCGAACCGAACACCGAATTGAACGTCTGCGATCCGGCCCCGAATTCCGGAGTGTTCGATTTACCAATAACAATCGCACCAGCCCGTTTCACTCGCTCAACGATAAGCGCATCACTAGAAGGTACAAAATCTTTGTAGATCGGAGATCCCTGCGTGGTACGAATCCCGGCAGTGTTCTGTAAATCCTTGATAGCGACTGGAAGCCCAGAAAGCGGCCCCATTTCCTCACCCGCCAGCCGGGCCCTGTCTGCCTCACACGCCTGATCCAAAGCCGATTCGGCGACCATCGTGACCATTGCGTTCACGGCAGGATTTACGTGTTCGATTTGATCCAAATGAGCCTGAACAAGCTCCTCCGCCAAAATCTCGCCATCAGCAATCAACCTTGCTTGTTCTCGGGCTGTTTTGAAAACCAACTCTGAACTCAAAGAACTGTCCGACAAATCTACGACTCCAAAACCGTGCCCGAGACACCACGCAAAACGACTCCCAGCAGAATTCAACTTGGGATCGTGATAGTAACTCTATTTACGTTTACATGGGCGGTCAGGAAGCTACCACCAGGTTTTACCTTCGATTTCCGATTGCTTGAACTTGAAGTCCTCGCCGTAAATCCCGGTCGAAAGATACTTCCAGCCGCCATCAGCAAACATCGCAACAATGTTGCCTTCACGCCCCTCCTTCGACCACTTCTGGGCAGTTTTCAGGGCTGTTGCGAAGGTCGCTCCCGACGATACGCCGACAAAATATCCGGCATCGGTAAGCAATCGTCGTGTCCAGTAGAACGCCTCTTCACCGTCGATGAGAATACGACTGTCGAGCTTGTCCAAATCAAGGATCGGCGGGATGAATCCATGTTCGATCGAGCGAAGCCCCTGCACTTTGTCGTCGGGATGCGGTGCAGTAGCAATAATCTGCACATCCGGATTGTGCTCACGAAGTGCCTTGCCTACTCCCATCAAAGTTCCACCGGTACCTAGACCGGCCACGAACGCGTCTACGTCTAGTAGATCTCGTGCGATTTCTGGACCCGTCGTTTTGTAGTGAGCCATCGGATTTGCATTATTACCGTATTGGAACGGCATGTAGTACGACGGATTTTCCTCGCCGATTTGCTTTGCCATGAGAATCGACTCGTTCGTACCTTTGTCGGCATGCGAGAGAATTGCTTCAGCACCAAACGATTCAAGCAGTTGGACTCGTTCCGGTGGCACGCTCGCCGGCATCACAACTTTGACGTTGTAACCCTTGATTCGCCCGATCATCGCCAACCCAAGCCCGGTATTGCCGGAGGTCGGTTCGAGGATGGTATCCCCCGGTTTGATTAGACCTTCGTCTTCAGCTGTCTGGATCAGAGATCGAGCCGCACGGTCCTTTAGCGATCCTGTCGGATTGACCGATTCAAGCTTGCCGTAAATCTTGATCTTTGGGTCGGGGCTCAGGATCGACACATCGACCAATGGCGTATTGCCAATGGCTTGGAGTGCATCTTTCTTCACCGCTGTGAACGGCGCGACAAAGGTTGAGGCCAACATTAATTCTTTCGTATTTAACTTAGACTCGTTAGGTAATGCCTTAGGAAAGGTTGTCTAGTGCCGGTCGATTAATCGGCCGACACCATCTGCTCTTCTATCGGTGCTGGGGGCAGAATGCCGCAGAAAATCTCGTAATCGATCAGTTCTGTGACTTCCGGGTTGGCTCCGCAAAGTTTGCAATCTGGGTTCTGACGAATCTTGATCTCTCGGAAATCCATCGTCAGCGCATCGATCAACAGCATTCGGCTCTTCAGAGTCTCACCAACACCCATTGCGAGCTTGATGACTTCCAAAGCCTGAATCGAACCGACCAGTCCAGGAAGCGCGCCAATAACGCCAGCTTCAGAACAGTTCGGAACTTCACCGGGAGGTGGAGGGTCGGGGAACATGCAGCGGTAGCAACCACTACCCGGCTGGTACGTTGTAGCCTGACCGTCGAAGACCAGAATGGCCCCATCAACAAGCGGTTTACCAGCGAGGAACGCTGCATCGTTTACTAGATATCTAGTTGCGAAGTTGTCGGCCCCGTTCACGATAATATCGTAGTTGGGAATGATGTCCATCGCACTGTCGGAATTGATCGGCTCCTCGTGGAGGATGACGTTCACTTCCGGGTTGTGGGCTTCGATCGTTTCCTTGGCGGAAATAACCTTTGAGCGACCAACATCTGCATCGGTGTGCAGAATCTGTCGCTGCAGGTTAGAAACGTCCACGGTGTCGAAATCGACGATACCAAGGGTTCCGATTCCGGCTAGTGCAAGATAAAGCGCCACCGGTGAGCCAAGCCCACCTGCGCCGACGATCAGCACCTTTGAATCGATCAGTTTTCGCTGGCCTACACTGCCGACGCCATCCATGATCAGGTGGCGGCTATAGCGCTGTACCTGTCCGGGCGTTAGTGGCGTGATGCCGTTGGTCTCTGCCATGTCCCTTTGTTTTCCTCTTATGAATTCCCGATTGATACCCGCATTTTCGAGTTCGATCGGATCAGTACCTATAAATTCTACTCCGCAGTTCGACGAATATTGCATTCTTGTGCCGAAATGGCGCGCCACCCGCGGATTCAAGCAACTAATTGTGCGATTAGATTCAGTGCAGACCGCCTAGATGCAACCATTCGGTTGGACTCTAGAAGTTCGTTTGAACTGGCGATACCGATGCCATCGACATCTGCTGGTTCATTAGTTCACTGATTCTTACTTTGCTTAAGTGCTCCAGCAGCATCGTTTCCACATCACTCCAGAGTTCGCGCTGCGAACAAGCCCCGGAGAGCCTACAGTCAGCCGGCTCTTCGACACAGTCGATGGGCGCCAGGGAATAATCGACGGAATTCACGACATCACTTACAGATATTTCATCGGCGGTTTTTGCGAGTTTGTGCCCTCCCTGCGGACCTCTGCGTGATTCGACAAGTCCCGATTTTTGCAATTCGGAGCAAATACGAAGTAAGTACGGTTCAGGGATGTGCTGAGCACGAGCGATGTCAGATGTAGAGGTGAATTCGGGATGTTCCTGTCCTTCATGATCTTGCTGCGCGAGATAAACCAAGGTTCTAACCCCGTAGTCCACCTTCATCGGTACCAGCATGATCAGTCCTCTAGAAGCAGAAAGTCAGTCGTTCGAGTGTAAAATGAAGCGCCACACACTCAAAAAGCCTTATCCGAGCCTAGTTCATTTCGAATTGAACTCAATCGTCTCCCTATGATACCACTCGAACACGTTTCCTGACCCTGTGAGTCGACTATTGTTTTCATCACCAGCCCAGCAATGAATTCGTCTATTTATAGTTCGATCTAAATCTCCATCTACGTGGTACGATTAACGGCTGTGCAACGGCGTTTTCTCGCTGGAATGCACATATTTATTGTCACGGTTCACTACAGGAAAGACCGGTTTTCGGTCCCCAATCCAGAGCAATGGGAGACGATCGTAATGGCTATGGAAGCGATAACACTCAGCACCGAAGTTCGCACAACACTCGGCAAGAAAAATCGGGCGCTTAGGCGACAAGGAATCACTCCCATTCACATGTACGGGCTAAACGAGGATTCTCTGTCACTGCAAGCAGATGGCAAAGAACTTCTGACTGTGCTGCGGGCTGCGGGTCGAACAACTCCGGTTACGCTGAAGGTTGCGGGCAGTAAAGACACCGTGACCATCGTTCGCGAGATTGCCCGACACGCCGTCTCTG
This sequence comes from uncultured Dehalococcoidia bacterium, assembly GCA_913052475.1. Taxonomy (GTDB): domain Bacteria; phylum Chloroflexota; class Dehalococcoidia; order Lucifugimonadales; family Lucifugimonadaceae; genus Lucifugimonas. Next base: position 64,314 of record CAJXEJ010000002.1, read on the forward strand.
GATATGTTCAGCACGTAGATTTCCAACGTGTCGACGTTCAGCAGGAAGTTGAAACTCCTGTACCAGTCTCACTCACCGGGCAGGAAGAAGCTCCCGGTACCGCCGGTGGTGCTGGTGTTGTTACTCAGGGTGCGTTCGAGATCCTCGTACGAGCCAAGCCGTTCGATGTTCCGAACGAGATCGTCGTCGATTGTTCCGGCCTGATGGAGATTGATTCGGCAATTACCGCCGGTGAAGTTCCGCTTCCATCTGGCGTAACGCTCGCAGGTTCTGAAGAAGACCGAATCGCCTGGATCCAGCCGCCACGTGTCACCGCCGAGGAAGACCTCGTCGCTGCCGTTGAGGGTGAAGAAGGCGAAGAGGGCGAAGAGGGCGAAGAAGTCGATAGCGAAGACGCTGCCGACAGCACTGGCGAAGGCGCCGACGGCGAAGAAGAGTAAATACTCTTTCAGCAATCTTATCGCTGAAAATATCAGGTACCCGCAGCCCATGGTTACGGGTACCCGTTTAACCGCGAACCGAGCCGTGTCGAACTGATTTCTGAGTTCAACTCCTTGCACGAAAACCCATACGAAATTAGTATTCACTCGCACAGCAAGGCAGTTCGCCTCACCTGACGCACTAAATCAATGAAAAACAAAACAGAATACCTATTGGCTCAGGAAGGCACAGATGGACACCATCCTCATAACCGTCCTGGTAGCCCTAGTTGCGGTTGTGATTGGAAGCGGACTGGGCTTTCAACTTCACAACCTCCTTTCGGCAAAATCACAGCGAGCGGTAGAAGAGGCAGCTGCACAGCAGATGCGCAGATCCAATGCTCGAAGCAAGGAGATTCTTCTCGAAGCAAAAGAGCAGGCGCTTCAGGTACGTAGCGATGCAGAAGCGAAGCTCAACGAGCAGAAGTTAGAAGTACAACGCCAACAGAGTCGTCTCGAAGCACGTGAAGATACTCTGCAAGGCAAGACCGATTCACTCAACGAACTTGAATCAGGTCTACGTGACCAACGAAACGATCTGGCTGATAAAGAATCAGAGATCGACGACTTGAGACAACAGGCTGGTGAACGACTCGAATCGATTTCGAGCCTTTCCATGGCCGATGCCAGGCAACAGCTGCTCGATCAGGCTGAAGAAGATATCCAGTTCGAATTAGCACGCCGTTACAGAGATGCTGAACTAGAGGCACAGGATGAGGCTGACGATAAAGCGCGCGTAATTCTGGCTGCGAGTATGCAGCGACTCGCGGCCGAAGTCGTCTCAGAAGCAACCGTCACCAGCATTTCGTTGCCGAACGACGAGATGAAAGGTCGGTTGATCGGACGCGAAGGCAGGAACATCAGAGCTATCGAGGCGGCAACCGGAGTCGATCTCATTATCGCTGACGTGCCCGAGGCGATTACTATCTCCTGCTTCGATCCGATTCGGCGCGAAGTAGCGCGCATCGCACTAGACCGGCTGATTCAGGACGGCAGGATTCATCCCGCACGTATCGAAGAATCGGTCGAAAAGGCACGATCGGAAGTCGATGAAACAGTTCGTAAAGCCGGTCAAAAGGCGATGTTCGATGCAGACGTTAAAGGTTTGCACCCCGAACTGGTGAAACTTGTTGGTCGGCTCAAATACCGATACAGCTACGGAGAAAACGTACTCCAACACTCGGTTGAAGTCGGGTTAGTCGGTGGAATTCTTGCATCACAAATTGGAGCGAATCCTCAGGTCGCCAAGACCGCAGGATTCCTCCACGACATTGGCAAGGCACTCACGCACGAGGTCGATGGACCTCACGCTGAAATCGGTGCCGACGTCGCAAAGCGTTACGGCCAGAAAGAACACGTGATTACCGCGATAAGGGAGCACCACGATCGAGAAATGACAACGGCAGAATCGTTCCTCGTGGCTGCCGCCGATGCGATCAGCGCAGCTCGACCTGGTGCAAGACACGACACGATAGAAAACTACATCAAACGACTCGAAGAACTCGAAGAAGTGGCTCGTGGATTCGAGGGTGTGGAACGTGTATACGCTATTCAGGCAGGTCGTGAGGTTCGAGTCCTCGTCGACCCCGAAAATGTCGATGACGTGACTGCCTCTTCGCTGGCTCGTGATATCGTCGCCAAGATCGAAGAAACCCTCGCCTACCCCGGTCAAATCCGAGTCGTAGTAATTAGGGAATCCCGATCAATCGAGGTTGCGCAGTAGGCGAGACGTTCCAATACCGAATAACGACAAGAGGCCTGATCGTAGCGAAAGCGGAGCAGAGGGGCCTCGCACGATGACGCCACCTTCAACATCCAACTGACAACGCCTACTTCTCGACCAACGTAAGGAACCTGGCGTTGGTTCAATCTCAAGCCGCTTGAATTCGCTCTCCACTTCCCGCATTGTTGAACGTACGGTATGAATCCACTCTTGTTCGCAACTCAACTAGAAAGATTCGCATGCGCGTATTAATGATCGGGGATGTTGTCGGAAGTGGTGGTAGAAAAGCTGTAACCAGCCTTCTGAAAGATCTCCGATCCGAACTGAACATCGATTTCGTCACACTTCAGGGCGAGAATCTTGCCGCGGGTATCGGCCTCACAGTCGATACCGTTGCCGAGATGCAAGAAGCCGGAGCTGACGTGATCACCACCGGTAACCACGTGTGGGACAAACGCGAGTTCATCGATCATCTCGACGATCCATTCCTGCCAGTTCTCCGACCGCTCAACTACCCACCGGGCACCCCTGGTCGCGGAGCTACCGACGATTCCGGTCCAATAGCAGTGATTAATCTCATTGGCAGAGTCTGGGTTGGAGAATTCGATTCACCATTTGCTGTCGTCGACGATCTACTCGCCGGCGGGTTCGGTCTGGGTAAGCCGATCGTTGTCGATTTCCATGCTGAAGCTACTTCAGAAAAAGCTGCCCTAGCCTGGCACCTCGATGGACGAATCGCTGCTGTCGTAGGAACTCATACTCACGTCCCGACCTCCGACTGTAAAGTGCTTCCCGACGGTACTGCTTTCGTCACCGATCTCGGTATGGTAGGTGCTGTCGATTCCATCCTCGGAGTCGAAGTTGAAGGATCGCTTGCACGCTTTCTTTCTGGTCGCCGTCAGCGAATGCAGCCAATACGAAAAGGGCTCGTCAACTTCAACTCAGTTCTTATCGATATCGACGCATCAACCGGTCAGGCGTCATCAATCGAGCGAGTAGACAGGCAGATCGAAGTTTGAGCGATTCCACCGGCCAAAATATCGAAGGCAGTCGATACGATCCCACATCGCCTGCGGTCAAGCCAGAATGGCCTGTGGAAGTCGATCTACACCTACACACCACAGCCTCCGATGGCATGCTGACCCCGACCCAACTGATCCAACAAATCGCCAGCACAACCCTCCGTGTTGTCGCAGTAACTGATCACGATTCGACCGAAGGTGTCGCCGAAGCAATCGAAGCATCGACCTCCCATCCTCGACTCACGGTCATTCCCGGTATCGAACTTGGGACAGCAAACGACGAATCCGAGTTGCACCTACTCGGATATTTCATCGATACCGAAAACGCGAACATGCAATCAAAACTCGAGCAGTTCCGACTGGAGCGAGTCGATGTAGCGAAAGCAATGGTCGGTAAGCTCGCCGAGCTAAAACGTCCCATCTCATGGGAACGTGTAGTTGAAATGGCGGGTGGATCCGTTGGGCGCCCTCACATCGCACGCGCCATGGTCGAGGCAGGTCATGTCGAAACAGTCGCTGAAGCGTTCGAACGATTCCTCGGCGATAAAGGCGTAGCACGAGTACCCCGCCCAAAACTTCTACCTGTCGAAGCGCTTGAGATGATCCACGGAGCCGGAGGTGTCGGTGTCATCGCTCATCCACGTACAGTGGATAAGCTCGATGGCCTTGTAAGGCAGTTAGTTGAAGTCGGACTCGCCGGTATCGAGGTCTACGCAGAAAAATATGCCAGCGCCAGACGTGATTCGTATCTGGATCTCGCAACTCGGTACGATCTCGTGTCGTGCGGCGGAACCGATTATCACGCTCTCGGAGCCCTCAATGAGACAACTCCCGGCTCGAACGGACCCCCACCCGATACCGCTTCTCAACTACTGGAGCGAGCAACAACGACGCATGGCGAGAATGTGGGCTGCGTCCCGGTGGGGCTGACTTAACCATGATGGATACTTTGCTTTCGATTGCCGTAATTGCCGGAGCCTATCTCGTCGGCTCGATCCCAACGTCGTATCTCGTGGGCCGGCTTGCGGCTGGAATCGATATCAGGGAGCACGGGTCCGGCAACATTGGAGCATCAAATCTCACAGTACAGGTCGGGGCAAAGTGGGCGGTCCCGGTCGTTGTGTTCGATGTGGCCATCAAAGGTTCTATCCCAGTCCTCATCGCGTCAGAAAAAGTACTGGGACTCGGGCTCGGCGTAGAAGCAGCAGGTGGCATTGCCGCTGTGGTTGGACACAACTGGTCAATCTTTTCGAGCCTTCAGGGTGGCCGCGGGATGGCGACGGTTCTTGGGGCGATGCTGATTCTCAACTTCCCTTTGCTGGTAATCTACGGAACAGTACCCGCGCTCGGCGTGCTGTTCACGCCGTGGAAAGATTCGGCCGTGTGGTGGTTAATCGCTGTGATCCTGATGCCGGTCTGGGCTGCATTGCTAAACCTCCCGGTCGAACTTGTGTGGTTCTCGATTGCATTCGCTCTAGTAACGGCTACCAAACGAATGACATCTAACTCCCTGAAGAATGAACCGGGGCTGATTACCTCGCGATTGCTGATGACCCGATTCGTGTTCGATCGCGATATCGCCGATCGCGAAAACTGGGTTGAGCAATGATCAAATCCGAAAAATCGAAGACTAATATCCACATTTTGTGAGTCTCCTGATTCGTCAATGACAAACGACACTCTCGAAAGCGTCTGCCTACGACACCCCGACACCGCATCCAATCTCGGTTGCGGACGTTGCGGCGATCTCATCTGCCCGCAGTGCATGGTGCAGTCGCCTGTCGGTGCTCGTTGTCCCGATTGTGCGAGTATCGGTCAGGCTCCGATATTCCGATCGACGACCGCTGAGTTCAGCACCGTTATCGCACTATCGGTGGTTGGTGCTATTGGTTTCGGAGTAGCGTACGGACTCATCGTCTGGGTACTGTGGGTTCTACCACTCGGATTCCAGATCGGGAATGTAGCAGCATCGTTCATCCTCGCTCTCGGCGGATCGCCGGTTGGCAAATATGTGCTCAGGGCGGGCAAGTACAAACTTGATGCACGTTTGCGAATTGTAGCCGCAGTGACCATGCTTGCCGTCTGGATCATCGGATTTATAGTTGCCGATTTTCTCGGTGTTTGGAACGGTGTGTTTCTCAACATCGTCGCCTACATAGGTCTCGGAGTCGGCATTTACGTCGCCATGAACCGCGTCAGGCCGTAGGTTTTTGAGTTCGAGTCCTCGTACCGATGGCAGGATCATGCAAGTCGCATATTCCCAGTCACGTTCCCTAAACAACTGTCGGAATAATCCCACCGCCGCCTTCAGAGTTGAAACGAATCGCTTCGTCGACCATCTCAAACAACGAAAGACTCGGTGAATACCCGAAGTCGTTTCGCGCCGCCGACAGGTCGTACTCATAGAACGTCGGATTGGTCGCCAGATCGACCGTCGAGTACGGAACTCCAGTCTTTTCCGAAATGTATGGAATCAATACGTCCCACGTAAACGGCTCATTCGAACCCAATTGATAGACGTTGCCAAAAGTCGCCGAATTGCCGACCGCCTGCTCGTAAGCATGAACAAGGTCGCGCACCTCAACCTGATGCTTCTTCCACGGTCGACCATTTACATCACAAGCAACGATAAGTCGTGGGCCGCCATCGGTCTTCGCACTCTCTGCTTGCAATTTCTCGTATGTTGTCCTGCCAGCATCGTCGGTCCTGCCCTCGAACACCTTCAGGAACGTGCTCAGATGGAACTGGTGGAAATTCAGAATCTCGCCTGCACCCCATACGTTTGCAAACCGAATGATCGTTCCTCTTAGATTTTCCTCAGCGTGGTACCGATTCAGAAGGTTTTCGCACAGCACTTTTGTGTAGCCGTACCAGTTTGTCGACGAGAGTGGCAGTGAATCCTCGGCGATCGGATCAGTTATTCCGCTTTCGGGATACTTGAACATCGTCGCATCGGTGCTGGTGATGAGCACATGCTTCAGGTGATCACCTAAGCCGAGTGATGCTTCGAGGACGTTGAACGTGCCTTTCACGTTCGTATCGAAGTATTGCTCGGGAGTGAACGGTCCGCCTGCCTGAAACGCCGCACCCAGATGCAAAATCACTTCCTGCCCATCGGCGGCAGCGTTAACGTCGGCAGAATTTGCCAGATCACCTTCTACGATCTCGGCGCCGATCGCTTTCATCTTCTCGGCCTGTCGGTCACCCGGCCAAACGAAGCCTCTTACATCATACCCACGCTCTAGAAAATTCTGAGCAATATTCGCTCCAACGCGACCTGTAATACCGGTAATAAGTACTTTCATCTTTGAAGAAATTCCTAAATTGATTAGCTGGCTAACTGATTACTGTTTCGTGCTGTCCGTAGACACGGCTGTAGAGGTCATGATCGATACTCACTGCCAGCCCGGGTGAGCTCGGCACTGCGTATTTACCGTCTTCGAAGACGTGCCAGTTCCCTGATATAGCTCGAGATCTAATGTCGAATCTTCGGCGATACCAACGATCCATACCCGATCCTTCACCGGTCACCACACCGTCAGAAATCTCAAGCAGTTGGCCGACTTCCCTACCGAGCAGAGCACCTTTGATGTGGGGCAACATGCTCTCGGCGGTGCCCTCCCGCATCAGTCGATTGGCAATCGAAATTCTCTCGGCTCCACTCGTGCTGCGCGCCCGAATGACCCACTCGAGTCGCTGCGTGCCAATGTTGTCGATATATGTGTTTTTGCCGAGCTCTTTTTGATAGTTCGACGGGATCGGAGTTACCGATACTGATTCGATAATTTCTGGCATGAGATTTCCTGAATTAGTGGGGCGGAGCAGTTTACTCCCGATTCCTCGATGCGGATTCCTACATTTGCCCCATACGTACTGTTCGCCCCGATCTCGATCCGGAATGCTTTCCGTCGCGAACCGCAAACTGGCCATTTACGATTACGTGCAGCAAGCCCTGCGGCCCTACTCGTGAGTTCTCGTACGTCGCGCCATCGATAACCGTCTCAGGATCGAACAACGTCAGGTCGGCGAAGTAGCCTTCCTTAATGAGCCCTCGATTGGCGATATTGAACTTCGTTGCCGGCATATGAGTCATCTTGTAGATGGCGTTTTCAAGCGAAATCACACCCTCTTCTCGAACGTATTTGCCGAGAACTCTCGGGTACGTACCCCACGCCCTCGGATGAGGTTTGGAACCACGATCAAGCCCATCGGTTCCGATCATGGTCGACGAGTGCGCCATAACCATTCGCACATCACCCTCATCCATTCCGAACGCTGCGACCAAAATGTCGCTGGAAATGTCGCTGAGTAGTTTCTTCGCTGCATCCTCGCCGGGCAGATCGAACTCCTCCACGAAACTTTGAAGCGTGCGACCCTCGAACTCGGGTTGACCGGGAACCGAGCACAGCAAAACCTCCTCAGGCGACGACTTGCCCATAGCTCCACCCTCACCCAGACTGAACGTGCCGTTCTGCACTAGAGCGAAAAGCATCGTGCTACGAGCGGTGTACGGATACTGATCGGCGGTAACATCACGCCCTTGGGCGACAGCGTCTTCGATCATTTCTAAAGATTGAACGACCTTGCCCCAGTTCGCTCGTCCCACAGCTTTATGATGAGAAATCTCAACCCCGGTTCCGCTGGTTTCTCCGATTTGCAGCGTCTCTCGCACCGAGTCGAGCAATCCGCCACCTTCGTCTCGCATGTGCGAAACGTACAGTCCGTCATGCTTACCAACCACCTGTGCCAGCGAAACAATTTCCTCCGTCGCGGCATATCGCCCCGGCTCGTAGACCAGACCTGTCGACATACCAACGGCACCTGCTTCCATACCCTCAGCCACATTCGCCAACATCGCGGCAAGTTCGGCGTCTGTTGGCGGACGATTTTCAACTCCATCCATCGCCTCGCGGCGCGCCGTGTGGTGACCGATCAACGCAGCAACGTTCAGCACGGGAGAGGTCTTGTCCACTTCCTCCATATAACCGGCATATCCTGTCCAATCAGGAAGTTCGGCACTCGGCTCGTTTATCGCCTTCATCTGAACCTTGCCAGCGTCCGAACCAGCTGCGCCAAATCCGCAGTTACCGACAATCGCTGTCGTTATGCCTTGAAAAATATTATGGCGGACCTCTGGTTCGATCAGAACATGAAAGTCATCATGAGAATGAACGTCGATAAAACCTGGGGTTAGTGTGAGTCCGGTGGCATTGAGAATTTCTGCCGATTCAACCTCAATCAAAGGCGAAATCATTGCAATACGATCACCCTCGATTCCAACGTCGAGCGCTGCACCTTCCACCCCTGATCCATCGATTACGGTTGCACCCTTAATTACCAGTTCAAGCAATATTCCTGATCCTCAAATTGAATAATTTCTTCTGCGTCGTTATACCCGCGACTGACGGTCAACACAATTCGATTCGATCTTGTAACGTCGGCGTTTTAGGACTACCTTCTCGGCTGTGCCTCATTAGCACACCGTCGCACAAGCAGAAAACGGATCCCAGGAACCATGCTAGTACCAACCAAAATCGAACGAGTCGAAACAATGCTCTGGGACCGATGGTTGCTGATTCGCATCTACTGCGAGGACGGAACTGTGGGTATCGGTGAGGGAGGAGTCCACGGCTGGCAGCGTCCGACCAAGACGATGGTCGACACGATGGCCGACTATCTCGTCGGCAAGGATCCGAGTTTCATCGAGCATCACTACCAGTGGTTATATCGCTCGTCGCACTTCATGGGATCGGTCGTTCAAGGCGCACTCTCGGCGATCGATATTGCCCTGTGGGACATCAAGGGCAAGCGCCTCGACGTGCCGATCTACGACTTGATGGGCGGCAAAACTCGCGACAAAGTGCGCTGCTACATGCACGTCGGTGGTGATACAAAAGACGATCTAGTCACCAGTGCGAAATCCGCAGCAGCCGACGGATTTACCGCCGTTCGCTTCACGCCGTTCGCGCCCGATTACTATCTCCACAAGTCGTACACCGAATGGTCTAACGAGGCAGTCGATCGGGTCGGTGCAGTGAAAGAGGCGGTCGGCGGCAACGTCGATATCTGTGTCGAAATTCATCGTCAGATGACACCAGCCGAGAGTATCTGGCTAGGACGAAGGCTCGAACAGTTCAACCCGTTCTTTTACGAAGATCCCATGCTCCCGGACAGTCCGGCTCGAATGGCCGACGTGGCCGAACACTGCAATATTCCGATCGCAACAGGCGAACGATTCACGACCATCTTCGAATACGAACAGCTTCTCGAAGCCAACGCAACTTCCTACATTCGACCCGATCTCTGTCTCTGCGGCGGATTGTCGGGCTCGAAAAAGGTTTCAGCGATGGCTGAGGCAAAGCATGTCAAAGTCATTCCGCACAATCCGCTCTCGCCTGTCAGCACAGCAGCCTGCGTACAACTCGACGCCTGTATTCCGAACTTCGCACTTCAGGAATACACCGGCGAATCAGAACCGCCAAAGAGCGATCTGTTGGTAACGCCGCTGGAGCTTATCGATGGCTATCTCATCGTCCCCGAAGGGCCGGGACTCGGTATCGAACTCAACGAAGCCGCCCTCTCTGGACCCGAAAACCCAAAAATCCTCGACACCCCCATCGGCTTCGACGGCAGCGTTCAGGATAGGTAGTCAACCGAGCAAAAACATGGTCAATATTCTAATTGCGATAGTCGGAGCCGGCGGCATGGGTGGTCGTCATCTACGAGCACTCGGTGCGCTGTACGAAAGCGGCATGGCTAACGTCGAACTTGTCGCAGTTTGCGACACCCGAGAAGAAAACGCCATTCACCTCGCAGACAACGCCGAAGAAATGCTAGGGAGCCGCCCCGAGGTCTTCACTTCGATGGAAGACATGAAAATGCAACGTCCCGATATCGAGGCTGTCGATATTACGACCGACTCAGGATCGCACCACCTCGTCGCTGAGATGGCATTCGATCTTGGTTACAACGTGCTCTGCGAAAAACCGCTTTCGCTAACCATTCGGGGCTGCAATCGAGTAATCGATGCCTGGAAACGCAGCGGCAAGGTCTTGAGCGTCGGTGAGCAAGAGCGACGCGATCCGATGTGCCGACTCAACAAGGCACTGCTCGATTCCGGTGCTATTGGCGACCCATATAGCTTCCTGCAGGGATCGGCCCGAGGCGGAAACGACATCATTATCTGGCCCTGGCGTCACGACAAGAACATCGGTGGGATTTTCGTCGACGCTGGCGTTCACGCCGTCGACCAGATGATGTACTACATGGGCGATGTCGAGGAAGTGTTCGCAGTGTCGAAGGTCTGGGAACCGAAACGTTACAAGGGTGAACGAATTGGCGTGGCAAATTTCTACGATCGCTGGGCCTCCGAGGTGCCAGACGAGATCGACGCCGATGCCGAAGACATGGTGATTTCAACACTCAAATTCAAGAGTGGGGCTGTTGGTCAGTGGACCTCGATGTTCGCAGCACACGGCGAACCGACGCAGTACGGCATGATCTATGGCAGTAAGGGTTCGATGCAGCCGGCGAAACAGCGGAGAGGAGAACCACTTACGCTGACAATCAATGGTGCGGGCACGGTCACCGGGGACGATGTTCTGGAACTCGTACCCGACTTCCATCTCGACGAGCTACCCGCCCGCCTGTTCGGTGCTGATCGACTCGGTTCGTACACAACTCCTTTCGAGGATGCGGATCGCTACCTCGTGGCACTTGAGTACTACGAACTGGGCCAGTGTATCGCTGATGGAACGAAGCCTGAGGTCGATGCCTACGTGGGCCGCAAGGATCTCGCGGTCTGCAACGCTGCGCTGGAATCATCGGTACTGGGTCGTCTTGTCACCATCGAAGAAATCGAAAACGAGGAAACCGCCGTCTACGAAGCGAGCATCAACGCTCACTGGAAGATCTAAACCTGCGGAACCAACCCGAAACTCAACATTCACTCATCTCAGGCCGTATCGCCCCAAACTGAAGAGAAAAAATGAAAATTGCAAAGATCGAAACTTTTTTTGTATCCCGTTTCCTCGTCGTGAAAGTAACGACTGAGGATGGCACCGAGGGTATCGGTGAATCGTGCTACTGGTCGTATCCGAAAGCGGCTGAGGCAACGATTCACGGATTCGCCGAAGCACTGATCGGTATGGATGCCACCGACATCGAGCACATCTGGAGCTACCTCTGGCGATACAATTCGGCTTTTCGTGGCAACAGCATCGGCGGCGCGGTAAGTGCGATCGATATGGCGCTCTGGGACATCAAGGGCAAACGACTACAGGCACCTGTTTGGGACCTCCTCGGCGGCAAGGTTCGCCAGAAAATCCGAGGCATCGCGCAGGGAATCGGCGGCAACACACCCGAAGAATGTGCGGCTGGAGCCAAGCGAGTCCTCGACGAAGGTTTTTCGGCACTGAAGTTCACCCCAATGCCCCGCAATTGGGCGGAACTGACCTACACCAAACTAATTGGCAAAGCGATCGAGATGGTCGAGGCCGTGCGAGAAACGGTCGGCTGGGATTTCGATATTGGACTCGAAATTCATCGCAATATGCAACCGCACGAGGCAATCGCCTTCTGTGACGAGGTTGCGAAACTACGGCCATATTTCGTCGAAGATCCCATCGTGCCTGACTCCGTTGTAGCAATGGGTGATACTGCCGCCAAAATGAGACTTCCGCTGGCAGTGGGCGAGCGCAATATGGGCATCTGGGAATTCCGCGAGTACGCTCAACTGTCTAAGCCAGCGTTCTTTAAGCCCGATATTGCGGTTGCTGGCGGTATAACCGGAACCAAAAAGATCGCCACCATCGCCGAGGCACACCACATCAAGATCTGCCCGCATAATTTCCAGGGCCCGATCGCTACCGCAGCTTGTATAGCGCTCGGAATCTCGTCGCCCTCTTGGGACGTTCAGGAATCGGTGCAAGAAGAAGTGCCACCACGTCGTGACATGACCGACGAGATCATGAAACTCGAACGTGGCTGGTACATGCCATCCGAAAAGCCTGGACTCGGAGTCATCTTCAACGAAGATGCCCCAGCCATGCACCCGTTCGACCCCGCCAACTCCGAACCGCCAATCCGAGACGACGGCAGCGTAGCGTTGAAGTAACTAGAACCACTCCCTACCCAACCCGACCGAAGTCGTCCTCGACTCGAACGATATCGTCTTCACCGAGATAGTCGCCAGTTTGAATTTCAATGATTTCGAGCGCCTCAACCGAAGAAATATTCTCGATTCGGTGATGAATATTGCGAGCGACGAACATCGTTTCGCCGCGTCCGAGAGTGTGCTGTTCCTCACCGACCGTCACCTGAGCCGTGCCACGCGCCACAACCCACGTTTCATCACGATGACGGTGCCACTGAAGCGATAATCGTGATTCCGCATTCACGGTAAGCCTCTTGGCCTGGAAACCAGGGCCGCTGGTCAGCACTTCGTACGATCCCCACGGACGCTTCTCGCGCTTCTTCTTCATAGCGGAATCGAACGTCACGGGCAACGTTTCTTGCGACTTGTCTGGCACCAGAATCTCCAATAACTATGGAATCGCCTTCAAACAAAAAAGGTCGATCTAAAGATTCTATTGCCTGGCTTCCGTTCGGTCACCCTGAAAACGGTTAAGCAAGCGTTGAAGGCGGCGGTAGAATCACCAGCTTCTTCGCCTCTTACAAGTGAACCTCGCCGATGATTTGATCGATGATGGCCCCAAAGTTCAATTTTCGAGTGTTGAGCTACCCGAACAGCGGCAAAGTTCTTGGGATGGATGGTCATCCGGAGCGACTTCACGCCCTCTTGTGCCAGTATCCAATCGACAACTGCCTGTGTGGCTTCTTTGGTGTAGTTCTTGTTCTGTTGATCTTCGTAGATCGAAAACGCAATGCCAACTGAGCCCGTTGCATCGGGTGGAGCGTTGACACCGACTGTACCCAACACACTACGAGATTCTTTCTCTAAAAACAGCCATCCCCACCAACCACTTGTCCCGGTTCGTACTGCAACCGCTGCGTGACCATCTACAGATAATTGTCGTACCTCATTGGTTGAATCTGGAAGCGTTGCGGAAACTTGAGACGCTATTCAGATAGCAACGACGCACGCACGCGCCATCATCGCCTCTGTCATTTCGCCAATGAGAGGCGTAAGGCAAGTTCGGTCAGTCTCAAATTGTTGATGCAGCAGCAGACCCATAATCAGAGATCAGCCTCGTAGATGCTTGCGCGCGAGCGGGATTGCCGTACCCTTCCGGTGGCTGACAGCACGTAGGCGCTCGATTCCGTATGAATTTGCAGTAGATTCTCAATACACCCGAACAACAAGTACGAGACATGCAAGACCGCAAGCCCAACATCCTATTCATCCTCACCGATCAGCAGCGTCGAGACTCGATGCGTGCCTACGGAAACAACTGGATTAAAACGCCGAACCTCGACAAACTCGCCGAAAAGAGTTTTGTATTTGAAAACGCGTATGTAACACAGCCGGTTTGCACACCCGCCCGTGCCTCGATAATGACAGGGCTCTACCCCTACGCAACAGGCCTTCAACGCAACAACATACCGCTCTCGCGGGACATTCCGACGATGGGCGATTTAATCAGCGATGAGTACTACAACGCCCACATGGGCAAGTGGCATCTTGGTGACGATATGATCGCTCAGCACGGTTTCGACAACTGGGAGGCGGTCGAAGATTTTCAAAGGGTACGAATAACTCGCAAGGAGTATCGGTACCAGGAAGCTCCGTATAACCAGTGGCTGCGTAACCACGGTGTAGAGCCACCATCAACCCAAACCTCGTACGAAGGCTGGGTCGGTGTTACTGAGCTTACCGAGGAACAGACGCAGGCCGGATTCCTGGGTCACACCGCTTCGAATTTCATTCGAGACTACCCCGAGGGTGATCACGCCGATCAACCGTGGCTGCTTTATGTGAACTTCTTCGAGCCGCACCCGCCGTATACGGGTCCACTGAACGATCTATACGATCCTGACGAAATCGATGTCGGACCCGGATTCCGTAGACGTCCCGATTCAGGATCGTTCGTAAATCGCTTGCGTTCCGACTACTACATGGGTGGCGGCAATAATCCGCTTGGTGAAGCCGGCGGCGACCATCACGACACCACCACCGAAGAAGGTTTCCGCAAACTACGAGCCCAGTACTTCGCAAACGTGACTCTGGTCGACAACCAACTTGGAAAGATTTTTAAAGCTCTCGAACAGAGTGGACAGGCCGACAACACCATCATCGTGTTTACAAGTGAACACGGGGAGATGGCAGGCGACCACGGAATGCTAGAGAAGCGATCACTGTACGAAGAGGCGTCGAACGTGCCATTCCTGATGTACGTGCCGTGGATGACCGACATGCAGCCGCAACGAATACCCGGCTCGGTTGGACAGGTCGATCTCGTACCGACCCTATTGGATCTTTCGGGTAGCGACATTCCCGAACATATCGAAGGCAAGTCGCTGCGGTCTGTACTGCGTGGAGAAACCGACCTTTCCGACAACGATGTGTTTATTCAGTGGAACGGGATGGGCGACCGGAATCTTGGATCGCCTGAGATCAACCGCATGGTGTCGATCCCATGGCGAGGTGTCGTATCAGGCGATCGCTGGAAGTTGAATCTGTCGCCTGGCGATCAGTGCGAGTTGTACGATCTCAACAACGATCCGGCGGAACTCGAAAACTTGTTCGACAAACCTGAGCATAAAGATCGAGTTCGCGACATGGCAGCCCGAATACGCATCTGGCAAGACCAGACCGGCGACGACATGCCCCTACCAACGGTGTAGGCGTTCGAAGCGTCGACGTTCGAGACGGAATCTGCCGGTTTTTGCCTACTCAGGGATCACAGGCAGAATCAGTTGCGATGGGTACTGCTCTGAATGGTGGATGGTCTGCTGTGCAACTCTCATTTCCGTCGAGTTGTACATATCGCTGCCCGTATTCAAATTGCGATCGAATCTCGGGAAATTTGAGGATGACACTTCGAGTCGAATCCGATGTCCTTTCTTGAACACGTTACTCGTAACGCCAACCTTAATTTCGTATTCATAAACATAGCTAACCTTCAGCAATTTTGGCTGCTCAAATCCCTCTCGATACCGAGCTCGGATGATTCCGTCGCAAAGGTTTTTAGCGTAGCCAGTCGGTGAAACATCGACCAGCATTGCAGTCCAATCCGTATCAAGTCCATCGGTAGCTGCAAACAGCTTCAGACGAATCGGCCCTGTCACCTCAAGATCATTCGTCAGGGCATCCGTCGTATAGCAAAGCACGTCGTTACGGGCCTCGGCAGGTCGTTGATCGTATGGTCCCCACGGGACGATTTCTGGAGAGCAACAATTGTTCCCTCCAATAGTCTGAACAGGCATTTCAGGATCGTATGCGAAACGATCTGTCAGTTCACCATCTGCCGGCTCCAGCGCCAGTTTGCCGTCACCAGCCGAGGTGTTCGCGCCGCCTTCAGAGTGCAAATTCCATGATTGCCAGTCGGTTCGCGCTAAAGGCCACTCATGCTCATCACGCCACTCGTTACTGCCCATTACGAATATTCGAAGAGCCGCCTCCTCTGCTCCAGATTTATCACCTTTAAGCCATCTATCGAACCAGTCACGTTCGATCGAATCAAGATCGAGCATCGACTCAGCACCAAAATCGATATCACCCGTTTTCGTCGAAGTGCTCAGTGCGTGCGGCCATGGCCCAACGATCAATTTCGAACCGCGTGCCAACTCGGAGCCACCACGTTCTCGGAGGCCGGTGAAATTATCGAAAGCATCCGTGGCGTACAGGTCGTACCAGCCGCCCATAATCAGTGAAGGTACCTCGATTTCACCGAATCGCCTGTCCGTGTTCACTTCATCCCAATATTCGTCATCATTGGGGTGTGCCAGCCAGTCCTGCCAAAACTTCATATCTCGACCTGCATTGCCAGCAAGATTAGTCAGTGGAAGCGACCTGAATGCCTCGGTCCAATTGTGGTAGTCGATACTTTGCCCGGTGCGGCCGTTCGTGCGCATACCCCAGGTCATCATCACGTTGAGCTGAAACGCCCCACCCGGATGCATCAAACCCTGGTAGTAGTCGGTACACATCACCCGGGGAACCATGGCCTTCAAATACCTGTTTTGGAGCGGAGCACTCAGCCACTGGACGCAACCACCGTACGACGATCCAGCCATACCAATGTTGCCGTCGCACCAATCCTGTTGCCCGGTCCACTCTTGAGTATCGAATCCATCGTCGATTTCCTGATGAAACGCGTAGTACTCACCCTGAGAATCGAACCTGCCTCTGACATCCTGAACCATGCATACATAACCACGATTCGCCAGTTTTCGAGCCTTCTCAATCACCGGGTCCATGTTGTTGCTGTAGGGCGTACGCATCAAAACTACCGGGAACGGCCCTTCGGACACCGGAAGATAGATGTCCGCAGATAGCTCGATGCCATCTCGCATGGGAACTTTGACGTCCAACCGCATCTCTACACCGAAATTCTCAGCCATATCGCTATCTGCTCCCATTACAAGCATTTGTTCAGCACAGGCAAGCGTCACGCTAACTACCGGCTGCACAATAACAGGTAGTCAGTAGTCACGGATTACTTCATTTCGAATCGAAACGGAACGGTTCCAGATTAACCCGTAGTCGTCTGGATTTTAGGACATCCGGAGAGACTCGCACCATCGACCAGGTATGAATGCGCGTAGTAGCGCGCCATAAAACTGGGCGGCTAGCACCTTAAGACAAGATTCACCCTGAAACTGGGAAACTCCAAAACTCGAAGTATGGGCAGGCTAATAGCTGTACCGGCTGCAGCAACGACATTCACCATCCTTCGGCTTCTGATGATCCAAATAGTCTGGGATTTCTAGCGCCTGTTATCGCCAGAAGTAACGCGCCACCTGCTAAACAGCAGCCATGTTCGGCTGCTCAGATGTGGCCGGATCGACCGATGCCCAGTAGCGATCGAAAATCTCTCGAGTCTCTTCGTAGGTCTTCACACCGAATAGTTCGACACGAAACGCACGAACCCGCTCACGTCCGCCTGCGTACCAAGACAGGTGCTTTTGCATCTGAATCAGACCAACCTTCTCAGGGAACAGCTCGACGATTAGCTCCGTGTGGCGATTGATGACTCGAGTTTGATACTCGTACTTACCCTGAGGAGAAAGATCCTCGAATGTTTCGTCGAACACCCACGGCTTGCCCATGGCACCTCGACCGATCATCACCGACTCAACACCAGTTTCTTGAGCCATACGACGGGCATCCAACATCGACTTCACATCGCCATTGCCCGTAATTGGAATATTCACGGCATCAACGACCTGAGAGATCATGTCCCACTTTGAAAGACCCGTGAATTGCTGTGCCCGAGTTCGTGGATGAACCGTAATAGCATCCACACCGACATCTTCGGCCATCTTCGCAACTTCAACGGTGTTAAGGTGCTTTTCATCCCACCCGCTACGAATCTTGATCGTAAGCGGGACTGTCAAAACCTTCCGCATTGCCTCGAGAATTTTGGCGGTCTTCGCAACATCCTTCATCATCGCTGAACCACGACCCGTCTTCGTGATCTTCTGAACAGGGCAACCCATGTTCAAATCGATGATGTCTGCGCCTTGATCCTGCAACCACTGTGCACCAGGCACCAACGTTTCAGCTGTGGCACCGAGAATCTGAAGAGCTATTGGCTTTTCTTCGGGCAGGTACTTCGCAATGTCATATCGGGTCTTCGTATTCTTGCGAGTCAGACCCGTCGCGTCGATCTCCTCGCTGGTCGTAAGCGCGCTACCACACTCGCGTGCCACAACCCGATACGCGGCGTTTGAAATTCCAGCCATGGGGGCCAGACGTGCTAGCCCTTTTATTTCGATATTGCCAATGAACATGTAACGAGTATACGAAGGCTTCCAGCCGGATGCCTTCTGCCAACTCCGTCATCCTGAACTTGATTCAGGATGACGGCTTCGTGCAGTTATTCCTTACTTCACCAAGCGGAACTTCTGCAGACGTTGACCCTCCAGAACCTCGCCTACGTACACATCTCCACGCGAATCGGCCCAAATGCCGTGGGCGGCGTAGAACTGACCCGGATCCTGTGAGGGGAACCGACCCCATCGAGATAGCACGTTGCCGTCCAGATCGACAATGGAAACTCGGTTGCGAAGCTCACCGACATACGCAATGTCGTTGCCGTCTATATAAATATCCGTCGGCTGAATGAAGTCTGTCCAGGTGGCTCGGTGCGAGCCATCAAGGTTGAACACTTGCACTCGATGGTTTTCGCGATCGGCGACGTACACAACGTCCTTGTGAATCCAGATGTTGTGCGGAAGGTTGAAGTCTCCATCCCAAACACCCGGCAGACCGTTTGTTTGCCCCCAACTGAATTTATATTCACCGGAATCAGAGAACACATGCACCCGAGTATTTCCGTAGCCATCGGAGATATACACGTCGCCATTGCTCGAAACCGTCACGTCGGTGGGCTTATTGAACGGACCACCGGTTTCGTCAGGTTCGTCCCGGCTGCCGAGCACCATCAAACACTCACCGGCGGTAGTGTACCGCTTCACGGTATGATCGCCATTGTCAGCGAGCCACAGCGTTCCGTCATTGGCAAAGCACATGCCGTGGGCGTTCGGAAAGTCACCCTCACCAAACGACTTGATGAAGTTTCCGTCACGATCGAAAACGATAATCGGATGCTCGGATCGATTGAACGCGTAAACGTTGTCATCTTTATCCACGGCTACCGCAGCAACCTGAGTGAAAACCCAGCCATCGGGCAACTTCGCCCAGTCAGGAATCAACTCGTATACGAAATCGCCCGAACCGTGAGTGGAATCTGCCATGAAGAGCCTCCGAGTCGCCAAAAGACAACGAATATCTATGAACCCATGAACGGTCGCAGAGTCTATACGAAACAGAGTGAGGTGGTGCGGCAAAGACGTTTGAGATAGAGATCACCGAACGAATCCTGCCGGATGATCTTATCGCTTACTTCGCGACTACCGACGACCATTCGAAGATCACGTACTCGCTGTAGGCATATCCCTCACCGAAGTAGACAGCGACATTCAACGAATAAATACCGCCTTCAAGCATTGGGACATCACGTAGTACAGCTGAATTCGCGTCCCAATCGAACACGTCTGAAATAAACATTACCGGTGTGTCCCCGTCCTGCCACACAAGTGCCTTGTACTCCCAACTACGTATGTTCGGAACGTGCTGAGACCACACTTCAGGCCATATCCCGTGAGTTTGCTGCCATGCATCCGACTCGGCAGACGGCCATCTCCATCGGTTTAGGCCAAGTTGTTGACCACTAGGTTGGCCTGAACCACCATCTCGTCAAGGATCTTCCTTGAATCCTTCGTCACCCTCGCAGGCGTTGGAATCTTTCGGATCAATCCCCAAAAACGTTGAAGATGGAGCCGCGAACATCGAGCGATGCATGCACACTATGCCAAGAAATTCTGACAACAGCTAATTCTCGATGGGAGCTTCGATGGACAGGCCGAATATCGTACTTATCAATTGCGATGATCTTGGATACGGAGATCTGGGTGTTTACGGCTCGACAATCAACAAAACTCCGGCGCTCGACAAGATGGCGGCCGAGGGTGTGCGATTCACCGACTTCTACGTTGCATCGGGTGTCTGCTCACCATCCCGTGGTGCACTACTGACAGGTTGTTACCCCAAGCGAATCGGATTCGGATCTTTCGACGGATTTCGGGTTCTTTTTCCAGGCGCTGCCATTGGTTTGAATCCAAATGAAACAACGATTGCCGGTGCGCTGAAAGACGCCGGATATGCCACCAAGATCATCGGCAAATGGCACTGTGGTGATCAGCCTGAATTCCTACCCACAAACCATGGCTTCGACAGCTACTACGGTCTTCCCTACAGCAACGATATGGGACGGCAGATCGCAGATCCGACAATCGTCGATCACGACCGATTGGAACAACTGCGAAAGCGACCTCCGTTGCCACTGATTCGGGATGAAGATGTCATACAAGAGCAGCCGGATCTTCGTGCTCTCACTGAGCGCTATGCCGAAGAGGCAGTGCGGTTCATCCGAGGCAATACCGAGGAGCCGTTCTTCCTTTATTTCGCCCACATGTATGTACACCTACCGTTGTACGCGCCAGAAAATCTCGTGAACGCCTCAGACAACGGAGATTACGGAGCTTGCGTCGCTGGTGTCGACTGGACGACGAAGGTTTTATTTGACGAGTTGCAACGACAGGGACTCGATGAAAACACTCTGGTGATTTTCACGAGCGACAATGGCTCTCGTTTGCAAGATCAAGGTGGAAATAACGGAGTGTTACGCGGGCGCAAGGGGCAGACCTGGGAGGGTGGGCACCGGGTTCCCTGCATCATGCGTTGGCCTAGCCGGATTCCGGCTGGCGAAGTTCGAAACGAGCTTGCATCAACGATAGATTTTTTCTCGACCATCGCCGGTATCGCAGGAGCCGAGCTTCCGCAGGATCGAACGACCGATGGAGTCGACATCTCATCTTTGATGTTCGCCAACGAGCCTACCGAATCGCCGAGAAGTGAGTTCTTCTACTATCTAGAGAACAACATCGAGGCAGTACGCGACTCCAGATGGAAACTCCACGTGCGCAAGGAAGACGAAGAGATCAACGAACTCTACGATCTCGAATCTGATCCCGGCGAAACAGTAAACGTCTTCGACGATCATCCCAATGTGGTCGCTCGATTGACTGCATTGATCGAATCATGCCGCCAGGATCTAGGCGACGACGTGAATGGCTTCGCTGGCAACGATGTGCGCCCCGCCGGTCGAGTCAAAAACCCCGACACACTCACGCACTACGATCCCGAGCACCCCTACATCTACGCCGAATACGACAAAGCCGAGCGAGGTTAGCCGAGAGCAATCGAGCACCAGGTTTGATCGCGCCGGTTATCGACCTGTTTACCGACCCGAAAATTCCCCTCAATCGGATCGCTGCTCATAGTTGAGTCCGCTCACGCTTACCAATGTGAGTAACGGTCGGGTTAGCCGTTTGCCTTCTTCCATTCTTCGTACTCGGCTCTGCCTTCATCGGAGAGCGGATAATACTTTCGAAGGTCGCCGCCCTCGGAAAGCTTGATGCGGGTGAATTCCTCCCATTCCGCATGCTCACCACCGGCCTCTGCTAACTCTTCGGCGAGTTCTTTCGGAACCACAACAGCGCCATCATCGTCAGCGATCATGATGTCACCCGGCATAACGAGCGTTCCGGCGCAATCGATCGGCACGTTGTACGCATACGGGAACTGCACTGTCTGCGTGTGCGCATAGGGAGTGACGCCCTTCAGCCACATCCCCAGACCAAGTTCCTTGGCACCACCTACATCTCGGATCGCCCCATCGATGATGATGCCTAAACCACCTCGCCCCTTAAGATAGGTCAGCATCATGTCCCCAAAAACACCACTCGTGGTTTCGCCCCGCCCGTCGACGACGATGATGTCGCCAGCCTGCGCGTGGTAGAGCGCGTGACGATGAACTTGCGACTCCGGATCCCGATACTCGCCTTCGGGGTACTGATCCTCCCGCTTTGGTAGGTATTGAAGAGTGATTGCCGGTCCGACAACGGTTGTGCCGGGAGTAAACGACGTTATTCCGTCGAGAACTGAAGCCTTGATCCCAAGCTTCCTCAGTTCGCCAGAAGCCATTGCGCTACCGATTCCCTGAAGACGTTTTATCAAGTCAGGAGAAGGTCGTTCGATATCGATTTTCGGGATGGGAGTTTTGCTGATCACAGTTGGAGTCTTTCGCGCTGGTAGATCGACAATCAAGTAACGTTGGGCGCAATATAACTCTTATCTCACCCTGTTGGGCGCTGTACTCTCAGCAACCTATTCAGCCTTCTGCTGCTGATGAAATCCATGTATCGCTTCACCAACTTGCCAGAGTGTTAATGGTCACGATTCTCGTTGTACTCGTCGCGTGCGGCGGCGGTTAAACGACGGAAGAAGTCACGATCGGTGGTTCGACTCTCTGGAAATCCCACCAAATCAGCTGATCCGACTGGTAAACCCGCTGGACGATCCGCTCACTAATGCATCGATATAAGAGGTTTTGGAGTCAACACCCGGATAAAAGACTCTCTCCATGCTCACCGAGACCGTTCGCTCTCCACACAATGACTCTTTTTCAAGCAGTAGAACGTTCTTGTCACCAAGTTGGTGTGCGACCGTCAGTCCCGACATACCACCTCCAACGATTGCGACATCGTAGGATTCGGGATTACTGGATTGAACTGGCATATAGTGAAGGATTAACGAGGATCAAAGTGACCGCTGCCGTCGGCCGCGTTCGAGCGAACTCGGCTAGCAGTTACCTTACCCACCGTAGCCTGCGACGATGTGCCCTCGCATGTAATCCTTGTCCAACTCGATTCCGAGACCGGGACGATCGGAGAGGTAGATCTTGTCGCCACGGATTAGGTCGACGCCGAAGAGCGACAATTCGGCACATGTTAGGGGATTTAGCGACTAGATTCGTAGGCGATGATCTCGTGCTTGCCGACCTTCCGCAACTAAACCTGTCGCCAGAACGGTTCGCGTTGGCGCGTCACATCAAGAACCGACTCGTCCCACGGTGGCATGACGTTTCCATCCGGCTGCGGCGGGCGTCCATGCCAGCTCAACCGCCGATGGACCTCGGGCTGCATGTAGTAGATCGTGTAGACGACATCCAACCACAAATTGAACGCAACGGGCTGTAAACTCTCCACGCTCCGGAGCGCATCTTCCTGCGCATCTCCGCTATTGGCTAGGAACTCATTCGAAGACGCCAAGGCATTCAAAACGGTCGATAGCGCATCCCAGAATCGATCATCGGCCTGAGACTTCTCAACGACAACTTCCGCCAGACCCATTCCGCCCGCTCCTGCCAGATCATCCACCGGTGGAATGACGCGATCCATGGCGGCTGCAAGAAGGTTGATATCAGGTTTAAATGCCATCAGGCTTTCAAATCCTCCCGTTCGTTCGTGATGTAATCAGCCGTCCGAAGAGCGATCGCCTGTATCGTCGGCGTTGGATTTACCGCACCGCCCGTGACAAAAACACTTCCGTCTACGATGAACAAATTGTCGATGTCGTGGGACTGACCGTTGCTGTCGACCACAGATCGCTCCGGATCATCGCCCATCCGTGCCGTCCCCATCAGGTGCCAACCGGCTTCTCGAGAGAATCGATTCACCATGATCTCGTCGGCTCCCGCTTCCTCTAGCACCTTCTGTCCTTGAATCAGTGCATGATCGAGTAGCGCTCGCGAATTGTCGCTCACGGTATAGGTGATCTTCGGTGCCGGAAGACCAGAGTTATCTGTCAAATTTGGATCTAGCGAAACAGAATTGTGTTGCTCGGGCAGATCATCACCAATAACTCCAAGCCCCACGGTATTGCGGAATCGACGCTGCATTTGAGCGTGGTGATCTGCACCCCACGGAACGCGGGGAGAACCACCGCGCGCCGTGGAGCCCGGACCCTGTCCCCGGCCAGTTTGGTACGAGTAGCCACGCACAAAATCCCGGCCGGGATCCGTTTCATAAAACTCCTGCGAAAGAATCATGTTGGCGGCGGGACCTACCCACTCGCCCTCGTGGTCCGGAAAAATTCCAGTAACACCGGCGTATACGTGGAACATTAAATTCTTCCCGACCATACCCGACGAGTTGGCGAGGCCGTTCGGGTGATTTTCGGATTTGGACATTAGCAACAGGCGGGGGGTACCAACGCCGTTTGCCGCCATGACTACTGCGCGTGCTGCCTGGTGCTGGTCATTACCCTCGGCATCCTGATAATTCACACCGGTGGCCCTGCCGCTCGAGTCTGTCGTTATCTCCCTGACACGGGCACCAGTTACAAGTTCAGCGCCGTGGTCGACAGCTCGTGGCCAGTAGTTCAGATCGGTCGACGATTTGGCGCGCTGGTAGCAACCCATCATATTGTGACCGCAAAAGTTGCAGGCGTCTCGCCCTTCGCCATAACGCGTTGAGTTGACGTAGTTGTCCGACGGCCACCAGTGCCAGCCAAGCCGATCAAACGCCCCGGCGAGCATCTCCCCGTCCTTGCCTAGCGGGATCGGAGTCATTGGTCGTTCCGAACGGGGCGGGTTAGCCGGATCTCCCGCTATGCCTGCACACCCCATAACGTGGTCGTTCAAGTCGTACCACGGTTCTAGATCTTCGTACGAAATCGGCCAATCGTCAGCGACTCCGTCCAGTGTTTTCACGCGGAAATCCGAAGGGTGCAGACGTGGCGTGTGCGCCGCCCACAGAATCGTGCTTCCACCAACGCCGTTGAACATCACAGGTTCAATCGCCGAGTCGTCATTGTTTACCGGATAGTCCTCAGGAAGCTTGCGCTTGTTCGGATTTATCGACCACGAACTCATCGCTCGTAGCTCGTAGTCGGGCTTTACCGTAGGGAACTTGGACGCATCTTGCCAATGGCCCTGCTCGATGCAAACAACATCAAATCCGTCCTCGGCAAGTGACGCTGCGACCGCGGCACCGGATGCGCCAGCACCAACGATTAGGACCTCGGCGGTACGTTTGGGATTGTGATCAGCATTTGTCATTTCGCGGGCAAGATTAGCAATCCCCAGCGTGGAGATGTGGTTCTACACAACTAACCTTCTTCGGACGGTACGAAACTATCGATTAGCTCGGCACATCTTGCCAGAGCCTCCTCTGAATCGAGACCGTCGCAGAGGATCACCATGTTCCCGAGTATCATCCAATTCGGGTAAGTCGGTCCAACCGATCCCAAAGGATTGGCCTGCCACCTCTCCTTCACGCCCTCTTCCCAGGTCTGGTTATCTTTGAAAGTCCGAAACGCCGAGCCTTCTCCACTGGCGACCAGAGACTCTGAGGTGTCGCGGTTGGCTAAGAACTCTGCCCCGGTAGACTCAATAGCAAGTGGTTTACCGCTCGAAACTGCGAGTTCGTGTGATGCGTAGAAACGGATCTCGTAGTCGTGGCGATCGTAAGGATCCAGTCCCCAAAAACCCTTCCAAGCATCGAGTCCATCGGGTAAATCCTCGACGTCGTATTGCTTAGACGTTTTCAAGCCAAAGGCTTTCAAATCCTCGATCGTGTAGTCGGCAGGAGCCGTCCTGATTTGCGCATCACCCTCGACCACCGGTTCGTCACTACCGCACCCGGTAATCGTAATAAACATCACTGCAAATGACGTAAGCGCCACAGTAATCACTAACTTCGACTTCGCGAATCTGATCCAGACCATCCAAAACTCCTGAATTCTTACGTTGAAACCGAAAATATTGAGGGTTCAACCATAGACACGGCACTCTTTACATATCACGTTCACGCGCACGATTCGCCTTGGAGGACTGTCAAGTCGTGGATTCAGGTGACCCTTCATTTCTTCGAAAGTAATTTGCACCTTTCCGTGCGTCATGACCAACGCAATATTTTCTTGATCCTGCAGAACGTTGATGTCATCGAGTGGATTCTTGTCGACAATCAGTAAATCAGCGTCTTTACCGACCGCCAGCACCTGAAACCATCAGGTCGAAGCAGGCCGTAGGACTAACATAGCGACTGATACAGGTTCTGGGAGCAAGTCAACCCATCTCGAACTCTCAAGCACATATCTACAGGTTTTGACACTATCAACTACGAACAAACATTGGAGAAAATAACGATGGCAGAACTGCGACCAAATCGGACGAAAGAAAAACTTGCGGCTGGAGAAATCGTCACGTGCTTGGCTGGGGTTGACACACCGTACCTCGTGGACTTTGTCGGACAAATAGGAGTCGACGCAGTTTGGTTGGAAGCCGAGCACGGCCCCATAAGTTTTGAGGATGTAGGTAATTTGTCCCGCGCCGCAGATCTATGGGGCATGACCCCCATCGTTCGAGTAGGAAGCACTGACTACAGCACTATTTACCGGACTCTGGATATGGGAGCCATGGGAATCGTTGTGCCGCACGTTGACACGGTAGAAGACGCTCGAGCTGTCGTTGAGGCTACGAAACACGCGCCTATCGGCCGCAGAGGTATGTTCCAACCTCGCCAGTCGTTTGGTGTGGTCGATTACCTCGCCAAAGCCAATGACCAGTCAATGTCGATCGTCCTGATTGAAGATATTCAGGCAGTCAATAACCTTGATCAAATTCTCACCGTAGATCACATCGATGTCTACCACGTCGCTCCAAGCGATTTAGCACAATCCATGGGCCACATCGGCGATGAGGAACACTCTGATGTGCAGAAGGTAATAGACGAATCCATCTCAAAGATCATTGCTGCAGGTAGAACTGCCGGAACGACCGTATCTGCTGAAAACGTCGGTAAATTTAGAGATCGAGGCGTCAAGTTCTTCTATACAAGTTTGAACGGCTGGATCATGTCGGGTGGAAAAGAGTTTTTTAGTGCCCTTCACGGCTAGCAATGGACGGTAGATCTGGATGATCTCAGAGTTCCAGTAGATCCGATTTCTTTCCGCTAGGATCTACAATTTGCCCAAACTGTCATCGGCGCGGCCATCACAGGAAGGATGGCAGCGACTACGACGAATCGCTATCACAGGCAGTTTATGGTTGGACGGGGTCATCCATTGATTCATCGAGTTGAGAAAGTACTGGAACAATGCCAAACGACCACCCGAACATCCTTTTCATCGAGTCCGATCAACACAACCCTGCAATTATGGGTCACTCGGGTAATTCGGTTATTCGCACCCCCAACCTCGACGCGCTGGCAGCGCGCGGTGTCACTTTCAATAACAACTACTGTGCGTCGCCAATCTGCGTGCCTTCACGCGCTGCAATGATGACCGGGCAGTTCCCGTACCAGAACGAAGTGTGGACCAACAGTCAATTCCTGCATTCTGGCATTCCGACATTCGCCCACTCGCTCGGTGCTGGGGGCTACCAGCCTGTACAAATCGGGCGAATGCACTTTTTTGGGCCCGATCAGTTTCACGGGTTTACCGAAAGATTTATCGGAGACCACAACTCGAATCATATGGGTGCCGACGAAGTTGATCACGGCCAGCTGTCAGGAACGGCGGGGCCCGATCGAATTAGCCTCAAGCTGTCCGGACACGGACTGAATTCGTATCAGGTTCACGATGAGATGGTCGCCGCTCGCACAGTTGAGTTTATCGAGCATCATGCTTCCGCAAGCAGCGATGATCCGTTTTGTCTTGCTGTTGGCTTCATGCTGCCTCACCAGCCGTTTGTGGCCACAAAACTGGATTATGACGAATACCGCGGTAAAGTTCCGCCTCCAAGGAATCCGCGAGCGTTTGAGGACGAGAACCACCCTTACCTGAAGTGGTGGAAATCGAACACTGGTTTGGAAGATGTGACAGACGAAGAGATCGACCGATGCCGCACTGCGTACTACGCTCTGGTAACCCGGCTCGACACACTGCTCGGCGATATTTTCGACGCGCTTGAACGACATAATTTGCTTGAAAACACATTGATTATTTACACCGCCGACCACGGTGAGCAAATTGGCGAAAAGGGCCTGTGGTGGAAGCAGACCTTCTACGAAGACTCGGTAAAAGTTCCGGCGATCGTTTCGTGGCCTGCGCAATTGCCACAGGGGATGCGAGTTGATCGAGTAACCAGCCAGCTCGATCTCAATGCGACCATGCTTGCGGCATCGGGATCGCCGGCGCTGCCTTCGTCCATGGGCCGTTCGCTGCTGCCGCTAGTTAGTGATCCAGTCCGCAATGACTGGCATGATCTCGCTTTTTCGGAGTACTGCACCGAGCCCGGAGACCCTGCTCACTCCGACGGAGAAAATATCTGGCAGAACCGCATGGTGCGTGAAGGCGACTGGAAGTTGAACTACTACCACAAGATGCCTTCTCAACTGTTCAACCTTGCCGATGATCCCGACGAACTGAACGACTTGATCGATTCGCCTGAACACACAGAGATCGCCCGACGATTGACGGGAATGGTTCTGGATGGCTGGGATCCTGAGTGGGTCGATGTTCAAATCCGAGAGCAATCGGCCAATCTAGACATTCTCGTCCCGTGGGCCAAAAACACAGCACCGGCCGATACGGTGAGATGGCAGCTGGACCCAGAGTGGGATTACCTCGACGATCCGCAAACGTAGATTGCTGAGCGTGCGCGCACGACAACTGAAGAAGTCCCGGAAACTAACATTTCTCTAGGACTCTTCAGTTCAAGTTCAGTTTGTAGCGGGAGATGGGGATCGAACCCGCGACCCTTTGCTTGGGAATTAAAAAAAGCGGTTCTCGTCGTCGCAGGATAACCATAGCCCTGAAATTGATGGCAACTTAGGCGGTCTATAAACGTCTCAGGTGATATCAGACTGTTTGTTTGCGTCCATTGGAGTAAAACTTAATCAAGGTTCAGCACGACAGTGAAATCACCAATACCCGGTGCATCCGTGAACTTGTCTGGTGCTGGCTTACCCTACTTTTACCTCATCGCAAACCGGTATCATGACGGCTACTTCGTATCCTGAAATGGTTCTCTCAGCAGAAAAATAGCAAAGTTGGAGCATTCGAATAACAAACCAAACGTCGTCCTAATCCTTGTCGATGACATGGGATACTCTGACCTCGGCTGTTACGGCTCGGAGA
>CAJXEJ010000003.1 GCA_913052475.1 uncultured Dehalococcoidia bacterium
CAAGAAGATGTTGCTCCTCGGGTCGAACTGCCTGAGACTTGGGACGAATATGTATCGAACTTGCGTAGGAAGGACCGACACGAGCTGCGTCGCAAGCTGCGAAGGCTGGAAACCGTAGGCGAATTTCAGCATCTCGAACTAACTTCGGCAGATGAGGTAGAAGCCGCAATGCCCGATTTCATGCTACTCCATCGCATGAGTACAGCCGACAAGAACGAGTTCATGACCCCCGAGCGCGAACGATTCTTTAAGAGGATCGCGATTGAATTGGCAAAAGAGGGATCAACCCGTCTCAGCTTCCTCGAAGTGAATGGTGAACGCGAGGCGACCTCGCTGTCATTCATCGCCGGGAATGTGCGCTACTTGTACAACAGCGGTTACAATCCCCGCCAGTCGAAATTGTCAGTTGGCTTGCTAAACCACGCACTTTCGATCAAATCTTCGATAGAAAAAGGCCACAGAATCTTCGATTTCATGCGCGGGAATGAACCGTATAAATATCATCTTGGCGGCATTGATCGTCAGGTATTCTCGTTGACAGCTACTCGAGAGGGTTCGGCTGATTAGCAGTTCGAGAAGCTTTCTTCCACTATGCATCTTGCAGTAATCACAGTTCACGGATGTCCAACGCGCCAGGCAGGCAGCAAGGACTCTGGTGGAATGAACATCTACATCCTTGAGATAGCAAAACGTCTCGCAGCGCGTGGTGTTCAGGTTGATGTCTTCACTCGCCACCACGACCCACGCGATCCTCAGATCGTCATGCTGGCTCCGGGAGCGCGACTTATTCACCTGTCGGCAGGTGCACAGTCACTCGACAAGACGGGTGTTTATGAACTGCTCCCACAGTTCACTTCGCAGATGCGTCGGTTCTGCATTGCGAACCGCCTTAGCTACGATCTCGTGAGCAGCCACTATTGGCTTTCTGGTCTCGTGGGCATGCGATTGGCATCGGAATGGGGTGTACCCCACACCACCAGCTTCCACACTATGGCCGAGATGAAACGCCGGGACCGACCTGAAGAGTTGGAAGTTGCTCAACGCGATTGCTCAGAACAGGGAATTGCCGATTCAGCCCAGTCCATTGTGGTCTGGACCAAAGATGAAAAAAATGCGGTAGTCGATTACTGCAACATCGATCCCTCGAAAGTCAGTGTCATTCCACCCGGAGTCGATCTCGTTCATTTCAGACCAATGTCGCAGTGTCAGTCTCGCCAGCATCTGGGTTACGGCGAAGAAAAGAATATTTTGTTTGTGGGCCGTCTCGAACCGCTTAAAGGTCTCGATAATCTGTTTCACGCAATGGCGCGTCTTGGGCAGCCGAATGCTGTCATGCTGAATGTCGTTGGTGGCGATGAGAACTCGCAAGAAAAAGCGCGACTGCAGCACCTTGCAAGCCAAATGGATCTGACTCAATCTATTCGATTCATCGGGTCAGTGGATCAGACCGAACTTCCGATTCACTACAACGCAGCCGATGTTTGCGTCTTGCCATCCCACTATGAGAGCTTCGGATTGGCAGCGCTCGAAGCTGCAGCCTGCGGTCGTCCTGTAGTTGCCTCCGAAGTCGGTGGGTTACCGGCAATCGTTCAGAGTGGATCAACCGGCTTCTTGGTTCCCCCCCGGGAGAGCGACATCATGGCAGAACGACTTTGTCAGTTGCTGAACGACGACATGCTTCGTTCACGAATGGGTGGTGCTGCTCGTACACATGCCGAGTCACTTGGCTGGGATCGCTCCACCGACTCACTGCTTTCTCGGTATCGAGAATTGGTACCTGTACCTGCTGTAACTGCAGTACCCGCCGCCGGTGGCTAGAGCGAAAGCTCCCACCAGTTGACCTGGCTGGCAGTCGTAAACCCCAGCCCCGAATACACCCGTATCGCTGGCGTGTTTTGCGAATCAACGTCGAGTTCTAGGGCGACAACATCCTGCTTGACAAGGTGATTGAATCCGGCAACTGCGATCGCTCTACCGAGTCCTTGTTTACGAGCCGATGGCAATACGCCCGTCATGCCGATGCGACCGATTTTTTTACCTTCTCGATTTTGCGTCAGAGTCCAGCAGTAGGCAATTAGCTGCTCGTGTGAGTCGTGAATCATCACAATGTCGTCGACGCTTGTGTCAGGAGCCAACAATCGAGCAACAATTTCGTCTTCGGTGTTTGGCGAATACCCGAAGTGCTCATTGAAAGCTTCGTTCTGCAAGTATGTGAGTTCTGGAACCTCGTCGAGTCCCAACATCGTTCTGAGCGAGAATCCTGCCGGTATTGCTGCTTCGGCAATCTTGATTCCCGAAGTGACAGTTAGTTTTAAGTACTGGCGTACTTTGGCCCAACCAAATTGCTCAACTAGCTGTTCAAATTCGGATTCGTTGTCACGAGTCGAGAGATGTACGATGGACGCTTCGTGTCGCGCATGCTCCGTCGCCCATTCCAGGAGTTGATTTCGGGCTGCAAGGCCGAACGTTCTGCTGCCGATGCCAATTACAGAACGACTGATGTTCTGCTCGGGTTCGACGATCGCATAGCCAGTCGCTTCGTCGCCACCGACTGCCAACGCTATGTTGCGTTCTGGCTGTACCCGTGGGAATTCGAGTTCCGCTCGGAGCTCGGCTACGTTACTCGGCCAATCTCGATGACCGTGACGCCCGATGTCGTTCAGCAGACGCTGAAGAGAGTCGAGGTCGGACCATTTGAACGTGCGCAGTTGGGGATTGGTCTGGGTCGTCAATGAAATATGATCGATTGTTTAGCGAGCAATCGGAGAAGTGTATTCCTGCGGTCACAGCAGCGGTTCGAGATTGAACGTTATTTCCGAATAGTTGGTTTTGATTATTACGTTACACGTTGCAGTAATTGCTTCTCGATAGCTCGAACACATATAATTGGCGTTTGTGAAACGCTGTGAACGGGAGAAGTACCGGACACGGTGCGTCAGAGAGAACCGGTGGTTGGTGTGAACCGGTACGTGCCAATTCGAGAACTCGCCTTGGAGCGGTTGATTCGAAATCCGAGTGATCGGGTCAGGGTCAAACGAGTTAACCACGTTACGGTTCCTTGAGCGGCCAGACTTCCAGTGCGAATTGGTGTCTGGCAATCGAAGGTGGTACCGCGGGATGCAAGTCTCGTCCTTTGTGAGGGGCGGGATTTTTTTTTGCCCGTCGTAAGTGTGAATCGATAGTTATGAGAAGCTGAATAGGGAGAAATTGCCGAAATAACTCGGCAATCGTGCCAGGAAACCGATATGTCCAAGCACCTCAGTGGTAGTCAAATAGTCTGCGAAGCGCTTCTCAATGAGGGCGTCGACGTAGTCTTTGGCATTCCAGGCGGCGCAATTCTTCCGCTCTACGGAGTTCTCTCCGAGTATCCCGATCTGCGGCACATCCTCTCACGACACGAACAGGGTGCAGCTCACGCCGCTGACGGCTATGCCCGATCGACCGGCAAGGTTGGAGTTGCGTTCGCAACGTCGGGTCCGGGGGCGACGAACCTTGTTACCGGACTGGCTACTGCCATGATGGATTCTGTTCCGATGGTCGCCATTACTGGTCAGGTTGGTCGTACGGCGATTGGCACTGACGCGTTTCAAGAAGCTGATATCACCGGCGCTTCGATGCCTCTTACCAAGCACAACTATCTCGTCATGCGAGCTGACGACCTCGGGGCGACAGTTCATGAGGCATTCCACATTGCTCGAACTGGTCGATCTGGTCCGGTATTAATCGATGTTCCAAAGGATGTCTTCACCGAGATGGGCGACTACGATCCAGAAGCCCCGATCGATCTTCCCGGCTACCGCGTTCCCGGTAAGGCAGACGAATCACAGGTAGAAGCCGCAGCCGAACTGATCAATCAGGCAGAACGCCCGGTGATCCTCGCTGGTCACGGAGTTGTTCTTTCACGATCGTTTGACGAACTCATGGAACTTGCCGAGAAGGCGCAAATTCCTGTCGTTACGACTCTGCTCGGAATTTCCTCCTTCCCGGAAGACCACGTACTGAGTACGGGCTTTCCGGGCATGCATGGCATGGCGTACGCCTCGCTGGCTGTCGATGAAGCCGACTTGATAATCAATTTTGGGAGCCGTTTCGATGATCGAATCATTGGCGACGCATTGCGGTTTTCTACTGGATCCAAGAAGATCCACGTCGATATCGATCCAGCTGAAATCAACAAAAGTATTCGTGTTGAAGCACCGGTCGTCGGCAATATCAAAGACGTCTTTGGACAACTGATCCCGAAAGTTAAACAGGCTACTCACGTCGGGTGGTTGCAGCACATCGAGCATCTGAAGGCCGAGCATCCTTCGCTGAAAATCCCCGAGAGTGATCGTTTGATGGGGCAACACGTTGTGAAGGCACTCTCCGATGTAACCAAGGGTGAGGCAATCATCACGACCGGAGTTGGTCAGCACCAGATGTGGGCTGCCCAGCATTACCAATTCAAGAACGCCAACTCGTGGCTCTCATCTGGTGGTGCGGGAACGATGGGCTACGAAGTTCCATCAGCGATCGGCGCACAAGTTGGAAATCCCGACAAGCTGGTATGGTCGATCTGCGGTGATGGCGGATTCCAGATGACGCTCATGGAACTGGCGACGGTTGTTGAAAACAAACTGCCGGTGAAGTACGCAATTCTGAACAACAACCATCTGGGCATGATTACCCAGTGGCAGGGTTTCTTCTACAACGGCGACTACCAGGCGGAGACATACACCGCTAACCCTGATTTCGTGAAGCTGGCGGAAGCCTACGAAATCAAGGGAATTCGAGTCACCAGACAGGATGATCTTGAAGCCGCCATTGCGGAGGCAAACGCGCACGACGGCCCGGTTGTTGTAGATTGTGTGATTGAGAAGGTCGATGACCTCTACCCAATGATTCCTGCTGGCCAGAGTGTTCAGGAACTGATCGAGGAACCAAACTGATGGCACTAGGTAACGGAACATTTCAGCGAACTATTTCGGCGCTTGTTCAGGACAAACCCGGTGTACTCGCACGCATTTCAGGGCTTTTCCGAAGACGTGGATTCAACATCGCCAGCCTCGCGGTTGGTCGATCGGAACGACCGGGCATGTCCCGCATGACGTTCGTTGTCGAGGGACCTGATGAGGTTGTACGACACGTTGCGGCCCAACTTGATCGCCTGATCGACGTTGTCGAAGTGCACGACATTACTGAGCAGAACATCGTCTGGCGGGAACTGGCGCTGATCAAGGTTTCGGCTCCGGCTGCAACTCGCAGCGAAGTTTTGGAGCTGGCGAACGTTTACCGTTCGAACGTAATCGACATTGGAATTGAGAGCCTTACGCTCGAGATTTCTGGCGGTCGACAGAAGATCGACACGCTGATTGAACTCCTCAAGAAATTCGGATTGTTGGAAGTGATCCGAACTGGAAGAGTCGCGACTCTCAGAGGAACACTTATCGAAGGCGAAGACGATGGCCTGTTCCAGGCCGACGCCAGCGCGCCGACTTACATACTTCCTGTACCAACTGGTGAAACCGGAAGCGTCTGAGAACGTTTCCAACAAAATACTGATGGGACTGCCGTCAGAACAAGAAACTACATGCCCTAAGGCTGGCAATTCAAAATGGCTACTCTCACTTATGACAAAGATATTGATGATTCGATACTGCGCGACAAGACGATCGCAGTATTGGGTTACGGATCACAGGGTCACGCCCATGCGCTGAACCTCAAGGACAGCGGCTTCAACGTGATTGTCGGTCTGTACGAAGGCAGCCGAAGCAAGCAGGAAGCTGAAGAAGCAGGCTTGGAAGTTGTTTCGAACGCCGAAGCAACCAAGCGCGCCGACCTGATTTCGTTCTGCCTTCCTGACACCGTTCAGAAGAGCGTTTACGAAGAGGACGTTGCGCCTAACCTCAGCGAAGGAAAGACTCTTCTGTTCGCACACGGCTTCACTATTTTCTACGAACAGATCAATGCACCTGAAGGCATCAACGTCGTCATGATCGCCCCGAAGGCACCGGGTCACCGAGTGCGTGCAGTGTTCGAGCGAGGGCTTGGTGTTCCATGTCTCATCGCAGTTCATCAGGACGTCTCAGGCACGGCCCATGACCTCGCACTCGCATACGGTAAGGGCGTTGGTGGTGGACGCGCCGGAATCCTCGAGACCACATTCAAGGAAGAGACTGAAACCGACTTGTTCGGCGAGCAAGCCGTTCTCTGTGGCGGTGTGAGCGAGCTTGTGAAGACGGGTTTCGAAGTTCTGGTTGAAGCTGGCTATGAGCCTGAATCTGCCTACTTCGAGGTTCTTCACGAACTCAAACTCATCGTTGACCTCATGTACCAAGGTGGACTTGGTCACATGCGGTATTCGATCAGTGAAACAGCTGAATACGGTGACTACTCACGTGGACCAGTCATTATCGACTCAAGTGTGAAAAAGAATATGCAAAAGATTCTCGAACAAATTCAGTCGGGTGAATTCGCCCGTGAATGGATCGCGGAGAACGACGAAGGTCAGCACAAGTTCAAGCAGATGCGTGCCGACAACGAAGATCACGGAATCGAGAAGGTCGGTAAAGAGCTTCGAGACATGATGCCTTGGTTGGAGTCGACAACATAGTCACTACTTTTTAGGTAGCGTCGTCCTCATCGAGAAGGGGCGACGCTAAACCCGGCGGGTGTAGCCCGTCATATAGGTCGAGCGCTGGAGGTATTCACATGGCGCAACAGAGCGATACACAAGATAAAGTAATAATTTTTGACACGACACTACGTGACGGCGAGCAATCTGCTGGTGCCGGTCTAACCGTCGAGGAAAAACTGCGTATCGCTCACCAGCTAAACAAGTTGGGTGTCGACGTGATCGAGGCGGGATTTGCTGGCAGTTCACCTGGTGACTTTGAGGCAGTGCGCCGCATCGCCAACGAGGTGAAAGGCCCGGTTATTACTTCTCTGGCAAGGGCGGTAAATGCCGACATTGATGCCGCAGGTAAGGCACTCGAAGGCGTTGAGAACGCACGTATCCATACGTTCCTCTCGGCCTCCGACATCCACCTGATGCACCAGATGCGCAAAGACCGTGAAGCCATTATGAACATGGCGGTAAACGCCGTCGAACGAGCTAAGAGCTATGTCAACGACGTTGAATTTTCGCCGATGGACGCCTCGCGGACCGAGCCCGAGTATCTCTATGCGATGGTTGAGGCTGTGATCAAAGCAGGAGCGACAACGGTCAACATTCCAGACACCGTCGGGTATTCAACCCCCGAAGAGTTCGGTGCGTTGATCAAGGGCATCAAAGACAATGTGCCGAATATCGATCAGGCGGTGATTAGTGTTCATTGCCACAACGATCTCGGAATGTCTTCTGCCAACTCGCTCGCTGCGATTGAAAACGGTGCCCGACAGGTTGAAGGATGTATCAACGGACTCGGCGAGCGCGCAGGAAACGCGGCTCTCGAAGAAGTGATTATGGCTCTTGAAACACGCCCTGATCACTACAACGTTGAAACCGGCATCAACTCGACGGAAATCGGCAATTCCAGTCGCATGGTTAGCTCAATATTTGGCATTCCTGTTCAGGCGAACAAAGCTATCGTTGGTCAGAACGCCTTCAGGCACTCCTCTGGAATTCATCAGGATGCATATCTGAAGGAACGAACGACTTTCGAAATCATGGAACCGGATACCGTTGGCTGGCGCGGACAGGCGATTGTACTTGGCAAGCTTTCGGGTAGAGCGGGACTACGATCACGTCTGCGCGAACTCGGGTATGACCTGTCGGACGAGGAACTTGCCAATGTTTTCATAACGTTTAAGGACCTTGCTGATAATAAACGAGAAGTGACTGATATCGATCTTGAAGCTCTGATGTCGGAGCAGCACCGGAACGTGGA
This sequence comes from uncultured Dehalococcoidia bacterium, assembly GCA_913052475.1. Taxonomy (GTDB): domain Bacteria; phylum Chloroflexota; class Dehalococcoidia; order Lucifugimonadales; family Lucifugimonadaceae; genus Lucifugimonas. The sequence goes on from CAJXEJ010000003.1 coordinate 7,869, forward strand.
TACTGACCGCACCTACAGGGTCGGATCAGTTCATGTTGTGTGCGGCAACGATACCGAACCCGAGGCGAAGGTCACGCTTGATTGCCCAGATGGTGAGTCACGGACTGTGGAATCGAAGGGTACTGGCCCGGTAGACGCCGTTTGCAAAGCGATAGATGAAGTCGTCGACCTCGATATCGAACTCACTGAGTTCGCGGTATCGGCGGTTACCGAAGGAATCGACTCGCTTGGCGAAGTGACCATCAGGGTTGCGAAAGACGGTTCGGTATATTCGGGACGTGGTTCCGACTCGGACATCGTCGTGGCATCGGCTAAGGCGTATATAAATGCCATTAACCGATTGATCACGATTGGCGTCCAGGATCGATCAGCTACAACTGGAACGGTGTAGTTAGACGATTTTGAATTGAAATATAAAAAGGCGGCCTCACGAAATTTTTGGGAGTGCCGTTTTTCCGTTACTATTTCTGCTTGCTTTAGCTAGGTGCGAGTCTGTGGCTCGCACTGTTTTTAGTTTTTTTGGGGGATACGTGCACATGGCAAAGACCATGTTTGAGAAGATCTGGGAACAGCACATTGTTGCCGAGCCTGAAGACCAACCAGCTCTTATATATATCGATCTTCACCTCGTGCACGAAGTCACATCACCCCAGGCGTTCGAGGCCCTTCGGATAACCAACCGCAAGGTCCGACGCCCCGATCTCACGATCTCGACGGTCGACCATAACCTGCCGACCGACGACACCCGAAACGAAGTGATCAAAGATCCGATCGCTCGTGTTCAGGTCGACACTCTTCGTCAGAACTGTGAAGACACTGGTGTCGTGCTTTATGACATCGATTCAGAGGCACAGGGCATCGTCCATGTAATCGGTCCGGAACAGGGTTACACCCAACCCGGAATGACGATCGTCTGTGGCGACTCGCACACATCCACACACGGAGCGTTTGGGTCGCTGGCGTTTGGTATCGGTACTTCTGAAGTCGAGCATGTGCTTGCCACGCAGACTCTTCGCCAGGCGAAGCCGAAGACGATGGAAATTCGGTTCAATGGTGAGCTGAAGCAGGGTGTTACAGCGAAAGATATGATCCTGGCTGCTATCGGTAAAATGGGCACGGCTGGCGGAACTGGCTATGTTGTCGAGTACACAGGCGGCGCTATCAAGAAGCTCGATATGGCAGGTCGGATGACCGTCTGCAATATGACAATCGAGGCTGGCGCTCGAGCCGGTCTGATTGCTCCTGATGACACAACATTCGACTGGATGCGTGGTCGTAAGTTTGTGCCTAAGGGTGATGATTTTGACGCTGTAGTCGCTGAATGGCGAGAACTCGCCAGTGATGACGACGCTGAGTATGATGAACTCCTCGAAATCGACTGCGATGAGTTGGAGCCATACGTGAGTTGGGGCACTAATCCCGGTCAGGTGGCACGGGTTACCGACAGCGTGCCTTCACCGGACGACTATGAAGACCCAGCCGATGTTTCTTCCGCTGAACGAGCGCTTGAGTACATGGGTCTTTCTGGGGGCACTGCGATCGAGGATATCGAAATCGATCGAGTATTTATCGGCTCGTGCACCAACGCACGGATCGAAGATCTTCGGTCGGCATCGCAGATCGTCAAAGGCCACATGATTGCCTCGACGGTTCGAGCGCAGATCATGCCGGGTTCGACGCTCACCAAGCTGCAGGCTGAAAAAGAAGGCCTCGACGAAATATTCAAGGGAGCTGGGTTTGAGTGGCGCGAGTCGGGTTGTTCGATGTGTCTGGGTATGAACCCCGACATTCTCGTACCGGGTGAGCGATGCGCATCAACATCCAACCGAAACTTTGAAGGTCGACAGGGTAAGGGCGGTCGTACACACCTTGTAAGCCCTGAAATGGCAGCAGCAGCAGCTATAGAGGGTCATTTCGTGGACGTTAGGGACTGGGATAGCGAGTAACAACTGCGGCAGCAGTGGATTCTGCCAGTTGCACTCTGAAGGTGTAGCAAATGACCGGAAAAGGACCGTTGAGTTACGATCCCCGGCCGCCGAAAGAACGGCGAGTCGGTGGTGGAGACTCGTCCAAGAAAGGCCGACGCACCAGAAGCACCAACGAAGGTTCTGGCGCCGGTGGTGGTGGCATAATGCGCCTTCTCATGGGGCGTTCCGAAATAGATCGTGCCAAAGCCCAGCGTTATGAACCGTACAGCTACGAGTCGAACAGAACCCAGCTCAAATGGGTCACTGTGGCGTTACTCATTTGGGTTGTAGTTGCCCTTGTGCTCGCATGGCAAGACCGATCAACGGTCAATTACTTGAGTGACTTGCGTGATCAAGGTATGGTCAGTGTTCCGCCAACGCAACAGTCAACCCAGCGCGATATCTCATTGATATTGAGCTTCGCTGAAGCCGAAGGCATCGGATGTAACACTGAAGACGACATTATTTCGCTGTCGCCCGAGTGCGCTCGTCTGATGGATGTTCAGGACGAGTACACGGCGGTCAAAGATACCGGAGCGATGCTGGTAGTTCTGCTGATGGCAGTGCTGCTTGCCAACATGTTTGCATTCGGGTCGTTCACACACCGAGCCAGTCGAAACGTACTCGCTCTGAACAATTCAAGTCAGGGATTCACGCCTGAGAAGGCTGTTCTCTGGTTCTTCATACCTGTATTCAATCTGTTCAAACCTTGGCAAGTGTTCAAAGAATTGTTCCGAGGCAGCGATCCCGCTGTGACAATTCGCGATGAATTGGCTTGGAAAACAGAAGGTACAGTTTCAGCGCGTGTTCACATCTGGGCGGCGGTTTTCGTGGGTGTATTTTTCTTCAATCCTAGAACAATCGGATGGTTCTGGTACTCAATTCGCGAGACCATCGATGACGTAATCGTTGCACATCAACGTCTGATAATTGCCGACATACTGTTGGCACTTCTGGGTGTCGCAGCGATCTTCGTTGCTATCGAATTGCACAGACGGCAGGAAGCACGGCACGCCAAGGTCGGTGTGATTACCGTTACGCCACCCCCTCCTGTGGATTCCCTCGAAGAGGCTCTAAAAGAGGGGATCAGACGCAAAGAACTCGAAAACAGGCGAGCTCGGTCAAAACGCAACGATTCGAGCAGTAAATCTAAATAACCGACCAGCACCGATATATTCAAACAGAAAGAAATCACCAGAAAGGCTAAGGCAATAAGTTGGAAAAGTTCAATAAACTGACAAGCATAGTTGCACCGCTCGATCGAGCCAACGTGGATACCGATCAGATAATTCCGAAGCAGTTCCTGAAACGAATCGAGCGAACTGGATTCGGTGAATTTGCTTTCTTCGACTGGCGTTACCTCGAAGATGGCGTGCCCAACCCCGACTTCATTCTTAACGAAGATCGTTACCAGGGAGCTAACGTCCTAGTTGGCGGTCGTAACTTTGGTTCAGGGTCGTCACGCGAACACGCTCCGTGGGCACTGAAGGAGATGGGATTTCAGGCAATCATTGCAACGAGCTTTGCCGATATCTTCCGCAACAACTGCATGCAGAACGGTCTTCTTCCAGTGATCCTGAGCGAATCGGAAGTCGACACGATCATGGCGCGAGCGCTTCGTGGTTCTGGTTACAGGGTGACTGTCGATCTCGAATCTCAGACAGTTACCGACGATCAGGGCTTGAGTGCCAGTTTCGACGTCGACCCCTTCCGAAAGAACTCGCTTCTTGAAGGATTAGACGATGTTGGAATCACGCTGTCCCTCGGCGAAGCCATCGACTCATTCGAGAAAAAACGCACCGCTCGTTGGTAGGTGTGGTGTCGGTTTAGCCCGCAAGTAAATTTAGTGGAGAGTGGACAGACGCACTGATAGACTCTCTAGGTTGGTTCTAAAGAATTCCTAGTTTCGAGAATCGAAAGCAGAGCCTATTAGATGGATGCACGTATCGCAGTTCTTGGCGGTGACGGTATTGGCCCGGAAGTCACAGCCGAATCAGTAAAAGTTCTCGGTGCTATTGAGCGTAGGTATGGACACGAATTTACGTATGTGACCGGTCTGGTCGGTGGTGCTGCTATCGACGCAACGGGCAGTGCACTTCCGACCGACACCATGAACATTGTTCTTGGGTCCGACGCTGTTCTGTTTGGTGCTGTTGGTGGTCCTAAGTGGGACGACCCACTCGCAATGATTCGACCCGAAGACGGGATTCTCGCCCTTCGCAAAGGACTCGGTCTCTTCGCCAACCTTCGACCCGCAAAGGTTTACGAGCAGATGATCGACGCTTCTCCGTTGCGAGCTGAACTGCTGGTCGATGTCGATTTCATCATCGTTCGTGAACTCACCGGTGGTCTTTACTTCGGCAAGCCGAAACGACGCTGGGAAAACTCCCGTGGTCGTCGAGCGGTCGACACACTCACCTATTCTGAAAAAGAGATCGAACGAGTAGTTCGTGTTGCATTCGAGCTGGCAATGGGTCGTAAGAAGCGAGTCCACTCCATCGACAAGATGAACGTGATGGAGTCTTCCCGACTCTGGCGCGAAGTTGCAACTGAGGTTGGCATTGATTACCCGGACGTTGAATTGATTCATATGCTTGCCGACAACGCAGCAATGCAGATCATCACCAACCCGGCTTCATTTGACGTAATCGTCGCCGAGAACACTTTTGGCGACATACTTTCCGACGAAGCAGCCGTTATCGGTGGCTCACTCGGAATGTTGCCATCCGCTTCATTGTCGTCGCTGCCTCCCAAGAACGGTCGACGTCGACGCGGCGGCAAGCCAGCGCTGTATGAGCCAATCCACGGCTCTGCACCCGATATTGTAGGCAAATCGCTTGCAAACCCTATGGCGTCGATCCTGAGTGCAGCGATGTTGCTTCGATTGTCATTCGGCCTGAATGACGAAGCTGATGCCATCGAAGGCGCAGTGGACTCGATTCTTTCTGAGGGTTATCGAACCAGCGATATCACTACCAACGGCGAGCGACCGCTTACGACCACTCAGGTCGGCGACATGATCACTGGTCTGATTGCGGGCTAAGCACTCTCTCCGTCTGACCTATTCAAATTCGGTGAACCGATCTCCCCAGAACTCGGTGTGCGGGTTGAAATCTTCTCATGCCCAGTAGTAAGACGATATGAACGGTGCTCGCTGCAGTAGTGCACTTAACGGTCCATCGGTTGCAACACCGATTTCGATGTCCCATGTCGAACCGGTTTCGGGTCTTTGACTTCTATTACGCCGACCGACTCAGACGACTCACCGAGTTCGAACGTGAGCTGATCTGGTACGTCCTGTGTTCTGGCCAGGCCCAGCTGAGGTGCCCGTAGGAAGACGTGGATTACCCGCGGACTCCTTGTCGGCGAATACCGCCACCGGGAACTTTCCGACGTTTTCGTTCACAACGCCTTCAAGAGCCGATGAAGCGAAGTAGAAACCTTTCGCAGCATCCCCCAACGAGACATCAATTACAAAGCGGTCGATCGGGACATTGCCGTTGTAGTTAAGAGTTGCTCGTTCATCAACGAGAATTCGTGTTTTCCTTTGCTGCTCAAGCCGTGATTTCTAGGGCACCAATTCAAACGATAGTAGTGTGAGCCGAGTTCCTGTTAAATCTCCTTTGATCACGGCTCGCCATGGCTGTGGCCAGATGCTCTGGGTCTCCAAGTCCCACCCCGTCATAGCGCTCTTAAACAGCGCGCTTTCGTTGCCGAAAGTGTGTTCACCCCGTCGATTCGCCGGTCATGCACGAGACCGGTGTAGGAAATCGGTCACCAGGTGACGAGAACGGGCGTGCACCTACATCGTCGTTGACCATTTCACGTGCTCTGAGTAGTCCGGTTGGGCAGGCATGAGCATCACCGTTTATCACCAGCCCATTGCGATTTCGTCGGGACTAAGTTGTGCGTTAGCGGGGGTAACAAATTTCGGAGTGTAGATGGGTTCGATGGCGTCTCTGGGCAGCTTGTCGCGCTCAGTAAAACCGAAATCAATAATATAGGGATCGAACTCGCGTATTTTCGGAGTGGGATTGATTGCCGCGAAGCTGTCGACGTCGAATTTGAGGGCTTCAATTGAATCTGAGACTACTGGTGGGTCCGCAGAACTGGAGCGTGATTCGGTTGATGAACAGGCGACTATTGTCGTTGCAAGCAGGACATTACTCAGAAACAGCACAGACCGTGCCGCAAACATCGATCTCATGCGGTTATTTTCTCTTTGATTCTGAGTTGCCATACCAGTTCGATGCGAAGAGCGTCAAAATGGTTGCTTGTCAGCGGATCTGAGTCTTCCAGATATCGCCTTTAGTCTGAATGAATTTTTCTCTTATTTCTGGTGCCTCCCCAGATTTCTCCTTCGTCGGAAAACGACTGGAGTCGAACCCGCTACGAGTCTTTCGCTGCCGACTCTGTTGCGAGGTCGACTTCGTGCGCTGCCAGCCATTCGGGATCGAGGTTGATGCCCAGACCCGGTCGGTCTGAAACATACAGATCGCCTTCTCGAATATCCAGAGGATGATCGATCATCACGTTGTACCCGGAGAGGTCGTACCTGCTGGTTTCAAGTTTGTAAAAGTTCGGAACGGTGAGCATCACCTGCGCGCCAGACATCACGTTGATTGGACCTGAAGCGTCATGCGGCGAGATTGGCACGTAGTACGCCTCCGCCATCGTGGCGATCTTCTTCAGTTCGGTCACGCCACCTGTCCAGGTGATATCAGGCATCACGTAGTCGGCAAGACCATTTTCGAAGATCGGAACAAATTCCCAGCGTGTGTGCAGCCGTTCACCGACCGAAATAAGCGGTGCGATCTGTTCTTTGACCTGTTTCAGTGCCTTCCAGCTTTCAGCAGGAACCGGCTCTTCGAACCAGAAAATGTCCCACTCCGCCATCTGATTGGCGAGTCGAACCGCAGTTGGAACGTTGTACATGCCATGAGCGTCGATGAGGATTTCTATGTCAGGACCAGCAGTTTCTCGGGCTGCGGCGAGGATATCCATCGCGATCGATTCTGCTTCCGCACTGATTTCGCCATCGAGGAACGTGTCGTTGCCGACGTGGAGGTTCGGCATCATCGGATCCATTTTGAACGCAAGATGCCCCGAGTCGACGATATCTTTGACCGGTTGAACGATCTCGTCCGGTGTCTTTGCACTCGGTGGATGGGTGTAGAGCGCAACTTTGTCCCGCACCGCACCGCCGAGTAGCTTGTAGATCGGTTGGTTAAGCGCCTTCCCCCGGATATCCCAAAGAGCGATATCGATTCCGCTGATGGCAGCTGAAGTCGCACCCCGGGTACCGACGTATGTCATGCCTCGGAATATCTTGTTCCAGATTCGCTCGATGTCCTCCGGATTCTCTCCGATCAACCAGCTTCCGATCTGATTCACGAACGCTGCGATCGCACCGTTGGCTACAGGGCCTGGGTAGGTCGTGATCTCACCCCAACCAGTAATTCCCTCATCGGTGTCGACCTGAATGAACACGAAAGTCCGATTTGTGCCTGCTCGAACTTCTGTACCTCCGGGATTGTTATCCCACGGTGTTTTCACAACCCATGATCGAGCGTTTGTAATCTTCAATGTTCGTTTCCAATCGATATTGTTGGTTGACACCATCCACTAGTGGTGCCAGGTCGATGCACCGCCGATTATCTGCCTGTTTTGGCTCCGGTCAACCTCAAATACGACTAACGGTTCCTTGACACCATCAAACGTCGGATTACAGTAGGCCGGGTTGCCAGTAAATCATCCGGCTCAGATCAGTCCTCCCAGAACATATGACGAAACAGATATCCGAATCCGATCTCCAGAATGCTCTACCTGACGTTGAGTCGGACCAGAAGCTAGCTGGCATAGTGAACGGTGCCACGATTCATCGAGATCAGTGGGGTATCCCGCACATCACCGCCGATAACGAGACCGACCTGTTCTTTGCACAGGGATTCGCAACAGCACAAGACCGTCTGTTCCAGATGGATTATGATCGATTGCGTTGTTTGGGTCGATCGGCTGAGCATTTGGGTGAACGTGGTGCGACGCAAGACAGGCTAATGCGTCGTCGATCGCTGAAGATCGTCTCGAAGCGCGATCTTGAGGTTTGCAGCCCGGAAGCTAAGGCGATGATCACCGCATACACAGCCGGCGTGAACGCCTTTATCGAATCCGCCGCTCCGTTGCCGGTCGAGTACCAACTCACCGACACAAAACCCGAAAAGTGGGAAGACTGGCACTGCATTCTCGTTTACAAGGTTCGAAACACGGCTGAGGGATCGTTTCAGGCAAAGCTCTGGCTGGCGAAACTCTCAGCCGAAATTGGACCCGAACGAACCGCTGCCATCTCGCCTGGGAGCCAGCCGGGTGCATTGATGACGGTTCCACCCGGCGCTGAATATTCTGGGCCGGTGCTGAACGCCATCGAAGAATTGACTAACGTCGTCAACGTCACTGAATCACTTAGAGAGACCGATGGCGGATCAAACGGATGGGCGATTTCGGGTGATCGCACAGAATCCGGCTTGCCTTTGGTGGCCGGTGATTCCCATCGCGGCCTCGAAGTACCAAATGTCTACTACCAGGTGCATTTACAGGGGCCTGGCTTTCAAACGTTAGGTCATTCAATTCCCGGCGTTCCCATGGCGATGCACTTCGCCCACAATGACTACGTTGGGTGGGGTATGACCCATGGCGGTGCCGATACTCAGGATCTATTCGTAGAGCAACTCCGTCGAGCGGAAAGCAAGGTTGAATATTTGTTCAAAGGCGAGTGGCTCGAAGCTGTTCGATCGGTCGAGAAGATCAAAGTGCGGGATGGCGAGTCGAAAGAAGTAGAGATTGTCGAAACGCATCATGGTCCGATCATTTCTGGTAGTGTCGATTCAGGTTGGGGTGTTGCGATTTCAGATCCCGGCTCACGTGGTGGAACGAAGTGGGTAGATGCCGCTTATGGGGCAATGAAATCGCAATCGGCAGACGAACTGGAAACGGCGTTCGATACTTGGACTGATCGCGTCAACAACTATCCGTACGCTGATATTCATGGCAATTTTGGTTATCTCTTCAAGGGTCGGGTTCCTTCTCGTAGTGGTGTAAATGGTTGGGGACCCGTGCCGGGATGGACCGGCGAGTACGAATGGAACGGCTTCATTCCGAAAGCCGACCTGCCACGCTCGAAGAATCCCGACTGTGGTTGGATCGTGACATGTAACCAGCGAGTGGTCGGTGAGGACTACGAATACTATCTGACTCATCTTTATGGCACCGATTACCGTGCAAGGCGTATTCGTGATCGCATTGACGATCTGTCGGATCGCAAGGCGACCATCGCCGATATGTCATCTATCCACGCCGATACTGTTTCAATTCCTGCACAGGCACTTTGCAACGCGATTCTTGCGCTGACTGGGCTTGCTGGTGTCTATGCAAGTTCAGCCGGATTGCTTGCTCGATGGGATCACGATATGAAGGAGGATTCTGCGGCAGCGGCGGTATACGCAGCTTCGTCTCGTGAACTGAACAAACAACTTGCCATGGCCGGATATGGGTCGTTGGCAAACGGGGTGACCGGTAAGCAGGGTGACTCGGGTGCAGAGGATCAACTTCGTCGTCAGCTGAAACCCGATTTCATTCGCCGACTCGGCGATGGTTCACTGCCAGACGCCCCGTACGGATTCGAAACTGGCGATCTCGTTGAGAACGCGTTCAAAGCCGGGATCGATTATCTCGTTGGGCGATTCGGTGACGAACCGGGTAAATGGCGATGGGGTGACCTTCACAAGACGGGGCACATACATCCGCTGACCGGAGCATTCCCTGGGTCGACTGAGCAATTGAACCCACCGAAGGTCGAAACGTCGGGCGACAGTGACGTTCCGTTTGCGAGCGGATCTCCAACTCCGGCCGAGTTTGCAATCAAGACGGGACCGATTAATCGATACATTCACGATCCTTCGAACTGGAGCAACGGTCGTTGGATCGTCCCGCTTGGATCGTCAGGGCATCCAGGCAGTCCACACTTCGCAGACCAGCAAGAGATGTGGGCAAAGATCGAAACCATCCCGCAATTGTGGGACTGGGCCGAGATCGCAAGCACCGCTGAAACAACCCAGCGACTGTTGCCTGTATAACTTTTCTCAGCACATCGACACGGTTGCGTAACGTATATTTCGGATATTGACGCCGTAAGTATTCACGCGATTACAAAAAAAGCGTGGCGAAAATACCCATTAAATCCACAGGATTGATCGAGCCTTGATGTAATCGGACCTGAAAACCAAGTAATGCGACGAAAAGCGTGGCGAATACAAGGATATACGTGCTAACTCGGGCATATAGCGTTGTAGTCAAGTGTTTACATGCCGTATATCGTCGCATTAAGTGATACCGTTGAACTTAGCCCCGGATGGATAATAACGAAATCCACTGGCAGGGCGCTAAGCGATACGGAATACGTTTAGTAGTTTTTTAAAGAGTGATCACAATGAACAATGTCATCCGTCTCGCAGTTAGGCGGTATGCCCATGCTTTCGGCACATGACTCGTGTCGCCAAAAGATCTGGACCAGGCCAGTTTGCTTGGAGACTAGGTCGCACGGCACAGCAGTACGGAACGAACAAGATTCGCCGTAGCTACCGATTTGGCTAAAACTTTTGTCTCATATTCCTGAGAGGAGGATCACAGGAATATGAGACAACTCTGTAGCGCACTTGCGCTCTTATATGGCGGAAATATCTAGTGCCACTGGCGTTCGTCTTCCACCGTTCGGATTCTGCGAGCTGGGAATGGTTTGTACGGATGTTGTGCCAGTTTTTTTTCGTCGATATCGATCCCCAAACCAGGTGCGGTTGGTAACTCGATATAGCTGTTGTGTGGGTCGAGGTAACCCGAACTGAAACTTCGGCAAACGTCCTCGACGTTGACGAAGTATTCGTAGATCAGGAAATTTGGCATGTTAGCCGATGCATGCACTCCGGCCGCCAACCCGATGGAAGTCGAGTTGTAGCCGTGCGGTGAAACGCCGATGTAGTGCGGTTGGGCCATGGCTGCGATCTGCGAAATTTCTAGGATCCCACCGGTGTTGCAGATATCAGGATTGATGATGTCGACAGCACGCTTGTCGAAAATCTCACGGAATCCGTTTCGAGTGTAGTGTGCCTCTCCGGTCACAACTGGGATGGTCGTGTTTTCTTTGACTTCCCGGATCGCATCGATGTTGTCGGGTGGACAGGGCTCTTCAAACCAGTACGGGTTGTACTGCTCCATCATCTTCGCTGTTCGAATGGCGTGATTCGGTGCGAGGCGACGATGTACCTCGACCAACAGATCTACGTCGGGTCCGACAGCTTCTCGTACCTTGCCGACCGTGTCGGCAGCTTTAACGAGCTCGTCCCGATTTGGATACTCGCGCCACGGTCCCGGGAACGGATCGAATTTCAGGGCGTTGAAGCCACGTTCTTCTACTAGAGTGGCAGCTGCTTGCGCCGTGTCATCTGCCGATCCTCTGCCCCAGCCGTTTGCGTAAACCCGAATGTGAGGCCGCACAGGTCCACCGATCAAGTTGTATATCGGTTGCTCGGTCGCTTTACCGACAATGTCCCACATGGCGATCTCGATGCCACTCAGTGCGCAATGCAGATCCATCGCCGCCCGTTTGTTAGCAAAATCCTCGTGGGCAATGTGCATAAAGTGGCGTATCTGGAACGGATCGCGATCAATCAGGTATCGAGCGAGTTGATCGACGTGGGCCTCGATCTGCGTATCCCGGTCGGCCTGAGAATAGGCTTCACCCCAACCGGTAATTCCAGCATCGGTCGAGAGCTTGATGTAGATGAAGTTCTTCCCGGCTCCCGGATGCCACTTGATGACTTCAATATCGCTGATCTTCAACGGGTCTACTCCAGAATCGTTATGCCGTGTACGTTCGTGTACAGCGGCATCATATACCCGGTGCGGGTGACTTGAAGGCTGGAAGCGGTGTTGCGAACTAAACGAACTTCACGAGGGCGCCACCGACGCCTTCGATTTCGATATTTACTTCGTCGCCGCGTTCAACCCATTGAGTTTCGACCACGCTGCCGAGCAGCACGATTTCGCCTGACTTGAGGTGCTGATCCCGTTCAGCAAGTGAGTTGGCGAGCCATGCGAGTGCTTCGTAGGGATGGCCTAGAATGTCGCCGGTTGTGCCTTCGCCAACCTGATTGCCGTTAATCGCCATGTGGCCGCGGGCAGTTGCCAGATCGGGGGCTTCTGCGACTGGTTTTGGCTGGCTCAAGACGATTCCGGAAGCGAAAAAATCGTCGGCGATCAAGGTGGGTGTATCGACTTGTTTATAGTCGGTCCAGCGGTCGTCGACGATTTCAATTGCGCCAAACAATGCCTGCACTGCCGAGGCTACCGTTTCGCGAGTGAAAGGCGTGCTGTCGGCTGCTGGTACGAGATCGTCGCCGATGAACGCTGCTATTTCGCATTCGACTCCGGGATGTGAAAAATTGTCGAACTGTGCTGAAACGGCGATGTAATTTGTGGCGGTGTTGTATATCCCACCGGCGCACGGATTATTGATACCCAGAAACTTTTGCATCACCGGCGTTGTGCAACCGATCTTGTAACCGACTCTTTTGCCATAACCAGCTTCATCGAGCAGGGCGTGTAGTTGTTTCTGAACCTGGTACGCCTCGGCTTCGTCGATGGGTCGGTACTCGTCAGGAAGTCCGTTGATTATCTGATTACGCACCCGAGTAAGGGCGAGGATTCCTGCTGATTGCTTTAGTTCTTCTTGGTTCATTAATTGGTGCGCTCGAATAGTTGGTGAGCTTGGCTGTAGTTTCGTTTGTTGTTCGAATATCGGGTTGCTGACGGGTAATGATTCTATGTCTGTACGTATAATCGCACAGCCGTTTGCATGCGTGTCGACGCGTGTTCATGAGTTTCCAGAAAACTATTTCCGACCAGATTCTATTGCCGATAAAAATTCAGCGCCGACTTTTGGCCGAACTTATCAACCATTCGCTTGAAGACGATCCCAACGAAAGTTGTGGTCTACTGCTGGGTACGGGTGACGACGCCGATGAGCTTCACCGAATGTCGAATATCGCGGACAAGCCGATCAGTCGATTCACGATGGATTCAGATGAGTTGCTCAAGGCGCAGGAGAAGGTGAATAAGACGAAGCGTGAGTTCGTGGCGATCTATCACTCGCACACGTTTACTCAGGGCTACCCTTCAAAGACCGACATCAAGAACGCCGTTGCCGTTGCGAGCATCGCCACTCGCCACGTGATCGTTTCATTGGTGGAAAAGACGCGCCCCGTGGTTCGGGCCTTTTCGATCAACGGGGATTCCGTGGTGACCGAGTTGGTTATCGAGACCGACGGAGAGCCGTACCGAGCTTCGGACTAAGTTTCTAGAGGAACCTCGCAACCTCCTCGTCTCGACCGCAGCGACAGCGGAGCGGAGAGATCTGTGACGTTGTGGTAGTTGGATCAACCTACGAGGAACATTCGTTTATGGTTCGAGCGCGCTGAGTGGCGCAGTCGACCGAAATTCCTCTGCTCCGAAAAACCTTACGAACCAGCCACGTCGTTCTGGAACAACCACCATTCGAATGAGTCTGTGAGGGCGAGCCAGCTAGCTTCGAGAATGTTTGTCGAGGCACCAACCGTGTACCAGACGTCCTTGTTATCAGCAGACTCGATTACTACTCGTACCGCTGCGCCAGTGCCAACACCCTCGTTGACGACTCGAACTTTGTAGTCGGTCAAGCGAATTGCACGCAGTTCCGGGTATGCGTCGGTGAGTCCTTTTCGAAGGGCTCCATCGAGTGCTCCAACTGGTCCATCGCCTTCGGCGGCGGTGTGTTGAATCTCATCGCCAACTCGCACTTTCACTGTCGCCTCGGAAAGCATCGGGTGCTCGGCACCGTCTTTCCTCCAGCCAGTTCCGAACGACGAGCGTCGACGGTTTTCGATCACAACCATGAAGTCGACCAGCTCAAACGGAGGTTCGTAGTTTGGCAGTGCGCGACGTAGAACGAGATCGAAAGAGGCGTTTGCTCCTTCGTACGAGAAACCCTTGGACTCCTGATCTTTCACATGTTGAACGATTCGTCGTGCATCGGCACCGTCGAGAACGGCTTCGAGTCCCATTTCTCGAATGCGGTGGATGATGTTGCCGCGTCCCGACAGTTCTGAGATGACCACGTCATTGGAGTTACCAACAAGCGACGGTTCGATGTGCTGGTACGCCTGAACTGACTTCTGGGTAGCAGCGGCGTGAAGTCCACCTTTGTGCGAGAACGCGCTCGAACCAACGAACGGCTGGAACTGGAACGGTGCACGGTTCACTCGCTCGGAAACGAAGTTGGAAACCTCGGTGAGAGTTGATAGTTGTTCGTCGGAAATAGCTTCAACGCCCATCTTCAGATTCAGATTGGCGATCATGCTGACCATGTTGGCGTTTCCAGTGCGTTCGCCGTAGCCGTTGATGCAGCCCTGTACCTGGTATGCCCCGGCGTCGACCGCCGCGATAGCCGAAGCGACCGCGGTGTCGGTGTCGTTGTGGGAGTGGATGCCGATCACGGATTCGTCGTCAAGTTCTTCCTTGATTTGCTTGACAACCTCCGCCACTTCGCTCGGGAGCGTGCCGCCATTCGTGTCACATACGATGAGTCGCTCGGCGCCGGACTCCATTGCGACCCTTAGGGTTTGGATGGAGTATCCGGGGTTCATTTTGTAGCCGTCGAAGAAGTGTTCGGCGTCGAAGAATACACGTCGCCCCTTTTCTTTCAGATATCGAACGGAATCGGCGATCATTGCAAGGTTTTCTTCGAGTGACGTCTCAAGGACTTCATGAACCTGGTATTCAGATGACTTTCCAACCAGTGTGAGTACTGGAGCGTCGGTGTCGAGCAGTGCCTTGAGCGTGGGATCGGAGTCGGCATCGATGTCGGCGCGACGGGTATTGCCAAACGCGGCGATCTGGGCATGCTTCAGATCGAGTGACTGCACGCGCTGGAAGTACTCGTCATCCTTGGGATTTGCGCCGGCGTATCCACCTTCGATCACGTCGATTCCGAGTTGATCGAGACGCTCCGTAATAGCGAGCTTGTCCTCTACAGAAAGTGAAATACCTTCCTGCTGGGTTCCGTCACGAAGGGTCGTGTCGTACAGCTCAACTTTTTTTGTCATGGCGCGCTCGAACTCCTAGTGTATGCGCTTGGCTATTCATTTTTTCTGAAATCGGTAGTGCCTGTAATCCCGAACGATTTTAGCCACAAAAAAACCCATCCCGGTAAGGGACGGGTCGAAAGACTCGCGGTACCACCCTCGTTTTCCGATTCGCCGGAAGCTGGTCGGAACACTCAGTAGGGCATAGTTGTTATGCCTCCGTGACTGATAACGGGTCACGAGCCCGATTGCACCTACTTGCTGAAGAAACACATCAAGCTTTCAGACAACGACTCAGGAGTGATTTTCGGTCGGATTTCAGGTGCCCGCTCTCACCGTACCGGGCTCGCTCAACCGCGTAGTTCCGAACTACTCGTCTCCGTAGCGCAGAACCGAAATTCTGCAACGCCTTACTCGCCAATGCTATCACCTACAGCCTCGAAACAAATAATCGTTGAACTTGCAAAGATTGGTTACGCAACTACAAACCCTATTAGCAGGATCAGTCGATCATGCCTAAAATGTGCCGGTTATGGCCGTTATAAGTCACGGCTACCAGCTACTGAAGATGCTTGGAGCAATATTTGAGCGAGTTCGAGCGCAACGATCTGGGATTGGTCGATTACATCCACTGTGAATCGATCGGTGAACCGGGCCAGCGCATGTTCAATATCATGGCACGCAGCGAACGTGGTGAAACTGTTGTCTGGATGGAAAAAGAGCAATTGTTTCAGGTAGGCGTGTCGCTTCGGCAGTTCCTCGTAACCCGAGAATCAGCTCCTGATCCTGCGCCGTTCGATGTGCCTCCATTCGATTCACCTATGCCGATCCACGTCGAATTCAAGACGGGTGAAATGTCGCTTCGGCACGATCCCGCATCCGATGTGTTCACACTTGTTGCCAGTGATATCCCGCAGGAGGAAACCGGTCCCGAACCATTAGCTGAAATAACATTCAGCTTCCAGCGTGATCAGGCGGAAGAAATTTCCAAACGATCGCTGACTGTCGTCGCAGCGGGTCGTAAGGCGTGCCCACTTTGCGAAGCACCACTGAATCCCGGTGAGAACCACTTCTGTGCGAAGGTAAACGGTTACAACCCAACTGAAAACCCGATGGACGCTGAGCATTCGTGAGTACCGAATCGTCTGAAGAGCAGGGCGCTGAAACGGCTGCTGGAAACGTTTTACTCCAGCGACTTTCGGAATGGCCGATAACCGGGATTTGCCTGCATCCAGACGGTTCGAACTACGTTTTTGTTGTTCGCTTGACCGATCCCGAGAAGTACGACGAAGCTGATTCAGGGGACGAAGAATCCGAATCAGGATCGGAAATCGATGAATCGGCTTCGATTTATGGCATATATAAGCCCAAATCTGGCGAACGGCCGCTGCGGGATTTTCCAGGTGGGACTCTGCACTACCGGGAACGTGCGGCGTACCTAGTGTCGCAAGAACTCGGGTGGCCACGCATCCCGCCAACCGTGATTCGATCAGGCCCGCACGGTGAAGGTAGTGTGCAGTTGTTCATCGATACAGCGGCAAAGTCTGACGAGGACGAGCCAGATAATTTTTTCTCTTTACGAGAAGACCGGCTTGACGACTTTCGAGATATGGCGATGTTCGATGCGCTTGTTCACAACGCCGATCGCAAGGGCGGATCGTGCATCGTTTCAGACGATGGACACCTGTGGGCGATCGACCACGGGCTTACGTTCAATCAGTTGGCTCATCGAAGAACCGTGATGTTCGAATTCAACGGTACCGAATATCCCACCGAGTTGCTTTTAGACGTGGAGGCCTTGGTTGTTGTTGTTGAGTCGGAATCTGTGTTGCGGCGCGAGTTGCTTTCATTGCTGGATATCTCGGAAGTGGACGAATTAGTGACACGCGCCAGAAAGATGGTTGAGGTTCGAAGTTATCCTGTGCTCGATCCTGATCGCAATGTTCCCTGGCCAATGGTCTGAATAGCCGAGATACCTGATAACAACATGACCCTGTCACTCTCAAAAAAAGAAGCAAAGCGAATCGCCATACGCGCACAGGGGCTTTCGGGCCAACGACCTACAAAACAGATCGAAATCGATGATGTGCATAGGTCGATTCGAGCTATGGGGCTACTTCAGATCGACTCGGTTAATGTTTGCGTGCGATCGCACTACATGCCGTTGTTTTCTCGATTAGGTGTCTACGATCAGGATCTTCTCGATCGGCTGGCATACGAGGAGAAAGCCGTATTCGAAACGTGGGCACATGCTGCCTGTTTCGTACCGGTTGAAGATCATCGACTGTTCCGACAGAGGATGGCAGCGCATGTTCCCCGGAACCGTACTGCTCGACTGATGGAGGAGCGACCAGGTTATCTGGAAGAAGTATTGGAACAGGTACGTGTTCGTGGTGAACTGACGGCTTCAGACGTCGACGGTGCAGGAAAACGGAGCGGTTCCTGGTGGAGCTACACGTCGGGCAAGATCGCCATGGAGTGGCATTTCTCGACCGGAAAACTATCGGTTGGTAACCGTAAGAACTTCGCTCGGTATTACGATCTCACTGAGCGAGTAGTTGCCGAGGAGCATTTGAACGACTCAACTCCTACCACGGAGGAGGCGCACCGGGAGATGATGCGGTTGGCTGTACAGGCTCACGGTATCGGTACAGTCGAAGATATTGCTGACTACTACCACCTGAGGAACGGACAGGCTGAGGCGCGCCTCGATGAGTTGGTGGAGAGCGAAGATGTTCAGTTGGTGAGTGTCGAGGGCTGGGATGAGCCGACGTTCGCTCCGCCTACGATTGAGTCGACCGAGCCTACGTCAGCACGGGCTCTACTGACACCGTTTGATCCGCTGGTCTGGAATCGAGATCGCATCGAACGAATCTTCGATTTCTTCTATCGAATCGAAATTTACGTCCCCGAGAAAAAACGGCAATACGGGTATTACGTTTATCCGTTTGTTCTGGGTGAGGATCTGGTCGCTCGGCTCGATCTGAAAGCTGACCGCCAGAAGAGCGTACTTCGTGTGAAAGGCGCGTTTGCCCAGACCGGACATGATCACGAATACGTCGCAGCGAATCTCGCCGATGAGTTACGCCTAATGGCCGAATGGCTTGGCCTGAAGCGAGTTGTCGCCGGACGCAAAGGCGATCTGATTCCGGCGTTGAGAGCCGCGTTAAGACGCTAACCTCCCTCCAGATACATTACGCAAACATGTTATTGGGGTCGGTCCAGACGTTTAGGTCGACTTCGTTCGCCATTTGCTCGAAAGCCTCGATTGTGTATTTGTGAGAGTACTCGGTGAGAACCGATTCGTTTTCTTCGAATTCGAACGAGTATTTGCAGACGTTCACCGGTTGTCGTTCAGTCGATATCAAGTGCATTTCTATACAGCAGAGATCGTCGTTGAAGATCGCCTCTTAACAGAATTTACCGAGATCGAAGCCACCGTCTAGTTCGTCATTGATCCGCTTGAGTACGTTCAGATTGAACTGTGCCGTTACACCCTTCGAATCGTTGTACCCGGCATGAAGTACGTCGCGATTCTTATCGAAGTCGGCTATTACTGGCATCACTTCGATATCGAGGAACTCTGTTTGAAGAGAATGATCAACCTGCGACAGGTAGTCGCCAGAAATATTGATTGGAACGTAGCCTGCGGGGCGAATTAGATTTCGAAACAGTAGACAAGTCTTGAGCGAACTACCGCTGCCATATTCAACCAAAAGGGCGTCAGGACCGATCCCTCCAGCGATTTCGGCAACACACTCCCGCATCAGCGAGCTTTCAGTCCGAGTTACGTAGTATTCATTCAGATCGCAGATATCGTCGAGCAGCTCCGCCCCACGCTCGTCGTAAAAGTACTTGCCGGAAGTGTTTTCTGGTTCTGTGAAAGTCCGGCTGGCTGAGTGTAGTTCGTAACTTGCTTGGTGTTTAGCCAAAACATGACAGCGTTTGGGCCACGATTACTGCGGACGATTGCTCCTAGCTGAACCAAGATTTGATCTTGTAGATCAGGGAGTGCGCCTCAGGTTTCACATTCGCTGCAATGAAATCGACCGTTTCTGGGGCGCCACTTAGGACGAGTCCCCTCCATTTTCGGATACGGTGATAAGTCGCAGAGTCGTTCGCGTAATTTCGCCCCCAACCGTGGAATTCTTCGAAACGACCCTTGTTGCCTAATCTGAGAACCTTGCCGCCTGCCTCTTTTGTGAGGAGACTACCAGCGGCAAAGTCCCATGAGTATGCGAAACCCGTGATGGAGTACTGCATCGTTCCTCGTGCCACCATGAACTGTTCGTAACATGAACTGCCGCCGTCGCGGATTTCACCAAGATTTCCTTCCAGAGGCTTTTCGATTGCGAAGACTCGACGGAACCATCTGGGGACCGCCGAATGTGCTCCGGCGACGGGAGCACCCGTATCGCTGGCAGGACGAACATTCATCTTCGAATCGCTTATCCACGTACCGTGCCCTCGGCGGGCGTGCATTAAGAGATAGCCATCGTCGTTCGACCACGGGATCCACATTGCTGCTGCGACCGGGACGCCTCGATACAGTGCCGCTACCGAAACGGCGAAAATAAGCGATGAATTCACGAAATTGGTCGTTCCATCGATCGGATCGACCACCCACAGCCAATCTGCAGCTGCGGGTTCTTCTTCTGGCGGATCTTCCTCACCGAGCAGCATGTGGTCGGGACAGGTTTCCGCCATGATGCCTGCGATTAGCTGCTGGCTTGCTATGTCGACATCGGTGACGAGGTCCTTCCCGGGTTTATCTCCTTTGTTCGAGATCTCAAGGATTTTGCCAAACCGGCTTGCAACGAACGCCCCGGCTTCCTGAGCGGCGCGTATTACCGATTGTTCGACCTGTTCTAGCACTGAATCAGAAATCGTTCGTTGCTGATCTTGCGGCGGCGATTCGGTCAATCTGTTGCGACTCCAACTCCGTAGTACCGGTAATAACTATTTGTTTAGCCGGTCGTATCGAGCAGCTGAGAGCACGAGAATCTCAAGAAATTATCTCACCATCACCCGACACTGCGGTAAGATTCTACGTGCAAGTTCGTGTGTGAATGCGCAGGAACGATTTGCTGCGCTTTGAGGTAATGATTTTGTCTTCGACAACAACTCGAAAATTCCATAAAGATCGCGGTTTGGTAACGCGCATGTACTTCACGATGTTCATGCTCGGATTCCTTTACGCGATATTCGCCCTTTTTCTTTATGCCGCCGGTACAGCGATGATCTTCATTGCTCCGATTGTCGGCATCATGGTTGCGGTTCAGTACTTCATGTCGGACAGGCTCATCCTGATGTCGACAGGTGCAAAACAAGTTTCGTCAGAACAGAATCCGGAACTTCATCGGATGGTCAAAACTCTTGCCGACCGCTATGAAATTCCGATACCAAAGGTTGCGATTATCGATACCGCCATCCCCAATGCATTCGCTACAGGCCGGAACCCGAAGAACGCTCTAGTTGCCGTTACGACGGGAATCCAGAAGCGACTTACTGAACGGGAATTGCAGGCCGTAATTGGCCACGAACTTGCGCACGTTGCGAATCGAGATATGCGAGTTCTGGCAATAGCCAACTTTCTCGTCACACTCACCAGCTTCCTGATGACTATGCTTTTCTGGAACATGCTTTTCGGTGGCATGGGCGGCCGCCGGAACAATAACGGTGGCGGCGTGATGATGGTTTATCTCGTCACGATCATCGTGTATTTCATTGGACAGCTACTTGTTCTGGCACTGACTCGTTATCGTGAGTACGGTGCCGACCATACGGGCGCTGAAATATCGGGTGATCCTGGTGCGCTAGCTGATGCACTCGAGAAGATCAGCGGCACAGTAAATACGATTCCTGACAAAGACCTTCGAAAGCTCCAGACCGCGAACGCTTTCCTCGTCATCCCAGCGGCATTGAAGGGTGAAGGCTCGATGAATCTGTTCTCGACTCACCCGCCACTTGAAGAGCGAATCAGGCGTCTTCGTGAACTTGAACAGCGTATGCGCTACGGGTTGCGATAGGTATGGGTTGGTTTAGTGGTAGCAAGACTCCGAAGAACGATTGGTCGGCAATGTCGACTGTTATCAATACCGAAGCAAAGCTCCAGTCTCTCGGTGGAATCACACCTTCGCGGCGTGCCGGGGTGATTTACCGGAACGACGAAGAGATTCCTTTCATGAAGGAAATCAAATCCGAGCTAAATTCGGTGTTGTACATTGGGGATGGCGCTACCAAAACGGCGTTCGAGATCGAAGACGACGACCGCGGAATGCGCTGGATCGTTCTCGAGGACGGAAATTTTGGTGATCTTGTGTCGAGCGTATATACGGTCGGCAATGCAATCGGTATGAACGAAGGATCTGACAATCTCCTCGCTGCCGTGTTCGAGCTGTATTTTACCGGGACCGTTGAAGACAACACGTATCGATCAGGTTTACGAACTTACTGGATCTACCGATACGATCGAAAAGCGTTCTACCCGTTTGTCCCAACAGGCGAGAGTGAGGGTGAGCGAGACCGTCAGACCGAGGCTCGACTGGGACAGGATCTCCGGAAACACGGCCTCACCATCGAGAAATCTCTCACCGAATGGATGGGGCTCTGGGGCATACCTTTTTAGCGTGTTTTTTTTCGAGCTTGATCGGTTCATTCAGCCAGATTGATCGATGACGTCCAATGACTAATCAGCCGCGCGTTGCTCTGCTTGTGCCTGCAGGTGAAAACGAACAGCCGTTTGCTGACGCGATCCAGCACGGTGCTGGCGAAGCCATTCTGTGTTCACTGGCCGATAACCTTCCGCAATCGATCGGTGGACTGCTCATTGCGGGTGAGGGTGCATTCGAATCATCTGAGAAGATTCCTGTTGCCCTCGTGCAGGCAATTGAGGGTGGATTTCCGGTTCTTGGCATTGGCTGGGGCATGCACGCCCTGAACGTAGCTCTGGGTGGTCAACCACCGATTGAAATTGAAGGACACGGCGATCCGGCAGGCGAACCGGTCAAACACCCGCTCTTTATGGCACCCGGTGGCAAAACTGGCTACACCATCGCCGGATCAGGGTGGGTAACGGTTCCTTCTGCTCATACACATGGACTGTTGCCTGCTCAGGTGGCAGACGGTCTGCTCTCATCGGTATATGCCGCAGATCAGGTCGTTGAGGCGATAGAAAAACCGGGTCGTGAATGGTTGATCGGTGTCCAGTGGCCTGCTCACATGCCCGACCGTACCCCGAAAGGGTTCGATAGCCTGCTACTCGCTCTCGTTGAGCGTAGCGAGCAATAACGCCGCTTTTCGGTAAACCTCGCGCACGCGGGCGCGTGTGTTGCGCGTGCGTGTGGGAAAGCCTAATGTTGAATCATTAAATTCCGTGTTGCGCTCCAATTTGGCGTCTCACCAAGCCTATACGGGCTCACACCAATCTTTAGTCGGAGAGTTTTATGGTCAATAGCGACTTCGGCAGCATCAGACCGATTGGCATCGAAGACGAAATGAAGGCGTCCTATCTGGACTACGCGATGAGTGTCATCGTATCTAGGGCACTTCCGGACGTTCGTGATGGCCTCAAGCCGGTGCAACGGCGCATCCTTTATGCCATGCACGATCAGGGCATGCGCCCAACATCGTCGTACAAGAAGAGTGCTCGTCTTGTTGGTGAAGTGCTAGGTAAGTACCACCCGCACGGCGACCAATCGGTTTACGACGCCCAGGTGCGTATGGCACAGCCGTTCTCGCTCCGCTACCCGCTTGTGGACGGCCAGGGTAACTACGGCTCTGTTGACGGCGATCCCGCTGCGGCAATGCGGTACACGGAATGTCGTCTCTCGTCGATCACCGAGATGATGCTCGGCGACATCGGTCGAGACACCGTTGATTGGGGGGAGAACTTCGACCAGTCGCTCAATGAGCCGACGGTACTCCCAGCTCGATTGCCAGCACTGTTGGTGAATGGTGCTTCAGGTATCGCCGTGGGAATGGCGACCAACATTCCACCTCATAATACGACCGAAGTATGCGACGCAATTGTCCACTTGATTGGGCACCCTGACGCCTCGGTCGATGATTTGATGCAGTTTGTAACCGGTCCGGACTTCCCAACCGGTGCACACATCTGGGGGCAAGAGGGGATTCGTAATGCCTATGTGACGGGTCGGGGCCGTGTGATGGTTCAGGCCGATCACGTTGTCGAAGATATTCCTCGACAGGAACGTAAGCGTCTCGTGTTCAACGAGATTCCGTTCCAGGTGAACAAAGCCAACCTCGTTGCCAAGATTGCTGATCTGATCAAAGCACGAAAGATCGAAGGCATTAGCGAAGTACGAGATGAATCCGACCGTAAGGGAATGAGAATCGTTCTCGAACTTCGCCGAGGTGCTCACGTGGCGGTTGTGTTGAACAACCTGTACAAGCAGACAAACCTTCGCAATTCGTTCTCAGTGAACATGATTGCGCTGGTCGACGGTACTCCACGTGTTCTTACTCTCAAGCAGTCGCTCCGCCACTACATCGATTTCAGAGTCGAAGTTGTGCGAAGGCGGGCTGAATTCGATCTCAAGAAGGCAAAAGCGCGACTACACGTCCTCGAAGGTCTTCGAGTTGCTATCGACAATCTCGATCGAGTTATCGAGTTGATTCGAGCATCGGCCGATGTCGATGAAGCCCGTTCGAACCTGATGACAGAGTTCGACCTCTCCGAGATTCAGGCGCAAGCCATTCTCGATATGCAGTTACGCCGTTTGGCGGCTCTTGAACGAGAGAAAATCGAGAACGAGTACAACGAACTCTTGACTCTCGTCGCACAGCTTGAAGAACTTCTCGGCAACAGCGTCAAAGTTCTGGCGGTAGTGCGCAAGGAAACTCACGAACTCAAGCGCAAGTACGGTGATGAGCGTCGAACCGAAGTTCACCCCGAGGAACTTGGCGACTGGCGCCGCGAAGATACAGAACCGCACGAGGACGTCGTAATCACCCTCAGCCGTAACGGCTATGTGAAACGGGTTAAACTCGACACGTACAAGAAACAGCACCGTGGCGGTAAGGGCGTCCGTGGCCAACGTATGACCAAAGAAGATGACGTTACGCCGCACTTGCAGATTGCCGATACGCACGATTACCTGCTGTTCTTTACCGATCAGGGCCGAGTCTTTGCGTCGCGAGTCTTCGAACTACCTGCCGATCAATCAAGAAACACACGTGGAACTCCGATTCAGAATCTCGGGTTCAATATGGAACCACGAGAGGAAGTTCAGGCGGTTGTCGCGGTAGCAAGCTATCTCGAAGATACATATCTGGTGATGGCAACCAAAAAAGGTCAGGTGAAACGAATGCATCTGCCGTTGCTGCGGAATATGAACCGCAGTGGTCTTCGCTGCTTCAATTTGAAGGGCGATGACGGTCTGATTGGTGCCGTGCTTGCCGATGAGGACGAAGACGTGATTCTTGTTTCGAAGGAAGGCATGTCCATCCGCTTCAAGTCTTCAGAAGTCCGGGCACGCCAACGTGCCGCGGGTGGAATGAAGGGTATGACCGTCCAGAACAAAGACGCGATCGTTTCGATGAACGTTGTCGATGACGAGGGTTACCTGCTCATCGTCAGTCAGAAGGGTTACGGAAAGCTTTCCCTTCTGCGTCACTACACGCAGCAGCGTCGTGGCGGCAAGGGACTGATTACGCTCAAGGTAACGACGAAGACGGGCAAGGTTGCTGACTCCGCAGTTGTGAGCGAGGAGATCAGAACCGATTCGACCGGCAAGCTCGTACTTGTCAGCGAGAAGGCACAGGTTATTCGCACGAACCTTGGTGAAATTCGATCCACTGGACGAATTGCACAGGGTGTGAAGATTCAGGTGCCGGAATCTGGTGACAAGATCTCGGCGATTCGAGTTATCGCAGAACGACGTGAAGCCGGAGCTGAAATCGACCTATCCGCTCTTGTGAGCGGAAATGGCAATGGTAATGCCGAGATCGAAGACGTTGGTGATGGTGAATCCGAACTTGTCGCATCTATCGAAGATGCAGGCGAAGGATCTCCAGAGGAATCTGAGGACTAGCCGCAAATACCGCCATAAGATCGTTCAACCGGGCTGCTTTGATCGTCAGAGTAGCCCGGTTTAGCTAAGCGGAGAGTTTCAGATCGAAGGCATTTGTACGGGACTGCGCTCGCATCTTTCGCGCAATACCTTGCGAATAGCGGTAATCATTGAACGAACAGCTCAGGATTAGCACATGCTCAAGGCAATCGGCTCTTTTACCGTAAGACGCAAATATCTGGTTCTCGCTATCTGGGCGGTTTTTCGAACGAGTCGTTTCCTTCTGTCTCGGTTGCTGAGGCATACGAACGCACCGGGACAACGTTGCGAGTGTTGCTGAAAGGCTACAGCGGACGGGTTGATAATCACGGGTGCCGCATCGATTTTCATCATCGTTGCAGCAAGTTTCGTGCTTGCCGATGTTGTCGTTGTGAAGGCGATCGGGCTTGGTCTGGCTATCGTGGTGTTTGTGGATGTGACGTTGTGAGCGGCTCAACCTGGTTCGATCATCAATGGAGTGATTTCTTTGTTTTGGGTAAACCCGCTGGGTGGCAGTGGCTCGACGATGGTGGATCGCTGATGATCACCGAGGCGCGAGGTATCGACGGCAAGATTGCTGAGACTTACGGGACGTACATGCCGCCATATGGTGAGATGCAAAGGCTCACGGAAGAAACTGACGGTATTGAATTGGCAATGGTCGGTGAATAGACCAGTCCAGAAACTGGGGCGATATATCCGTCGGGATGGGCGTTGATTGTCGAATCGTGGGAATGGATTTGATTCTCACTCTTGTAGTCAATGATCAGGAAGTGCAGGGAGGTCTACCCGCTGCTTCGACCTACTGGGAAGGTAAGGCTTGTATCGCGGCCGCCAGAATAAATTACTAATTGCGGGCAACGCCTATTTCGAGCTTTCGGGCTACGTTGATCCTGATCCGGTTAAATGAATGCAACGCCGGTAGTTCGCGAAGCTGTCCGGATATACTTTCGCCATCGATCATGACTGTCGGCCGACAGCCTTTACCGATCAGAACCAGAGAACATTCTGAGTAGGAAGTAACTTGCGAATTGCTGCGATTTCTGTCGCACCGGTATTCCCGGAACACGTAATCGGTGGATCTCAAAAGATCCTCGCTGACCTGAGTGTCGGGCTCAAGAAACGCGGGCATGATGTTCAGATCTGGTGCACAGAAACAGAACAGCACTCGGGCGATTTCAATATCGATGGTGTACCGGTTCGTCCTGACCTGAAGCTCCGGGGAGTGTTCCCTGCGACCCATCAAGTCTCGCCAATATCGCTTGCTCGCACTGCGGGTGTTTTGCGACGAACCGCTGATTGGGCGGACCGAGTGTATTTGCACGCTGACTCGGTATACCTACGCCACGCTATTGAAGGTGCACAGATAGTCCGTTCGATTCACGACTACGTATACGAGGAAGCGCTTGTTTCAACACTCAGCCTTCCAGCCGACACAACCGTCGTTCCTAGCGACTACCTGAAGCGCTGTGTTGAGACGACAGTCGCCCTTTCTGGTCGAACTTCCATAGAGCCGGTGGTTTCGATCTCAAACGGGGTAAAGGTGCCGGAGCCTGAGTCTATGGCATCGGTTCCCGTTCTTCCAAATGGGGTAGCTGCCCGAGAAGAAACCGATCTCATTCTGTTGTCACCGCACCGACCTGAGCCGACAAAAGGTGTGCGGGAGGCGATATTGACCGCCATCCAGATCCAAAAACTCGAACCGGCTCGTAATGTCAGACTCCTGATGCCGGCGTGTCCAGTTGAGGCGAATTTCGACGATGCTGCTGGAACAGACGACGAGGTTAAAGCGTTGGCAGAGGAACTTGGTGGTGGAGACATCGTCGAGTTTCACGACTGGTTGAGCCCTGCCCAGATGCCTGAATACTACGCAGCCGGTGACGTGACACTGTGCCTTGGTTCTTTCATCGAATCGTTCGGTCTCGTTCCAGTTGAGTCGGTTGCGACAGGTACGCCTGCGGTGTGCGTAAGAGTGGGGGCTCTTAGGCAATTCAGTGATGTCGATGGCATTACTCTGGTGCCGTGCGGAGATATCGAAAACGCGGCCGAAGCAGTGTTGACTGCAGCGACCTTGTCGAGCAACGTTCTGCATCGCGGGCGTGAGCAGATCACGGCACGATTTTCAGTCGACACCATGATTTCAGAATTCGAATCAGTAATTACTCGATTTCAGGCGGGCGAACGAAAAATCGGCTCGTCAGACGACAACCAGCTTGAACTCGCTCCATGGTGTGACGTTCAAGCTGGAAGTATTTATGACGATTACCGAGCAACATCACTGCAATTTCCTGAACTGACACGTGCTCTGGAGTCGAGTGATGGCAAGATCACATCCGATCCGTTGCTGTTATCGGCGTCGCTAGATGTTGAGGTTAGGTTCGCGGTTGATCTGGGAATACTTATTCCTGAGTTTGTGTTTGAGTAACTTGAACTAACCCTGTAACTGCGGATTTTTTATTGTTTCGGAAACCCTGCTGATTGCGACATCGAATGCAACCTTGCGCAGCGATCCCCCGTTTTGATCGGCACACGCCGTCTTTGATGTCATCAACATCCCAAATGCGCGAGTGTGATCGAGATCGGCCTTCGGGTGATACCGAATGCCACCTTTATAGCGACCTTGAGCTGCGTTGTGCTGATAGCGATATCCCCGGAATACACGAACGTTTCCATCGTCCATTCGAACCGGCAATCCAACTTGAATCTCTCGCAAGGGTCGACAAGCACCTGTCGCATATCGTCTTCGGGACCGAGGCTGTGAACTGCGGCATCGATACTGGCAATCGTGCCATCGAGCATAGAATTGTCTTAGGCCAGTGCGAGTCTCCCGTCGGATGCTCTTAGATTTTGGTTCTTACGTTCTAGAAGGCTATATCAATGCAAATGTAGGTGAAAATCCACCAAAAATGAAATTGACCGTTCCGAACACTCGTACTTAGAATGGGTAGGTTAGGCAACGAACGGATGACACAGCTATGAAAACAGATTACGCAATTATCAACACGGGTGGGAAGCAGTACCGAGTTCGCGAAGGCGACACAGTGTCTGTCGAAACCCTCGACGGCGAGGTCGGATCCGACTTCACATTCGATCGCGTACTAATGATGTCAGTAGACGGCAAACTTTCAGTCGGCGCACCAGATGTAATAAGTGCAACGGTTGTTGGTGAGATAGCTGAGCATGGAAAGGCCGACAAGGTCATTTCACTCCGCTACAAGAACAAGACACGACAGCGCGTGAAGCGCGGTCACCGACAGAATTTTACGTCGGTGATAATTAAGTCGATCTCGACGAAGTAGTTTACTGCTGCATCTTTGCAGAAGACTGGAACATCTAAATGGCACATAAAAAAGGTGGCGGGACATCTCGCAATGGTCGCGATAGCGCCGGCAAGCGTTTGGGCGTCAAGGCATTCGCTGGTGAAACGGTAACGGCTGGAGCGATCATCGTTCGACAGCGTGGAACCAAGTTCCACACCGGTGACAATGTCGGTATCGGTCGGGACCACACGATCTACGCACTTATCGATGGTCAAGTTCGGTTCGACTACGCTCGTAAAGATACCAAGCGAGTCAATGTCGACCCTGTGGCTTCGTAGTCAGGCCAAATTAGATAAGAAGAAGAAATTGATATGAAAGCCAATATTCACCCGACGTACCACAAATCCGCAAAAGTAACCTGTGCCTGCGGTAACGAGTGGGAAGTGGGATCGACACAGGAAAGTCTGCGTACTGAAATCTGCAGCAAGTGCCACCCGTTCTGGACCGGCGAGCAACGAATCGTCGACACGGAGGGTCGTGTCGAGCGCATGATGCGTCGATACAACCTGGGCGGCTCCGCCAAGAGCTAAACAAAAGGGGTGCCAACTGGCACCCCTTTTTCGTATCCAACATTGCCCTCACCACAGTCTCCACAAAATCCGTCGACACCAACCCGTCCAGTTCTTTATGGCGGTCAGGCGGTTATTGAGGGTGTGATGATTCGAGGCCAGAGTCGTGCAGCACTCGCCGTGCGACGACCCGATGGCATCATTATCCGCCGTTCCATCCCGCTCGAAAGTTGGGCCAATTCCTCGCTTCGCAACATCGCCATGTTGCGGGGTGTGCTAGTTCTTCTCGAAACTCTGTTAGTGGGCATGAAGGCGTTGACGATTTCGGCCAACGAAGCGGCGCTAGACGAAAATCCAGAAGCCGATGAGCAACTTTCTCCGATGGCGATGGCAACGTTGCTTTCTGTTTCCTTGGTTCTGGGAATCGTAATTTTCTTTTTGATACCGGTGTTTGTATCTCGAGTAGTTGAGAACGCCGGCGCCAATAATTTTCTTGCCAACATGGTCGAAGGCGGAATCCGCCTTGGATTATTCATTGCCTATGTCTGGTTGATCGGCAAGATGAACGACATCAAACGAGTATTTGGCTACCACGGTGCGGAGCATATGGTTGTTCACGCCCACGAAGCGAAAGAACCGCTCACCGTGGAATCGATAAGACGATTCCCTCCAGCTCACCCACGTTGTGGAACCTCGTTCCTGATGACCGTCGTTCTCGTGTCGATCATTATGTTCATGTTCTTCCCGCGTGATCCATTCTGGTTCTTGGTGGTGTCACGAATCATCCTGGTGCCGATTATTGCGGGTATCAGCTACGAGTTCATCCGTTACGCGGGTACCCGCCAGAGCACCATCTGGATACGTCTGTTCAACTTCCCGAACATCCTGCTTCAGAACCTGACAACACGTCAGCCTGATGAGGGAATGATGGAAGTTGCGATTACGGCGATCGAGTATGCGATTGCAATGGATGAAGAGCGAGCGAAACCGAGCGATGATGTCTCAGAGCTTTCTTCAGAGCCATACGAACCGATTGGGAACCCAACGGCAGTGTTCGAGGACGATCCGCCACCGGGTGGTTAGCCGCGGCGTTTTGCCAGGACTTCCCAAACCTGATCGGCCGGCATTTCGAGTGAAGCCAGCAGCACCATGCAGTGGTACAACAGATCGCCCATTTCGTCAGCGACATCTTGGTGGGTCTGACTCACCGAAGCTATCGCTGTCTCACCTGCTTCTTCGACCACTTTCTGGGCAATTCTGCCGGGTCCGCTTTCTACGAGTTCGACCGTGTATGAACCCTCGGGCTTGTCAGTTACCCGCTGGTTGATTACATCAAGGAGGTCTTGCAGAACGCCGGGGCCGAGTATTTCTGTTGCGCCATCAGTATCGAATAGTGCGGAATCGAGCACGCTCGAGTCGAAGCACGACTCAGCACCGGTGTGACATGCCGGGCCTACCGGATTCACCTTTACGACAATCGCATCGCCGTCGCAATCCTGCTGAACCTCGACAACCTTCAGAAAATTGCCCGATGTCTCGCCTTTGTGCCACAATTCTTGTCGGCTGCGAGAGTAGAGCCAAGCGTCTGGGCCTTCGAGGGTTCGTTTCAGCGCTTCTTTGTCCATGTACGCGTGCATCAAGACTCGACCGGTGTCGGCGTCTTGAACGATTGCAGCCAGCAATCCGCGGTCATCGAACTGAATCATTTCGAATTTTCTCCTAAAGAGGAAGCGAGCCCTATTGGATCGGGAAATCTTGCAAGAATAGCCGAACCCGAACCAGCGACTATAGAAAACGTAACTTGTTACCCATCGATATGTTCGAGTATCCCCGAGAGTTCGCGCAAATCGGTGATTTCGATATCAGGCTCTGGCTCTCGATCAACTTCTTCATTGTTTCGGTTGATCCAAACTGTGGTCGCGCCCGAGCGATATCCGCCGAGTACGTCGTCGAACAGCTTATCGCCAACATACCAAATCTTGCTCGGATCGGTTTCGAGTCCTGTGTAGAGATGTTCGAATGCAGCAAGAGCGGGTTTGTACACCTGGGCCGATTGAGAACTGGCCACGAAGTCGAATTCGAGACCTTCACTTGCCAGTAAGGGCAAAAGGCCGTCGTCATCGGCATTAGAAAATACTCCGAGTTTTACTCGGCCTTTGAGCAAGTTCAATGCCTCAACCGTTTCTGGGAATACCGGTCGATCAGTCATGTGCAGCGACGCCCGGTCACCAGCCAGATTGGCGTCCCCATCGAAGTTGATATCGTCGAATACTTGCTGAAAGCACTCGGTCCACGCCTGCCGATATGACTTGAATGGTGGGCTGTTATACGGGCGACCGAGGTCGGTTCGAACCTTGCGAAAGTTGACTTCGTACTTTCGCCAATACGTCCAGAATTCTTCGGTTTCGAGCGGTATGTCTTGTGCCGCAATGATTTCAGCGAAACTCAGCTTCCAATCATCATGTGAGTTCAAAAACAACGTGTCGTAGCAGTCGAATGCAATCGCCTCGGGCAACACGGGTTGTCCCGATCTCAGTGTGACAGCCAACGGCTAGACCTCCCGCACCGGAATGCCACGTTCGGCAAGGTACGACTTGACTTCGGAAACTCGTAGTTCGCCGAAGTGGAAAAGCGATGCTGCAAGAACGGCATCGGATTTGCCCTCTGTTAGAGCATCGTAAAAGTGTTCAGGCTCCCCGGCTCCACCGCTTGCGATGACCGGGACCGTTACGGAATCGGATATCATGGACAGCAATTCGTTGTCGTATCCGGTCTTCTGACCGTCGGCGTCCATGCTGGTAACAAGAAGTTCGCCTGCACCCAGCTCGGTGGCGTGGCGCGCCCATTTGATAGCGTCGAGCGGTGTCGGGCGTCGGCCGCCGTGAGTGTAGATCTGCCACATTGCTGCGGCAGGGACGGTGTCGAAACTTTCGAGTTGAGTGATGACCGGGTCGTCAACTCTTTTAACATCCATAGCGAGCACCACGCACTGCGAGCCGAACTCTTTGGCGCAGTCTTCGATGAGCTTCGGACTTGCAACCGCAGCAGAGTTCACCGAAACCTTGTCGGCCCCGGCCTCGAGCATTTTGCGCATGTCGTCGACCGAGCGAATCCCGCCACCAACCGTCAGCGGTATGAACACTTCCGACGACACCTTTTCGACGACATCCATCATCGTGTCTCGTGCGTCTGACGAAGCGGTGATATCGAGGAATACGAGCTCGTCGGCACCTTCTGCGTTGTAGAACGCGGCGAGTTCAGCCGGATCGCCTGCGTCGCGGATGTCGACAAAGCTGACACCCTTGACCACGCGACCGTCATCTACGTCCAGGCATGGAATGACGCGTCGCGTCAACATCGTGGATTCTCCGGTCTACTTGCGAGCGACGATGATGTACCGATGGGGGGTCAGTTGGCGTGACGTGAGAGTAGTAAAGCCGAGAGCCTCAACCGCTTCCCGCATTTCCTGCTGCACGACTCGCTTCGAAGCGGCCGGGCCAACTTCTGCCTTGCCTTCAATAGGAAGCCATTCGACAATAGAAATCCAACCAGACTTCTTCAGAAGACGGGCGGCTTCTTTTATCAGAGTTTTTGGGCGGCTCGCTTCGTTGAGTACGTCAGAAAGTGCGATTCCGTCGAGTGATTCGTCATCAAGTGGAATCGAATTTTCTTTCGACACGACTGTTTCGATATTGCCGAGCTTTGCGGATTCCCCCTGTGACTTAACGTGCTCCAGCATTTCTTTCTGCACGTCAATCGCATAGCAAGTTCCTGCGTAGACGTACTTGGCGAGCGGGATGGACAGCCAGCCTGGCCCTGAACCGACATCGGCAACTTTGTGATCGTTGTGAATCGGCACCAACGCGATCATCGATTGAGGGTCGTATGTTTCCTCAAGCGTCGGGTGCAGTAGAGTTTCTACTTTGTCTACTGAAGATTTCGTTGGCATTCGTCTCTGTTCCGTTCGGTACGTTGTGTTTTTGGCCTTCGGCTATTTACCGGCGGTAGTCATTTCGTCAATCGTTTCGATGGCGCACTTTAAATCCAGTGCGCCAGAGTAAATGGCCATGCCTGATATTGCGCTTTCCACACCCATCTTCGCCAGTCCGACGAGGTCGTCAATGGATGCGATTCCACCAGCCACGATAATAGGATATCGCAGGTTGTCGCTCAATTCGGCTACCGCATCGAAGTTTGGGTGTGTCAAAGTGCCATCTCGACTGGTATCCGTATAGATAAATCGTCTGACGCCGATTTCAACCATCTGGCTAGCGAGATCGATTGCAGTTACTTTAGATGTTTCGTGCCAGCCGCGAGTTTGAACCATTCCGTCTTTTGCATCGATGCCGACAATGACGTGTTCGGTACCGATGTCATCGACAACTGCCCGAACTTCGTCGGGAGCTTCGATAGCTGCAGTGCCGATAATGACGCGATCTACCCCGATGTCGATCAAGCGATGAGCTTCAGCAGCATCACGCACACCGCCTCCGAGTTGTATCGGGATATCGACTGCTTGGACAATCGCTGCTACGGCGTCGGCATTGCCTCGAACGCCATCTCTTGCACCATCGAGGTCGACAACGTGCAAACGCCGTGCACCCTGATCCAGCCATCGTTTTGCGACACCGACAGGGTCATCATCGAACACTGTCTCTCGATCATAGTCGCCTTGGGTCAGACGAACGCAGTGTCCGTTTCTCAGGTCTATTGCTGGCAGGATTTCCATCAGGGTTATTCGTTCGTTCCTTTATCACTTTGCTGTGGTCGATGCCAGATCAAGAAAATTCTTGTAAATCTGTAACCCAACGTCACCACTTTTTTCCGGGTGAAACTGGGTTCCAGCGACATTGCCGCGGGCAATGGCTGCGCAGATTTCGACACCGTAGTCGGTGGTTGCGGCTACTTCAACTTGCTCATTGGGAACGCATCGGTACGAGTGGACGAAGTAGAAGTGCGAGCCCTGCGGAATTCCCTTGAACAGCAGGTTTCGATTCGCATCATCATTGGTAAACCGCACTGCGTTCCAGCCCATGTGGGGTACTTTCATTGCTGAACCCAGCTCATCGGTCATACCGGTTGGGATGAGTTGGACATTGCCTTCGACGAGTCCAAGCCCGGGTAGTTCGCCCTCTTCCGAAGAATCGAACAACACCTGTAGGCCAACACAGACACAAAGCAGCGGTTTGCCCGAAGCGGCGAACTCTTTAACCGGCTCCGACATTTCAAGCGTGTTAAGAGCATTCATTACAGCGTCGCTGGAACCAACGCCCGGTAGGACGGCAGCATCGGCTGTAGCCAACTCAGCAGGATCGCTGGTTACAACGGGATCGGCACCAACTTTACGCAGCGCCTTCTCAACACTATGCACATTCGCGGCACGGGTATTGAGAACGACGATGTGAGGTTTTCCGGAATTATTGGTCATTCTGGGCGACTCGCTGTGAATTTTCCGTAGATCGGTTTTTCACGAAACATCAATTGTAGTTCGAAATTCATCAAATCACCCGTAATCCAATCCTCATAAGGACTTTACGCGACAGTTTTGCGCAAAAGTCGGCAACGCGCGAGAATGGTGTGCATAATGTAGGTAGACCAGAGAACGACTGCGGCAGGTGAAAATCGATGACGATGGCTCCGGGGCGCACAGTACCGATAAATACCATTGAGATCACTGAAAAAGCGGCGAGCAAGGTTAAGCAGTTCGCCGCCGACAAAGGCATGGAGAAATTCGGCCTGAAAGTCGCAGTGAAGGGCGGCGGTTGTTCGGGTTTGACCTACGTCCTGGACATTGTCGAAGGCGCTGAAGAGGATGACAAAGTCGTCGTTCACCACGGTGTTGAGGTTTACGTGCCCAAAAAGGCGTTTGTATTCCTTGCGGGGACAGTTCTCGATTTTTCTGACGGACTAAACGGCAAAGGGTTCGAATTCGCCAATCCGATGGCCACTAAAACCTGCGGCTGCGGCACCTCGTTTTCGGTCTAGGCGTGAGGCTAGGTGGTTCATCACGTTTCTATTCAGACCGTGACGGACGTAGGTAAGTATTTTTGCAATCTCGGACACTTCAGAAGGTAGATCAATCGCAACTCGGCGCGCTTGTGAGTGATTGTGGGTTGGTTCGCTGGAGTAACTCGACGATCGTCGAGCATTCGGGTCCCGACGCTCTCGACCTGCTTCACCGACTTACCACTAAAGAACTTCTGACGATCACCGAAGGCAAATCTCGTCGAACCGCGCTGACCTCAGATCGAGGCCGGGTTATCGATGTGTTCGTGGTGGCTCATGTCGAAGAGAATTGCTTGATGTTGATATCTGACTCGGACGATTCGGAGCGGATGGTCTCCGCTATCGACTACTTCACGATTATCGAAGACGCTGAACTGACTGATCTATCTGGATCGTACGATCGAATATCACTCGTAGGCTCGAGAGCGCGAACCGTTATCGAGTCGGTATTTGGAATTGCCGTGCCTGACGATACTGCTGCAATTATTAAATTCGGGACTGGTAGCGTCACCCTCGCGTCCGACACCTCACGAGGTGTCGGGTGGTTCGATGTGATTGGCGAGAGCTACGCGTTGGATTCGGCGATTAAGATGTTGGAAAAAGGCGGCGTCACTCCAATCGATTCCGAAACATTCGAGTATTTCCGTATCGACAACGCTATTCCCGGTTCCGATAGGGAATACGGCGAGCATGCGAATCCAATCGAGGCTGGCCTCCTTGATCTGATCGACTGGGACAAGGGCTGCTACGTCGGTCAGGAAGTTATCGTTCGACTCGATGCGTATGACAAGGTTCAGCGGGAACTCAGGGTGTTGGTTTCAAACTCACCGCTCGTTGAGAAGACAGGACTAACTGTCGCCTCGAAACCAGCCGGCGTGGTCACCAGTGCATCACGATTAGCAAGCGACGACGGTAAATACCTGAGCCTTGCTTTGGTGCGAAAAGCGTTTGCGGAGTCGAGCGCCGATCTCGAAGCGGATGGAATCGAAGCGGTTGTTCGGTAACCGGGTTTCCGGATTATCCTCGCGTAAGTCGTCGATTCTCCTCGTCCCGACCTTAGCGATAGCGAAGCGTAGGGACCTCGGCAGTTCAATTGAGGTTATCGCGACCGAACGTAACTGAGCAGTATCTATCCAAATTCGAACGGCGTAGATCTCTCCACTTCGCTGTCATAGCGGTCGTGACGAGGGTCGTTCGGGAAATTATCCGTCGCCTCACGCAGTGCGGCTTGCGATCTACTGGTGTCGGAGTGTTTCTCCACCGTCGACCTTGATGACTTGACCACGGATCATCTCGGCGTCGGTGCCACAGAGCATCGCCACGACTTTAGAGACGTCCTCCGATGTGATGACTTTTCCCGCTGGAGTCTCACGGGAAGCGATTTCTTTGACGCCAAATTCATCGGGGAACGCGTCGATGGCGTCGGTCATCACAAATCCTGCCGACACTGTGTTCACAGCGATTCCCTTCGGTCCGAGTTCGACCGCCAGATAGCGAGTTACCGCCTCAATCGCCGCCTTCGAAACGCCGACTGCGAAATAGGCGGGAAGCACCCGGGTAGAACCCGGGCTCGAAAGATTGATGATGCGGCTGCCCTCCGACATGAGACGAGAGGCTGCTACCGAAAGCATCCACGGACCTCGGGCGTTGATATCCATCGTCCAGTCCCAGTGTTTCGCTGAGAGTTCCGCAGCAGGTCGCATAACGCCCGAAGCGGCGTTGTTGACGAGAATATCTAGTCGTCCGAATTGCTCTTCGATCTTTCCGACCAGCGATTCGACTGCGGCTTCGTCGCCGATATGTGCCTTGATTCGCATCGCAGTGACTCCGGCTGCCTCTAGCTCCTCAACGGTTGCATTGGCTGCCGCGTGGTTCTTGAGATAATTGATGATGACAGTGGCACCGCGCTGACCCAACTCGAGGGCAATCGCTTTGCCAATACCACGCGATCCACCAGTGACGAGCGCAATTTTGCCAGTCAGGTCGTTACTTGATGTGTTGGAATCGCTCAAGGCTGTGCACTCGGCATTAAATGGCCATTCCGCCGTCGACGCGGATTATGTCGCCAGTGATGTACTGGGCTTCGTCGGTAGTCAGAAACACGATAGTTGGTGCTACCTCGTCGGGCTCGCCAAATCGACCCTGTGGAATCCATGTGAGAACGGTTTCGCGTTGTTTGTTCGAGATATCGGCGGAAGTGGCAGTTGTGATGTATCCGGGAGCCACGA
Organism: uncultured Dehalococcoidia bacterium; assembly: GCA_913052475.1. GTDB lineage: Bacteria > Chloroflexota > Dehalococcoidia > Lucifugimonadales > Lucifugimonadaceae > Lucifugimonas. The sequence goes on from CAJXEJ010000003.1 coordinate 45,138, forward strand.
CATTGGCGGTAATGCCACGTGTGGCAACTTCTTTTGCAATGGACTGTGTAAAGCCAAATACCGCTGCCTTTGAGGCAGAGTAGTTCGATTGCCCGATGTTTCCTCGCATACCGACTACCGACGACACGTTTACGATTCGACCCCAGCGGCCTTTGACCATTCCGGGAATCACTTTGTGAGTGCAGTAGTAGGTGCCATACATGTTCACCTTCATTGTGTACTCGAACTGTTCGTCCTTCATTCGCATCAATAGCGAGTCGTTAATTACTCCGGCGTTGTTGATGAGGATCTCGATCGGTCCGTGTGCCTCTACGGCCCGGTCGATCATCGTAGCGGCACTCTCTTTTTCGGCGACGTTGCCGCCGACTGCAATAGCAATTCCACCGGCGGCGCGAATTTCTTCGACAACTGCTTCGGCTTCTTCAGGATGAGTATTGTAGTTGACGGCCACGCGGTGTCCGTTCGCGGCCAGTCGAAGAGCGGTCGCTCGTCCGATTCCGCGAGATCCACCAGTTACTAGCGCACTTCTTGGCGTATTACCGCTCAATATTTGACCCTCACGTTACGTATTGCGTTGTCCTGAACAGTTTGTCTCAAACTGCTAATCGCTTACTTCAGCCCTTATTCTGTCGAGCTCGGCCTGTTGGGCTTCGATCAATCCGGTGCTTGCAACGAATTTAGCTGTGCCAACTGCGTTTGCAACCGCACTAACCCCCGAAGCTCCGTGACCCACGATGGCAAGGCCATTCACTCCGAGTAGTGGACCTCCGCCGAAGGCTTCAAGAATGTTCATGCGTTCGAATATTTCCTTTGAAAGTTTCTTACTTTCTTTGGTTTCTCCCAAAACGCTATTCACATGGCCGACGATGGCATCACCGAGCCCCTCGGTAAGTTTGAGAACAACGTTACCAACGAATCCGTCACAAAGAACGACCTCGGCTTTGCCTTTTGGTAGGTCATTAGGTTCGATATTGCCGATGAAGTTGAGATCGGTTGAGTTCAGCAGATCGGTTGTTTCTTTGACGAGTGCGTTGCCTTTGCCTTCTTCCGATCCGATACTGAGCAATGCAATCCGTGGGTTGTCGTTCTTGTAGATCAGCTTCGACATGATGTTGCCGAGTGCTGCGAAATCTACGAGTAGTCCGGGTCGGGTGTCGACGTTGGTTCCTAGATCAATAATTACTGTGTTTGGCGCGTAACCGATGACTGGTCCGCCGAGGGCTCCACGATCGATTCCATCGAGGGTTCCGTAGACAACGGTTGCCGCTGCGATTGAGGCACCGGTTGAGCCCATGCTGACGAATCCGGCCGCCTTACCCATTTTTACGGTGCCTGCGGCAACAAATATCGAAGCCTTGGGTTTAGAACGGAATGCACGCGCGGGGCTTTCGCCTTCTTCGACAATGCCCTCGGTAGGAACGACCTGAACCAGTTGTTTGGTTGGTGTGTCGTATTTATCGAGTTCGGCCTGAATCGCCTCGGCATCACCGACGAGGGCGATCGCTACTCCACCTTCACCGATTGCTTTCAGCGCAGCAGGCACGGTAACCGATGGGCCGTGATCGCCGCCCATGGCATCGAGAGCTATTGGAATTATGCCTTCGGGAATCCCCGTCATTATCTGTTCCGTGTTGCTGATCCACGGTTAAAGCCGGGGACGCAATTGTCCATCTTATTCCAAAGGTACTGTCGCTCGTCCGGCAGCAGCGTCCGTACCATCGGGCTTTTTGCATCCAATGACACAAGTTGCGATCAGCCCGTTATTAGATTCGTCGATAGATGTGATCTCACCGTAAGTGGTCACCGTTTCGCCCGGGAAGACCGGTGAGCTGAAGCGAACTTTGAGTTTTCCACCGGAGTGCCATGTGTCTGGAAATTCAGTTGCGAGCATCTCGGTGACGATTGCAAGGCTGAGCATGCCGTGTGCAATACGGGTGCCGAACTGGGTCGACGCGGCGTATGTCTCGTCCAAATGGATGGGGTTGTGATCACCCGATGCTTCAGCGTAGGCATCGACTCGAGCCTGAGTGATCTGGCGTTCGAAGCCGGAAAGGTTGTCGCCGGCCGCTCGCTGAGTGGTGTTTGAACTCACGACGATGCCTGTCCGGTCACGACGATTGTCGTGGTGGAGGTGCCGATCTCGATTCCTTCGGAGTCGATGTACGAAACAGCTACGGTTGCGAAATGATTTCCTCGCCTTACGGAGTTCGCAGCCAGCCTTGCGGTCGCGTCGACCTTCTCACCGATCTTGACCCGCCGTACCCAACCAACTTCCTGTCCAGTATGAATAGTCTGAAGTCCTCCGGAGAATAAACCCATATCTGCGATTAACTCGGTTAGAGCAGCAGCTACGACCATAATCGGCGCCAGCGAATCGCCATAGTCGGGAGATTCTGCTCCGCCGACTGCTTCTGCGTAGGCGGCTGCTCGGGCGGCGGGAATAGTTACATCGTAGGGGCCGAATTCATGGCCAACCACGGCGGTCGATATCAGGGGTGCTTCCAATAAATATCCTCCGTCCATCCGACCGCTTAGTAGCAGTAGGACTTCGCCGTAAAATGCGCATTGTAGATTTGCCCTGCTGGAGGGGCAAAGAAATGTGAAATCAATCGGCTATTCACCAGAGGTCGAACTGCCACCTCGTTGCATGGAAATAGCCTCGTCGACCAATTCGCTGGCAAGTTCGTAGGATGCAGAGTTTCGAAAGTCGAGTTGTGAAATCGCAAGTACTCGATACAACAGGCCTGTCGAGACCAAACCACTATTGCTCTGACCAAGCACAGGGAGTCTTATTCCCATCGCCTCCGATATCGCTACTGCAGCGTTCATTCCGCTTCGATTCAAGTACACGCGAGTGATTACCCGCCCTTTGTGGGTAACGCTTACTCCACTTTTGTCCTGATTGAGCTCAACCCTGAGATGGGAACGAGGTTTCTCGATCAGTTTGTAGCCATGCTCAATCGCGCGTTTTCTCGAAACGGTCAAGATAGATATCCATTCGCACAATAACCCTGCATATTTCGCACGGCGTGGGGGCATTGAAATCGACGTTAACCAAGTATAATCCCGACCCGAATCAACCGTAGACGGCAGTTCATATAGCGTGGATTAAATTGAACTTTAAGGGTCAGGTGGTAGTGGTAACCGGCGTTGCCAGCCTGCTGATCGAAAAGGGTGCTAATACCGACGGGATTGACCTGAGCTGGATGAATTAATTACCACCCGCAACAACCCACTTCAGAACAGGGACGGAACAGGTCGTTTCCTAGCAGGACAAAGCGGTAATCCTGGAGGGCGTCCCGTGGGCTTCCACAGCTACATCAGCTGAGTAAACGAGAACAACAATGTCGGCTAATCACATTCTGCGGGGAATAAGGATGCCGACTCCTTAGATTGAGGCTGTTGACCCTAAGTTGACCCAACGGACTATTAGAAAACCTCTGGTAACGTCTGGCGCAGGTTCAACGGTCACCAATACGGAACTAACTCAGGAAATGGTCTGTCTGGTAACGTCTGGAACGCGGTGAGTAGTACTGCGAGGGAGAGGGAACAGGAACCTTAGTTTGCTGAACTGATACCTAGCGCAGCGTCGGTCATGTCTGTGAGGATGTTGTCGAGAGTGGTACTCGTGTTAGGGCCGACCACCTTTTTGACGATTTCTCCTTCGGGTGTCACGAAGAATTTCTCTGGGATTCCGCTGACTCCAAAATCGATAAATATCTGCCCTTTTGGGTCGATGCCATTGACGTAGTTGATGCCGTTTCTTTCAATGAACTCTTCAACCGGTGTTTCGGTATCCCAGATTGCAACACCGATGAACTCCACTCCACGCTCACGCCATTTGTCGTAGGTTTCAGCGAGAACAGGACCCTCTGCCCGACAGGGCGCACACCACGACGACCAGAAGTCGACCACGACGACCTTGCCACGGAAATCAGCGATCGAAATTACGTCGCCATCGAGCGTCGTTAGATCGAAATCGGCGAATGGCTCAACCGAGAGACTGACTTCACCGAAGTTGTCGATAATTCCCGGTCTTCCGGCTTCACCATCGTTCTGGATCACGCCCCAAGCGAGAAGCGACAGCACGAGCAGGATCGGAATTCCGACCCCTATTAGAACTGATCGCCTTTGGCCCACAGCTACTTGTCCGTATCTTCCGATGTGTTGTCTTCGTCGTCGGACGAATCTTCGAGCTTTTCATCAGATTCTTCGGACTGCTGTTCGAGAGATGTTGTAGCTTCATCGAATTCGAGTACGAAGTTCTTTAACTCTTCCCTTTTCTGGTTGTACTCATCTTCGCCAAGACTGCCATCTTCATATTTCTGATCGATTTCTGCGATTTCTGCGACAACCTCGGAGCGGGCTACCATCTCATAATCGTCTTGGTCGCTTCGGTTGGAGGGTTTGCGGGATGAGTACATCGCGTAACCAAAAATCGCCAATAGTGCCACTCCCACTATCCAAATGATCACGATTACGTACGTACGACCGTCGAAGAAATCAGAGACAGTCTGTCCCAGCGTCGGTTGTGGCAAGCCCGAGAAACCTACTACCAAGTCGGTTTCAGCAGCGTAATCATCGCCTTCGTATTGATTGAACACCCTTTCGGCAACAACAATGGATTTAGCCGTGCTGAAGCCATCAGCACTCACCGAACCACCTTCGTCTGGTAGTAACATCCGAACTTGATCGGCGCCATATGGAAGCTTCAGGTTGAAATCGAAGTTATCACCTTCATACGGAAGGATGTAACTAATCAGAATTGCAAATTCGCCGGGTGGGACTGGATTGGTCAAAGCAAACCCAGAGTCGATTTCGAGGATGTTCCCGGTGGGTAGCTCGGACTCTATCGAGAGGTCGGTAAATCCAACTGGAAGATTAAATCTAAGCAGATCGAGCCCTGACAATTCCGGATTGGTAATGTCCGGAACCCAGATTTCATCGCCGGTGTTATTAACGTCGATAACTGTCAGGACACCGAGCTGTCGGCTCCGGGCATCGATGGTCGGAATCATCATCACGTACGAACTGACACTGACTTCGTCTAATGACGTCGTTTCGTCGTAAATGTTGATACGGACGTTCTGCCAGTTTTCGACTGCTGCCATCTCGACAGAAGGTGTGTAGCTTCCACCGTTCACGATAACCCGGTAATCCAGACCCGATCTTGATACTAGGTTGGAAAATCGGAAGATTCCATCTTCGTCGACACTGGTAGTTTCCTGCTCGATGATCTGGTTGTTTGCAAGATCGATCGACATCAGGATTACCCGAAGATCGACAGGCAGAACTCCGCCTTCGGTTCCATTGCTTACTTTACCCAGAATTCTGTCAGGTGGATTCTGGGCACTTGCGACGGGAAGTTCGGACGATTGGAAAAGAAATGCCAGAGCGAGGGCACCAACGATTGCGATTGCTAGTAGGCGGGATGCTGGCAGGTTCGAATGGAATTTTATGGGAATTGGGGGTAGGTGGTTCATCACAGATTGTCTCTACCCCTGGGTGAATGAGTGGTTTGTTCGCGTAGTCGGGATATTTCTTTTTCTAGATCTTCATCACGTCTGGAATCGATTGTTATCGAATCCGATTCCTGCTTAAGTATCTCTGCTGCCGATATCCTCAGTTGGTCTCGCTGCTGTTGATAATCGGCTTCAGTAAGGTCGCCCAACTCATAGTCGGCTTCTATGTCACTTATTTTGCGATAAATTCGCAGTCGCTCGGCTCGAAGTTTTTCGCGGGTTACGAAGCTTTCTGACACTAGGCGGTATCGTTGCGACCCCAGAAACGGATATGCAATGACCGCTATCGAGATAATCGCCAGCAATGTACCTAGGACAATTGGCATCAGCTTTCTCCTTCCGAACTGCCCAGACGTTCTTTGCGAGCCGGTTTTCGTTCAACCGCGACTTGAGGCCACACAGCCACCATAGTGCCAATAATGAAAAACGGCCCCGATGCCCACAACCACCACGCGAGCGGGTTAATACTCACAGCGAGCGAGATTCTGCCATCGGAAAGGAAGTCACGTGGGATGACGTAGAGATCCTCGACAGGAGTGGATCTGATGCCGGAACGAACTGAAGCCATATTGAAATCGAGATAAAAACCGTGCCATGTTTCGATGCGATCGATGAGCTCATCGTTTGGTCGTGTTTGGCTGTCTCTCAGCGTAAAGCCGGAAGAACCCTGTGCATTGGAAAGCTGGATCTCCTGTGAATAGTCATCAGGATCGATGCTGTAGACCGTCATCTCGGCCCATTTCGCGATCCGGTCAGGACGGCTCGAATCTCCGTTAGCTACGTACTCGATGCGATAGTTGTCGATCACCAGACTTTCTCCAAGTGCCAAAGCACCGTCGGTTCGTTGCTGGTAGAAGTTGGTACCGATGATCCCAAGACCGAGCATCAGGATCGATATGTGCACGATGTAGCCGCCGTGTCGCGGGCGGTTGCCGTTAACGAGTCGCCACCAAGCAATCGCCCAGTTATCGCCCGCGTGGTATCGTGCGGCGGTCCCTCGCCACCATTCTTCCAGAATTGAGGTCGCAACGAATGCAACGACACCGAACGCGAAAATGGCTACCGGACGCTGAACACCCAGTGCGACCAATACGGTGATCGTTATCACTCCGATGACGGTTGGCCAGATGAACCATTGTTTGAGCGATCGTGCGGACGCCTTTCGCCACGGTAGCAGCGGCCCGATGCCCATCATGACGACAATACCGAGCAGCACAGGTCCGTTGACACGGTCGAAGTATGGAGCGGAAACACTGACTGATACGTCTCTTGCCAGATCAGAAAATAGTGGGAACAGAACACCCCACAGCGTGACTGCCATTACTGCGAGGAACAAAAAATTATTCACCAAGAAGGAGGCTTCTCGCGACATGAATGACTCCATCGCGCGGTCCGACTTCAACTGCGGCATTCGCCACAGGAACAGAGCGAACGCGAATACTAGGCTTGCGAGCATGAATGTCAGGAAAATTACGCCAAGTGCAGAAGCTGCAAAAGAATGGACGCTCACTACCGGGCCGCCACGGTTGATGAACATTCCGAGTTGCGCCAGAACGAACCCGGTGTTTAACAACGCCACGTTCCACATCCGGAACATACCACGACGTTTCTGTACCATGATCGAATGGATGAACGCTGTCATGACAAGCCACGGCATCAGAGCTACGTTTTCGATTGGATCCCACGCCCAGTAACCGCCCCATCCGAGGATCGTGTATGCCCACCAGGCACCGAGCAACATGCCTGCGCCCAGAACACCCCAGCCAAGAATGGCTGAGACCCGGGCGACGTCGATCCAGTCGTCGCCGTAACTCCCGGCGATCAGTGCCCCAGAGACGAACGCAAACGGGATAGTGATGGCGATCAGCCCACCCATCAGCAGAGGCGGGTGGCTGAACATACCAGGGTGTGTGAGCAACGGGTTGATTCCTCGGCCGTCGACTGGAACGGTGTCGAGCAATTCGAATGGGCTGGCAACGAACGTCAAAACGCCGAAATAGAACAGTTGATTGATCGCGAGGATAGCGATGGTCCACGGCATGCTTCGAGCGAGTCGTTTCGGTGCGAACCATATTGCGAGGGCAGAGATGATTGATAGTGTTAGTAAGATGTAGAGGAGGGAGCCTTCATTTCCGGCGTAGAACGCGACCCACACGAACGCTCGATCCATGAGAGTGTTTGAGTGATTAGCGACGTATGCGATCGATAAATCGTTCTGCACGAATGCGTAGATCAGTGCTACCGATGCAACAGTGACTGTCAGCGTTGTCATATACAGCGCCCGACGAGCACTGACGACGAGCTCCGCTTTACCCTTTCTTTCACCGACGATTGCACCGACGGCTGAGTAGGCGCTGAGCGCAAAGCCGAGTAGCAGTGCCATGAATCCGAGTTCTGCCATCAGGATTTAGCCTCGTCGGATGCGTTTGGTTTGCTTTGTGTTTTCGTTTTGGGAGCGATACCCAGATCTCGATCCACCTGCGCTAGGTAATCAGTTAAGTCATCTTCTGATTCAGAGGCTGATGCTAGCTCAGCACTGGTTGGCGGCATTTGCGTTGCTGACTTGCGCATGTTCTTGATGGTTATCAGCGCGATTCCGAAACCACCAATTACGATCACCACTGGCACGATCCAAGCAAGCAGATTGAATCCGCTTCGCTCCGGTGCTGCCAGGATCTCGGATCCGTACCGAACGACAAAGTAATCTTTGATCTCGGCATTGGTGTCACCGGCATCAAGCCGTTCCCGAACTTTCGCTCGCATATCTTGTGATATTTGGGCGCTGGAACCGTCGATGGTTTGGCCGTCGCATACCGGGCACATCAACTCACCGGCGAGCTGGTGGGCGCGTTGCTCGAGGCTCAGGTCTTCTTCTCGAACACAACTGACGCTACTGAGTAGCAACACGGTGATCAACACAACGAAAAAGACGACAGTTGCCCCGGCTGGAAGCGCGCGGGGACCGATCAGTGCGAACGGAATCCGAGATGCCATAGCTTTACTTTCCCCGTGCAGGGATCCCCCCTGAATGGAATAGGAGGCTAAAGAGCGATGTAGCTACGTGCCGCACCTTTATCTATCGGTATCTACTGTCTACAACTAGAACTGGCGGCTAATGGCTGAGACCAGATGTGTCGTCGAAGATGTAGTTCACAATGTCCCTGATGTCTTCTTCTGGCAGAAGTTTTCCAAATGAGGGCATAACGATCGCACCGTTAGTGACGAACCCGACAATCGCGTCGCGTTCCGTCATGCGGGTAGCTGCTGACTCAACCAGATTTGGCGGCGTCGCGTAAGTAGTGCCTTGAGTGGTTGCGTAGAAGCTTGAACCTGAAGTGATGTGCCGAGTAGCTTTGCCGTCTCCGAGCCCAGTTACACCATGGCAGACCGAACAGTTGATTCGGTAAAGGTCGCCAGCGACTTCAGGGTTGTAAGTACGTTCACGCCTGTCGGGTACGTTCAGCACCTGACTGGCATCGCCCGTAGAAACGAAAACGACTGAGTCTGCCGGTGGGGCGAGACGCGGTGGCTCTTGCATCCTGTGCGACTGAGCGTAGTGCATTTCAGAAAAGGTCTCTACCGGGTAGGTGTTCGATTCCTGAACGGCACATGCCGACGTTGCCAGAGTGCTGAGCATGAGCAGTCCGACGACCATGACGAGACGGGGTGTAAGAATTGACTTGATATTTGCTGGGAAAGCAATCATTACGCGTGCTTGATCTCCACGGCGCCTGCTTTGTTGAGCACGCTTTCAGCATCGGCGACTTTCGAATCGTCGTCGAATGTAACTACTACGCCAATCCAGCCTTCGGTAATTCGAGTGTCGTAGATGCCCGGCTTCATGTTGGGGAGTCGAGACTCGAACACGATTCCGACAACGGTTGCGATCACACCCGAGAGCATTGTCATTTCGTACATGATGATCAGCATGGCGAAGACAGAGAGGATCGGCTTACCACCGGTGACCATGGGGTATGCGAGCTGAGTTACGGCTGTCAGGAAAACCGACAGTGTGAAACCGATAATTGCTCCGAATGCGGGGAAGCGGAACAGGCGGTGCTGCGGAACATGTTCCCCGAATGCACCTTCCGGATACGGCGTACCGGTTAGCACATCGAATGTGCCGAGTTTAAATCCAGCTTCCTTCAGCCCGTCCATCGCATCAGCGGCGGGTTCGGCTTGGTGAAACAGGCCAAGAATACTTTGCGTGCTCATCAGAACGTCCTCTAGTCAGCTTCCCTAACGATCGCCGGAACCTTTGCCCGACCAATCATTACATCATCAGTAAATACCTGGCTCTCCTTCGCTTCGAACAGCGGAACGAGCGGGAAGAACCTTGAGAACAACAACATCAGGAACGTAACCCATGCGAATGCCCAGATGAAAATCATCCACTCAACTCCGCTTGGGCGATACGCCTCCCACGTGTAAACGAACGGTGTCCTGCGAGCCAGCCCAGGCACGATGATCAGGAATCGTTCTAGCCACATACCAACGTTCACGAGGATCGATGTCCAGAACATCATTGCGATGTTGTTTCGAACCCGCTTGAACAGCCAAAGTGGCACAGGAATCAAATAAGCAGTCAGGAAGAAAATGATGAACAACATATTCCAGGGCCATTGGAACATCTGCATCTCCCGCAGTGCAATTTCTGGAGCGTCCTGACCATAAAGGGCGAACGTGAGCTCCAGAAATGTGAATGCGAGCCAACCTGTTGCTACAACAATGAGAAGTCGTGCGAGTGCATCGAAGTGTTCGGGGCGAATGAAGTCGTCCCACTTCCACAGCCATCGCATCAGAGCCATCATCGTCACTACAGCCGATACACCAGAGTGCACAGCACCGATAACGAAGTAAGGCGCAAAGATAGTTGAGTGCCAACCTTCAACCGCCGAAGCGATTGCGAAGTCCCACGAAACGATTGAGTGAACCGAAACGAAAATTGGGAGCATCAATGCAGAGAGGAGGATTCCACCAACCGTCTGCATCTTCCACTGTCGAGGGTTACCTCTCCAGCCGAGCGCTAGCACGGTGTACATGGCGTTCTGCCAACCGGTTGTGCGGTCACGAAGGTTTCCAAGGTCGGGTAGCAGAGCGATGTACAGGAACAAGGTCGAGCCAGTCAGGTACGTGCCAATTGCGACGGGATCCATGATCAGTGGCGACCTGATGTTCGGGTAGATACCACGCGAAATGTCGTACGGCATGATCCAGTAAGCAATTCGCCATGGGCGGCCTGCGTGAATCAGCGGGAAAACCAGAGCCGTTAGCAGCGAGAACACAGTAAGCAGCTCAGCCGCTCGCGTAACCGGTCTTCGCCATTCGGCCTGAGTAAGGCGAAGAATGGCTGAAATCATAATTCCAGCGTGCGAAATACCAACCCAAAAAACGAACGTCGTGATGAACAATCCCCAGTAAACGGGTCGTGAGAGACCGGTTACACCAAGGCCTTTGTTGATCATTATCGAGATAACGACTAGGCCGATAACGACCACAACTCCCAAAAAGGTGACAGTTGGAGCCCACCACTTGGGCGTGTCCAGCTGACCGTTTAGGAGTTTACGGTTTATGTAGACCTGATCTAGTTCTCGTCGCTGTTGCATCTGTTAGTCAGTTACCTGTTGTTATGCGTCAGATTCGCTATTGAAATTAATCTGGTTTCGCGACCAGCGTAGCGTGGCCTCGAACGTACTTGATTGGTTTCGCTAGTAGGTTGAATTCCTGAACCTGCCATACCGACAGGACCGGGATTACACGTGTCATCAACATCACGATCAACGCTACGAGAGAAATCCCGCCTGCAATGATCAGAATGTCGAAGATGTTAGGCCAGTAGACCTCTGGGGTGACCTCGAGCCACTTCTGGTGGATCTGATCACCTGGGACCGACCATGCGGGAACGAAAATGCGTATACGGTCGAGGAGCAGTCCGATCAGAATAATGAACGACCCAACAACCATCGCACTGGTTCCACGGCGAACCCTGTTCCAGATGAGCATCCACCATGGAACGAACCAGATGAGAATCACACCCACGAGGAACACAGGAAGCATCGGGCCTTTGATCTGGTGATTCAGAGTCGCAATGTCGTTTTCAGAACGGCCGTACCAGAACACGATGAACGACGAGTAGAAGAAGTAGACCCAGAGCAGAGTCAGGGCGAACAAAAGTCGACCCAGCGACCAGAAGGCATCGAGGTGGACGTACTTTTCAAGCTTCATGAAACGTCGTGAGAAGTAGAGGGCGATAACTACACCCGCAACACCGGCCTGGAAGCCGGAGATGGTGTGGTACATCGGGAAGATAGCGTCACGCCATCCGGGAACCATGCTCTGACCGAAGTCGGTCGAGATCAAGAAGTTCACGAATACGAGAATAAGGAAGTAGAACGTTCCGAACATTCCGATACGCTTACGGAGCGTTCGCCACTGTACATCGGTGCCAACCCAGCCGCGAGCAAGTCGCTTGCCGAGACGTTGACGCCAGCCTGTCGAGTGGTCACGCATTGACGCGAAGTCGGGCAAAGCTGCCGAGTAGAACAGCATGAGTCCGGTGAATAGAAGAAGTACCAGCCCAAGAGTCGTCCAGAAATGCGGCGAGTAATCAGGAGCCATGTACCAGATTGTTCGTCGTCGAGCGCCTTCAGTCACCAATGGAGGCAAGATTGCCACCAGCGGAATGAGCATGATCAGCGTTGCGACACCGGCGAATGAGAAAATCGAGGCAAGTCGAGTGATCGGGCGTACCCAGTTGGCTTTTGCCATAACCGGAGCCATAGCGATCATCGGTGCAGCACCCGCTACTGAAAGTAAGAACGAAACCATCGCAGCGACGTAGCCCCACTTGGTGCTGTCGTCACCGACATCGGTGAATTTCACGATCAGCGAAACGATACCTGCAATCGAAAGAATACCGAGGATCCACGCCCACGCCTTAAACCGACCGCTGGCACCGGTTGTGGTGGCGATCAATTCACGGGCGATCACATCAGCGTCGACTTGCGGCGGCGGTGCGTGATGCTCGGACTCGTGTGCTATAGCTTCACTAGCCATGCGATGCGGCTTCTCCTGCGCCAACCTTCTTGTCGGCATCGATCTTCGCGAGGTAGATAACGTTAGGGTCGGTTCCGAACTGGTCGAGCAGCGTGTAGTGACGCTGGTCTTCCTTCATCTGCGACACCTTACTATTCGGGTCATTGAAGTTACCGAAAATGAGTGCACTCGTCGGGCAGGACGAGGAGCATGCAGTTTGAACTGCGCCATCCGCAACTTCATGGCCTTCACTTCGGGCCTTGCGTGACACACGGCGAATTCGGTGCACGCAGAAGCTGCACTTTTCCATGATTCCACGACTTCGGATTGTTACATCGGGGTTGAGGTGGTTGCGGAGTGATTTCGGCCATACTGGTTCCCAGTAGTTGAAGAATCGAACAATGTAAGGGCAACCGTTTGCGCAGTAACGTGTACCGACACAGCGGTTGTAGACCTGAACGTTCATGCCTTCCGAGTTGTGGTAGGTGGCATAAACCGGGCAAACGGGCTCACACGGTGCGTTTTCACAGTGTTGACACATGATCGGGATGAACCGAGCTTTTGCGTCGGGGAAGTCGCCTTCCCAGTATCGCTCAACACGAATCCAGGAAATCGATCGTGCGCGCTCGACACGATCCTGCGTGTTAAGAGGAATATTATTCTCTGCCTGGCAGGCAATGACACATGCGTTGCAGCCGATGCACTTATCGACATCGACAACCATGCCCCAGTTGTGACTACCGAATTCTGCTGTTGCCATTAAGACACTGCCTCTAAGACCTGACGTCTCTGAATCTGCATATTACTCATGTTCGCCCGACTCCCTGCTTTCGCCCAGAAACTGTTTCTGGTATTCGTGGTGGTTAGCTTCCTGCGCATCATGGGCAGTTTCGCCAACACCAACAACCAGAACAGGTACTCCTGGCTCGACTGGTCGGGCTTCTACGTTACCTTCGAACTTCGGGACCTTGACACGGCGACCTGCACGCTGCACTCGAACTTGAGTGGCAGCCCATGCGAGGGCTCCGGTTGCGGCATCTTTTTGGTCAACCAGAATTGAAAGGACATTCGAACCGCGACCTTCAGCCCATCGACCGCTTCTGTGGTGACCTTGACCCATAGGGATGCCGATCACCCCTGGTCGAATGCCGGGGTGCGGGTATGCGAGAGCTTCGATCTCACCTGAGCTCGATCGAATTAGGAGGACGTCGCCTTCTCTGATTCCCAGATCATCAGCCTGCTTGCTGTTGATCTCTGCCCAAGTCGACCACGAAGCCGATGAAATCGGATCGGGTGTTTGCTGTGCCCATGGTGATGCCGCCAGACGACCGTCGAAGAGCGAGGTCGAGTGGAACGGAATGAGATTGAAGTCGTTGCCGGCTCCAAGCGAACCAGTGTTTGAATAGCTGGCGTTTTTCTGCGAGGTATTTACCTTGCCTAGGCTGCTAGATCCAACCTTGCTGGTATCCCACCAACCGCCACGCTGTAGCGCACCGTCGGTGAACAGGGATGCCGACGAAGCTGATACCGAACCGCTGCCGGTATCGTGGAGATCCGATAGCGAGCCTCGTACAAGGCCTTCCATGTTTCTTCCGTAGGAACCATCGGACATATCTAGGAGGGTGTCACCGAATCCTCGGGCATCGCTGATGAGCCCGGATTCGTCGTTTGAAATTGTTAGGCCAACGACCGGTTGCTGTGTTCCTATAACTTGATAGCCAGGACCCGGTTCCGGAATATCGGAACCCCACGACTCCAGGAACGTCTGTTCCGGAAGTACGAGGTCTGCGAAGTCCATCGTGTCGTCGTGAATTGCTCCGAACGCAATGACGTTCGGCACGTTTTTGAGTGCTTCTCGAATTGCGACCGAGTTCGGCATGCCGTGAACGATGTCGGCACCGCGAATGATTACCGTTTCAACGTTTCCTGCTCGCCACTGGGCAAGCTCTTTTTCCCACTCTCCAAACGATGCACCTGTCGCCGAAGCGGGGACACCGTCGAGTGCGGATGACGGGTTGGAAATAACTCCACCCTTGGAATCGACTGCGCCGACCAGAATGTTCAGGGCGTAGATTGCACCGAGGTTGAAAGAGCCGTTGGTGTGCGCACCGGCCGAACCGCCACCGAAAGCGACGGAAGGTGTGTGCTCAGCGAAATAACGGGCCGCATTTTCAATACGGTCAACCGAAATACCAGTGCGGTTTGCAACATCCACGATACCGTGGCTTCCAAGACCGCCTGGCAACGCTGCGTTGAACGCAGCGTTGTTTTCGTTGCTAACCAGTCCTTCACTCGTGATGACACGTGCGATACCCAGTGCGAGGTCGCCCTCGGTACCGGGGATTGGAGAAAGCCAGAGATCGGCCGCTGCTGAGGTGATAGACATTCGAGCTTCGGCGTGGATGAGGTAGCCACGATTGTGCTGCCCTCGGAACTCGCCGTACTTCACGCCAAATTGAGCAGGAGAACCCCATGTTCCGAGCCAGTCGGCACCGAACGAAAGAACTGTCTGGGCATTTGCGATATCAAATGTCGGGAGTTGGTCTTGGCCGAGTACGGACTTGACCGCTCCGTGGAGTACACCCTGCTCGGTTGGGTCGAACGCCATGTGCTTGCCGTCGTACTGGGCGGCGAACTTGCTAGCAACGCTACCGAGGTGACCACGAAGAGGATTGGTTACAACCGTTAGTGCACCTGTGGCGTTGGAAAGAGCTTCCATAAAACGGGTATCGGCGGCATCCCAGTCGATGGGGACTAGGTTTCCTGCCTTGGAATAGCGGAGCATCGGCTCGCTAATTCGGTCGGGGTGGTAGAGAAGCTGTAGTGCGGAATCGTATCGGGCTGTTGCCTTACCGCGGTTTACCGGGTGATCAGGGTTGCCCTCGATCTTCTTGGCGCGTCCCTGCATTACGCGGACAAGCACACCATCGCCATTTGTGAAATCGCCCATTGAAGTTGCGTACCAGGCGTCTTCACCACGCACCAGATCTTCCGGTAGGTCAACCGGGCTCTGAACAATTAGCTCGCGCTCGGGTAGTCCGCAGGCTGCGAAGATCACAGCTCCGGCGGCCGTTTTACCGGTAAGCGCTAGGAATTCTCGTCGATTTAGCTTCATTTGGTCAGTGGTATTCCTGTTCTCGGAGTTTGGGCTAGTGGTGGCAAGCGACACAGTCGGTCGGTGCGCCGTTGTCACGGTGGCAGTCGACACACTGGCCCATTTTGAGAGATTCGACCTGTTCGACCTGCTTCATTGCTGCGACGTTACCATGGCAGGTTGAGCAGACGCCGGACGGGCCTTCAGTTACGCCGTCGGTTGTACCTTCGACCTGAGACGGATTCTGAGTGAGATAACGAATGTGTGGTTCGTGAATGAATCGAACATGATCGGGGAGGCGGTGAACACGCTGCCAGTTAACAGGTTGCGAACCGTCGTCGCCAACGATGTCGGCGGCATCTCGCAAGATCGTAAGTTGCGGATTGCCTTCGGCACCGATCACTTGGTGACATGTTGCACAGAATCCCACTGGCGGGATACCGGCGTTTGCCTGCGTGGTAACAGTACGGTGACAGAACGTACAGTCGAGACCGAGGCCTTCCATTGTTCCGCCATCGGCAGGGACGTGATCAAGCTGCTTCAGCGAAGCGTGGATCGTGTGCGGGAAATCGATTGGCTGGTCGAAAGTCTGTTCAAATCCGAGGACAGGAATCGGTTGACCGATCCAGCCCGTAATAACGAACGCCGCAACTACACCGATTACCGCTACAACACCCAGACCACCGATAGCCAGTACCGGCACGAGCATCTTTGGCAAAGATGACGAGTTGGAGTTCGAGTTATCGTTTTCCGACGCCAAGCGTTCTTTCCAGTCTGAGCTAGCCGAGGCCAGCTACTAGCGTAAAGATGGAAGCGGTGCTTACTGCCACCATCGTGAGTAAATGCGATGTAGGAAATCGGTGTTTTCTGACGCCATGAACAGAGAAGCAAAAATGCCAACAACACTGATGAGTCCGATTACATAAAGAGGAGCACGGAATCTGGACCACTTCGCTGCGACTGTACTGGTGTCGACAACGGAAGGGATGATCGCATGGGCTGTGAGAAGAGTCGGGCCGGCGACGAGTGCAAAACCCAATGCAAGCCACAGAAACTTGAGTGCAGTACCGACTTCAGCCCATTCGGCCGTGGTTAACGGTTTCGGATCCATACTCTATTTACAGAGCTCCCGATTCAATAAATTCAGGAAGGACCCTAAGCGGACGCGAGCGCGCAGCACCTGTCCTTCAAAATTAGCGCAAGTGAAAACTATCACGAGTGATTTTTCAGTGTCAACAGTTCGACGAGGCAATTCTAGTGACCTCGGAATTGTCGACCGGGGTGATTATGAAAAAACGGGATCATCAGGGGCTTGTTCCGAGTGCCACGGCGCGATGATTTGTGAGATTGATTCGGGTGGCCATTGCCGAAATATCTCTGGTGGATTAGGCGCTGTTAATCACTGGGTTCGGTAAATCAGAGGACGATGAATTGATTTCATGTTCCGAAGTATTTCATTCGGTTCTTCTGGGAAATTTAAATCCGGTACGTTACTCACGTCATCTGTTCGCTATATCTTCCGATGATATTTGATCGAGGGAACAGCACCCGAGAATCCCGTATTTTCGTAGGCGCGCCTTGCGGGCTCGTGTGTTTCATCTCCACCGGTTTCGACTACCGCTGTCTTCATTCTGGCTTTCTTCATATGATCCAGTGCGAATGCATACATCCGGGTTCCGAGTCCTGTACCTCGAAATGCCAGTGAGATGGCGTTGTTGCCGATTTCTTCTAGCAGCGATTCGTGGTCGAGGTTTACCGTGATAAATCAACAATGCCACCGTCCTCTTCAGCAACCCATACAAAAGCCGGATCATTGTCAGCGCACGCTCAGCTATTCGAGTACGTTTTCTGGAGTTCAGATCGGGGTAGGCTTGATTGAATACCTCGTCACCAACTATTTGTCTGGACGAGGCGAATACTGGTTGCCATGCGGCCGCAATATCGAGAATGACATCCAAATCATCAACTCGATATCCCCTGATTTTTTAGAGGTACCGCGCGATTCCTCTTTTTCAGGAGTGCAATCCAGCGGGATGAGGCCGAATCACCTGCTACCTGTTTCGCACGTTCGGTAAACAGAACGAATTCGAACAATGGACAGCTTTGAGGTTTCTGGACGTTACATCGTGGTAGACGACCAGTGGCAATCCATCTGATCCTAGGGTTATTGCGGTGTACTGACCCACAAGTGATGTTGTGTCGATATCGAACGAGGAAGCAGAGCTACAAGCGATGTCGTTGCAATGCCCGACTTCCAGTCCGCCGTTGAACGAATCGTAGTAGCTGATGATCGCCCGGCCATCGGAGCCGATAATCATCGAGTTCCAGTCGCCAACTCCGCCGCTGGTTACCGCTGAGGAAGTGGTTGAATCTGAGCAGGCTATCGTCGTGCAGTGGGCGGTCTTCAGGTCGTTGCTGGTGGCATCGAAGTAGCTAATCAAACCGCGCCCGTCGACTCCGATTACGATCGAAGAAGCCTTTCCGACATCACCAAGTGCATCGATTGTTTCCGTTGTGCTCGACGAGCAGGTGGCGTTGGAGCAGTGAGCCACCTTCAATGAGGTGTTTGTCACATCGTAATAGCTGATCAGGGGAAATCCGTCTGCGCCGATAGCAATGGAAGTGTATTGACCGACATCTCCGGTGGAATCAACAGTCGCAATATCTGCCGAAGTGCAAGCAGTGTTGTTGCAATGTGCAACTTTCAGGTTGCCGTTGCTGGCGTCGTAGTAGCTCGCAACGCCAAGCCCATCGGTACCGATGGCAATCGATGTGTAAGCACCGACATCACCTGAAGCTTCAACTGTACTTGAGCTGCTTGTCGCGCAATTGACTGTTTCGCAGTGGGCGATTTTGAACGCGGTATCGCTCGAGTCACGGTACGAAACGAGCGGAAGCCCATCAGTGCCGATAATTATTGATGAATGCAGATCACCCGATCCCGTTGCCTCAACGATCGACGGAGTGGCGGACGTGCAATTCACATCGTCGCACTGCGCAACGTATAGCGAGTTGTTTGCTTCGTATGCGATTACGGGGAGACCGTCATCGCCGACGGTTACTGAATTCCACAGACCGGCGTCCCCGGGACCGATAGCGAGAGTGGTGATGAGATGTTTGCCCCTCTGGAACGATACGGAATCGTTCGGTAAAAGCGTCGTGCAAATCAGAACTCCTGTAGCGTCAATTCCGGTAGCCACCAGTCCTGCGCCACAAGATTGGCCTGACGCGGTGTAGGCCCCAGCCGACGGTCCAGGATCTCCGCAAACCCAGGTAGAGCCGTTGAAAATGGCGATCTCGCTCGATGCACAGGTCATGCCGCCGAGTGTGGTGTTGAGCTCAGTGGGGCGGTTCTGAATGTCGTTCCAACCTACCGCAGTCAAACCATCGTCACCATCGTCCAGTCCGGCGGGACGATTCTCGATGTCCGCCCATTCAACCGAACTCGCTGCTGTTCCACCTGAACTTAGGTCACTCGGAACTCCGGTTAGTGAGGACCAGTGGATTGCGACATCGGCGAGACCCGAAGCCAGTTCAAGAGCCGTGTAGTATTCGGAATCGTGATCATGATCGCTCCGCGCCACCGTGCCAGCTTCGCCGGTCCCTCCGAAATCGATCGAGGTTACGTCGCCTTCAATCGAACCTTCTGTAGTCAGACCAAGCCCGAGCACTTTCGACTCGGGTTCGCCAGCGTCGCCCTTTGCGCCAGCGTCGCCCTTTGCGCCCGTGGCTCCCTTTGCACCCGTGGCTCCCTTTGCACCCGTGGCTCCCTTTGCACCCGTCTTACCTTCTGGTCCGGCTGGTCCAGGAAATCCTGTAAGCCCGGTCGAACCTGCGGATCCTTGTTCGCCTGTCTTCCCCTGTTGTCCGGCGGGTCCCTGCGGGCCGATTTCGCCCTGGTCGCCGCTACACGCGGCGATCGCTAAAGCAGCAAGGGACAGAGCAAGGATCAGGATTCCGAGTTTCGGGTTTGGAAGAACTCGACGATTCATGTATTTCCACACTGGATGAATTAAGTGATGGCTCGATTAGTAGAGTCAGTCGCCGCGCCCGAGCGCGAACGAAGCTTGTCTGACAGGATTGTACTGTCGCCCAGAAATTCATCTCAGTTCAAACCAAACTGACAGACTGCTACGAGATGCAGCCGATTCTGGGAAATTTTTCGAAACCTGAAATGCCCAGTTTCCCGTCGTTCGGAGCAACCGGGTCGCGATACCCTTTGCATTCAGAGCTTTTCGAATTTCACCACCGACCTCGATATAGCGCTAGATAAGTCACCAAGGACGTGTTCGAGAATGGCAACAGTCACCGGTAATCGAATTACGCTAAACCCGCGCGAAATGCCGTCTCGCTGGTACAACGTCGAAGCTGATCTTCCGTTTCGTGTGCCACCCATGATGTCGCTTTCGGGTTACCCGATTACCGCTCGTGAACTGGAACCTTTATTCCCAAAGCTGATCATCGAGCAGGAACTGAATGCGAAGAACCGAACGTTCAACATTCCTAAAGAGGTAAAAGAAGCCTATCAGCAATGGCGGCCGACGCCGATGTTTCGAGCCGCCGCCCTTGAAAAAGAGTTGGGCACCCCGGCGAGACTCTATTACAAAGTTGAAGGTGGGAGTCCGAGCGGTTCGTATGAATCGAATACTGCGATTCCGCAGGCGTTCTACACCAAGAAAACTGGTGCCGACGGAATAGTTACAGGCGGTGCCGGTGGAGTTTGGATTAGCGCTATCGGGCATGCCGCCTCGTTGTTTGGACTGAACAGCCGTGTTTATAGCGTTCGAAAGCCAGGATCGGATCGGGCATGGGGCGATGCGTACGGTCGAGTATGGGGTATCGACGTTCAGGCCAGTCCTTCAGAAATCACCCGGGCTGGCAAGCTTCAACACAAGAAAGAAGGTCCCGATTCTGGCTCGATAGCGACCGCACTCGCTGAGGCGTACGAGGAAGCAACTCGGAATCCCGATGTGAAGTTTGCGATTCCAACTCTGATGGGTAATACGCTGATTCACCAGACGATCGTTGGACTCGAAGCACAACGGCAACTAGCAACTGTCAACGAAGCACCAGATTATGTGATCGGGTCTATCGGCGCCGGATCACACTTCGGTGGACTCATCGCACCTTTTGTTCCAGCTCGAATTCAGGGACGAAACACAAGATTCGTCGCAGTCGAAGAATCTTCAACCCCAAGCCTGACCCGGGGTGTCTACGTCGAAGAATCGGCTGACGCTGCCGGCTTGATGCCGCAGGTTCCGATGTACACGCTTGGTCGCGAATATGCTCCGCCAGGTGTGCTTGCAGGAGCGATGAGATATCACGGTGTTGCACCGATCGTCTCGTCGCTTTATCGAGAGAAGTTCATTGAGGCGGTGAGCCATAGTCAGGTCGAGTCTTACAGCGCTGGTCTAATGTTTACACGTGCAGAAGGTATCGTTCTTTCGCCACATGCCATGTACACCATCAAAGAGGTGATTGAGCAGGCGATGCGTTGCAAACAAACCGGCAAAGATGACACGATTCTTTTCACCGTTACTCCCGCTATTAACGCCGAGTCCTCGCCGTACGATTCCCTCCTCGATGGCGTGATGCACGATGAGAAACCTGAAGAAGTTTCACTCAGGAAATCGCTCGGAAGATTTGTTGGTCGAGGCTGATTCTGACTTAACTCCTGCTCCGTACCACGCTACACGATGCTAAAGTTCCACTGTTGTTTTTACGGTCGATGTTTGATCGACCAAATATGACTGACATTGTGATTTGATATTTGCGCCTGTGCAGGTTGAATTCTGCTGAGGCCACCAAGGTAACGTCGGAGGCACTAACAGATGGATATCTCCAAAGAGAAGCTGGAGTGGATGTACAGTACCATGTACCGAATCCGCCGCTTCGAGGA
Organism: uncultured Dehalococcoidia bacterium; assembly: GCA_913052475.1. Classification (GTDB taxonomy): domain Bacteria; phylum Chloroflexota; class Dehalococcoidia; order Lucifugimonadales; family Lucifugimonadaceae; genus Lucifugimonas. Next base: position 66,688 of record CAJXEJ010000003.1, read on the forward strand.
GACGATGCTCGAACAGACCCTAAAGGGAAACTCGATGGGTGTCGCACACACGTCGGATGGGCAGGAAGCACCTCCCACCGGTATTTGTGCACATCTCACCGACAAGGACTGGATCGGTTCTACTCACCGTGGTCACGGCCACTGCATTTCCAAAGGTCTCGACACCAGCGCAATGATGGCCGAAGTATTCGGTAAGGCGACTGGTCAGTGTGGTGGTAAGGGTGGGTCGATGCATATTTCGGACTTCTCAAAAGGGATGCTTGGAGCGAACGGTATCGTCGGAGCCTCGATTCCGCTGGCAGTTGGTGCAGCACTAACATCCAAGTACAAGGGAACTGAAAACGAATCAGTCGGAGTTTCCTTCTTTGGCGATGGTGCGTCATCGCAGGGTGTACTTCACGAAGCTATGAACCTGGCTTCGATCTGGAAGCTTCCGGTGATTTTCGCTTGCGAGAACAACGGGTACGCCGAAGCAACTCCGTCGTGGTATTCGATTTCTGCTGAAGATATTGCCTCACGAGCAGAGGGCTACGGTATGCCCGGCGTTGTGGTCGACGGTATGGACGTATTTGCTGTTTACGACGCTGCTGGCGAAGCGATCGCTCGAGCACGTGCCGGTGAAGGTCCGACGTTCCTTGAGATGAAGACGTACCGTTACCACGGTCACTTCCACGCCGACGATGCGAGCAAGTATCGAAAACCGGAAGAAGAGGCGTTTTACAAGGAAAAAGACGCCATCAAGCACTTCGAGCGAACTGTCACCAGGCAAAAGTTGATGACGGAAAAGAAGATGAAGAGCATCCGTGATGTAGCTGAGCAGGAGATGCTCGACGCTGTTGATTTCGCCTTAACCAGCCCCATGCCCGAAATTTCTACGCTGTATGACGATGTTTACGTCAACTACTCGAACCCAATTTCGGGCCTGCGATAAATCTGTATTCCTTCTAAAAACCTGATTCTTTACTATCAGAATTCAAGAACTAGATAAAAGATATGACGACCTCACAAGCAAGTAAATCGATTGGACCCGGATACGAGGGTGTAGCTGGTTCTGAAAAACGATTCCGAGATATTTTCCGTGACACCTTGCGGGCTGAAATGCTCCGTGACGAAGATGTTTTCCTGATGGGCGAGGACATCTCCGGCGGGTTCGACAAAGACACCAAAGAACCGCTCGATGCGTGGGGCGGACCGTTCGCCGCGACGAAGGGTTTGGTTCAGGAGTTTGGTCCTGACCGAATTCGCGATGCACCGATTTCCGAGGCTGGATTCGTTGGTGCGGCGGTAGGTTCGGCATTGACCGGTCTCCGACCGGTGGTCGACCTTATGTACTTCGACTTCGTGACTGTGGCGTTCGATCAGCTGCTTTCAAACGCAGCCAAGAGTCGTTACATGTTCGGTGGTCAAACCCGTGTTCCGCTGACCCTGTTCGCGCGTTCAGGCGCCGGTACTGGTCACGCCGCTCAACACTCCGAGAGTTTCTACTCGATACTGGCGCACATCCCTGGTCTAAAGGTGGTGGTTCCTTCCGATCCTTACTCGGTAAAGGGACTGCTCGCTGCTGCAATTCGTGACGACGATCCTGTGTTCCTCGTGAATGACAAGAAGCTAATCAACCTCACTGGATTTGTTCCCGATGAGGACTACATCATCGAGCTCGGTAAGGGTCGTTACATGCGGCGAGGAACCGACGTTACGTTGGTTGGAATGTCGTACACATCGGTTGCATGTCAGAAGGCTGCCGCGCAGCTTGCTGAGATTGGAATCGATGCTGAAGTGATCGACATGATGTCGCTTTCACCCTTTGATGAGGACATTCTTATTGAGTCGGTGGCGAAGACCAATAACGTTGTGATCGTTGACGAAGATACACCTCGTGCTTCGATGGCTTCCGAGTTTGCGGCAGTGATCGCCGACAAGGCATTCGATCATCTCGATGCTCCGGTGAAGCGGGTCACTGCTCCGCACGCACCGGTTCCGTACAACCGTGATCTTGAGATTGCGTTTATGCCACAACCCGAGGACATCGTCGGCACGGTGAAGAACACGCTCGATCGCGAGTAGTTTTTTTACAAACCAAAACCAAACGAAAAGCGGGTAGTTCGTTGGAACTACCCGCTTTTTTATGCTGACTCATTAACCCTCCCCTATGGGAGAGGATTTAGGTGTGAGTAGAATCGATGATAGTCGGGACACAATCGTCGTAATCCACCGAACAACTCACCTTCATCTCAGGCTTCTCCCGCTGAGAGAAGGGGTAACGGAAGGTGTAGCGGGCACCCCACCCCGAAGATCCGTCCACAGTAGTCGGGATTTCGTTCAGCACAGCCATCCCTGTGAGCCAGCCGTCACCGTCACAGGCCGACCTCGTAGAAAAAGTAGCCAGCTATCCAACAGGCATTTTGCGGTTAGTCATTTTCCGACCGATCACCGCTCGTTCTTCCCTGCCACCGGAGAAGATCTTCGCTCCCATGTCGATGAGCACCTGCAGGTTGCCTGCATCATCGAGAGTCGGATCGTTCCAAGAGCAGAGGAACGCCAGACCGTTTTCGTCGGCTGCCTTCTTGATCTTGTTTCGAACCGCGTCCATCTCTGCCGGGTACGGTGGGTCGTGTGCGTCGACGTTGCCGAACGACATTCCCATATCACCCGGACCCCATTCGACGAATGCCAGACCAGGCACGCGGCAGATGGCATCGGAATTGGCTGCAGATTCCTGGTTCTCAAGCTTCAAACCAAGGAACAGTTCGCCATCCGGATTCAGTGGCCATGGGTCGGCAATCTTCGTGTATTCCTGCGGTGTGATCCCCCAGATTTCTGCGGGTCGACCCTGTCCGCCAGCACCACGCTGACCTTCTCCAAGACCCTCTCGCCCGTTTTTGTGGAACGGGTAGCGGCACTCTTCAATGAAAGCCCGAACGGCATCGGCCTGTCGTGCATGCGTGTGGAGGATTCCGTGGACTCCCGCGGAAAGAACCTGACGGATCTGCCAGGCGTTTGCTCGAACTTCTTCCATAGTTCGGCAGTTCGACGGGAGAGTTGAGATAACGGCTGGTGTGCGATGACCGGCTTTGGTTGGTCCACCGTCGACGAGTCCCTTCATGAACTGCGTAAGTCCAGCGACATCGAATGCGTGGTGCTCGAAGTCGGTGATAAGGAAGTCGGCCCAAGTGCTTGCCTGCTTGATGCCGTTTTCGTAAGTGAGATCGCCAGTGCCGGTGTAGTAGACCGGTTCACCCGCTTCGATGAGTTCGATCACTCGGTTGATTCGTTTTGCCATCTTTTGTTCTCAAAAGTCACTGGTATTCGTTATTTACGTCGCCGGTTCGCGCCTCATTGTTGAGTCATAAAGGGCGATTTGACATCAACAAGACCGTGGCGCGTGCCAGAGTCGCGGCGAATACTACCAGCGCAACCGTGGGTGCGAGCATGATGATCTCAGCTTTCCGAGATGATCTACTACTCGTCCTCACAGATCACAGCGTCATCGTTGGCGGCGAGTCGGAGCAGCATTTCGTAAGGATAGATGCCGGAATCGTGGCCGTCAGTCCATAGGAACTGAATGGCGTACTTGCCGATTATCAGGTGGTCAGCAGCAATGATGTCGTCGGGCACCGACGAAACATTCAGGATCGGTCTTCCGGTCATCTCCTCAACACAGGCCGCACACGCACATTGGAGCCGTAGATATCGATACGGATAGGTACATGTTTGCCCGTCGTTCCATGTAATTTTAACACCGATCCCGGTCATCTCGATTCCAGTTGGAGAACTCACCGGGTTTCCTGAATATTCGCTGTTCATTGACATTACTTATTCGGACTTTCGTTGGGTACTTTTACGCCGTTGGTAAAAAGTGATTGTGCCGGAGGCTCATTGACGTAAACTTCAACCTCGGTACTTCTTGCACTCTAGTTGTACACCGAATTACGCATACATTTTCATTCACAGTAGAGGATTATCGCCAGATGGCAAACGAAACGATAAACGTCGGTTTCATTGGTGCAGGTACCAACACGGCGTTGCGCCACATTCCAGGTCTTCGCGCTCAGCATGGCGTGGAACTAGTGGGTGTTGCGAATCGATCTATCGAATCGAGCCAGACCGCAGTCGACAAATACGAACTTGGCGAGGCGTATCCAACGTGGCTCGATCTCGTTGAGGATCCTGAGATCGACGCAATTTGCATTGGTACATGGCCGTACATGCACTCGACGATTACGCTGACGGGTCTCGATAACGGCAAGCACGTGATGTGTGAAGCTCGTATGGCGATGAATGGGGCGGAGGCACGTGACATGCTCGCAGCGTCGATCGCTAATCCCGATCTCATCACACAGGTCGTACCGCCACCTCACCTGATGTTGGTTGAGCAGCACCTGATTGATTTGATTACGGACGGCTATGTTGGTGATATCGTCAACGTGAACGCACATGTCACTGATGGCGGTGGATTTCCCGATTCAGATCAGGATTCACACTGGCGACATATTCGCGAGGTTTCGGGCAACAACGTGATGACAACCGGCATCTGGTACGAGAATCTGATGCGACTCGTGGGAACTGCAAGCTCGGTTTCTGCCAACGCACAGATCGTTGTTCCACACCGTCGTGGCTGGGACGGTAACCGGTACCAGATGACGATTCCGGATCAGCTCGATGTGATCTACTCGCTCTCAGGTGGCGGATCGGTCAATCTAACTGTTTCAACCGTTTCTGGTCCCTTTGCTCCACCAACGGAGATTTGGATTTTCGGAACTGAAGGCACGCTTCGCATTCAGACGAGCGGACTTCAAAACGATCCCGTTGTGACGGGGGCTCGTGACGGTGACGACGGAATGTCCGAAATCGAAATTCCAACCGAGAAACGTGGTGGCTGGCGGGTTGAGGAAGAGTTCATTAACGCGATACGCGGAACCGAAAAGATCACTCGATCGAACTTTACCGATTCCGTGAAATACATGGAATTTACCGACGCAATTCAGGAGTCTTGGCAAACCGGCAAGAGGGTTTACCTGCCGAGTTCGTAACGAAACGTGAACGGCCTGCAACTGCAATGGCGTTGAAAATTCGAGTTGAGACAATCGGGGCTGTAATCGGGATTTGTGAACACTTTTGGCTATTTGTGAGCAAATCACCCACATTATCAGCGAACCAACCATCTAGATGTTGAGACTATTCACCTAAGTAATCGGTAGTGTTCTACTTTGATGCCCTATCCAACAGAACTCGCCACACCGTTTGACAGTGGAGACGGCATTTTCGGCGCCCGCGATTCGAGGCGATCCGAAAATACGCCATACCTTGCTAGCTTGGAGTTCACGGTTTGCTGAAATCTTGTTCTACTGTGCTACGCTCCGACTGTTGGCAAAAACGTTAATGGCATCGGTCGATATTTTCGTCGGATTCGGCTTTTGATCAATATGATTTACGACTAGACATGGAGAGTTTGCGTTGACGAGTGGTGGTGCTGCGAAGATCGATTTTAACGCCGATATCGGCGAATCTTTTGCTGGATATGAACTCGGCCTGGACAGCGAAATCGTTAGGTACATAACCTCGGGAAATATAGCGACCGGGTTTCACGCTGGTGATCCCGATTGGATGGCTCACACGGTGGCACTGGCAGTCGAAAACAGCGTTGGGCTTGGGGCGCATCCCGCCTATCCCGACCTAGCAGGATTCGGCCGCAGGAACATGGACCTTACGCCTTCGGAAGTTCAAAACGTTGTCACATATCAGGTTGGTGCACTGGCGGCGTTCGCACCTAACAGGAAACTGCAGCATGTGAAACCGCACGGTGCGCTCTACAACACCGCCGTGGCTGATGCGGTGGTTGCCGAAGCGATCGTTACGGCTGTAAAAGCGTTTGATCCCGATCTCATTCACGTGGTACTGGCAGGTTCGCAGTGGGAAACGATCGCTAGGTCGCACGGTGTTCGTGTAGCTCGAGAGTGCTATGCCGATAGGGCGGTGACCGCTGAAGGAACGCTAGTACCTCGTTCGCAACCGGGTGCAGTTGTTCATGATTCCGATGAGGTTGTAGCTCGATCTCTCAAGTTGGCGACCGAAGGCAAAGTAATCGCCGTTGACGGAACAGAGATTGATTTTTCGGCAGATTCGATATGTTTACACGGAGACACTGCGGGAGCGGTGGAACTAGCTGCTGCGGTTCGAGGATCGCTTGAATCAGTGGGTGTCGAGATAGTCGCGATGAATGCGTTGGTAGACGGTGGGTAAATCACCTCACAGGGGTGATCAGCTGAGTGTGTATCCGCGAATTGTCCCTGTGGGAGATTCGGCGATTCTTATCGAGTTGGGCTCAGAAATCGACCCAGAGATCAACTCGCAAATTTACTTCCTCGTCGCAGCTATAGAGAGATCACAGCTGGCTGCCATAGTTGAACTGATTCCAGCATATCGATCGTTGTTGGTGAACTACGATCCACTGGTGAGCCGGTACGGCGAGATGGTTGCTCTGCTGGATGAATTAGTTGCCGGAAACGCGGCTTCTGAGGTCGACACAGGTACGGCAACGATCATCGAATTGCCGGTTGTGTACGGCGGGGAAGATGGCCCCGACCTCGACACCGTTGCCGACAACGCCGGACTATCTATTCGAGATGTGATCGAAATTCATTCTGGAGTCGACTACCGGGTGTACATGATCGGATTTGCACCGGGTTTTCCATATCTGGGTGGTCTCGATGAGCGAATCGCCACGCCGAGATTGAAAACACCGCGAATCAGCGTTCCTGCTGGATCGGTTGGTATCGCTGAATCCCAGACCGGAGTTTACCCAAATGCTAGTCCTGGGGGTTGGCAGTTGATCGGCAGAACGGCTCGGCAATTGTTTGATGTCGCAAGCGAGTCGCCGTCTTTGATAACTCCGGGATCTCTGGTGCGGTTCGTTCCGGTAGATGCTCATGCTTAACTCTGAATCCAGAAGCATTCGAGTGATTCAACCGGGGCCAATGACGTTGGTTCAGGATCGCGGTCGAGTTGGTTATCAGCAGCTTGGGGTGTCGGTCAGTGGAGCGATCGACACTGACGCACTCGATATCGGCAATCGACTTGTTGGCAACGAGTTTGATGCTGGGAGCCTTGAAGTCATGCTTGGAGGAATGGTGATCGAGTTCTCTCATTCGACGGTGTTCGCTTTGACTGGTGCGGATGTAAGCGCTGTTCTCGATGGTGTGCCGATTGCAGTGAACGTTTCGTACGTCGCCCATAGCGACTCTCGGCTTGAACTGGGCATAGCTACTAACGGGCTCCGGTCGTATGTGGCGATCTGCGGCGGATTGAGTGTTTCACGTGTTCTCGGGTCGTATTCAACGCATGTTGCCTCGGGTATCGGGGGAGTCGAGGGGCGTGCTCTCTCCGAGGGAGATGTACTTGAAATCGAGGGACTTAACGACGCTTCTTTCTCCGGTCAAATTTTTCCGGATGGGCCAGTGCTTGAAGGATCGAATGAGCTTGAAGTCCGCGTCGTTTTAGGTCCTCAGGATGATGAGTTCTCGGCTGTCGGTATCGATACACTTCTATCCTATGATTACACGGTGAGCGACCAATCGAACCGGCAGGGACTGCGACTCGATGGACCGGAAATTGAGTCTAAGACAGGTCGCTACGACATTATTTCCGACGCCGTGGTGAACGGTTCGATACAGGTTCCGGGAGATGGCAAACCGATTGTTCTTCTTGCGGACCGGCAGACCATAGGTGGTTACGCAAAGATCGCTACGGTTGTCACGGTCGATCTGCCGTCGCTGGGTCAGGTAGCGCCGGGTTCAAAGATATCGTTTACAGCGATTTCTACCGAAGACGCGCAAGATCTGCTTGCTGTTAGAGTGGAATGTGTCGAAAACGCCGAGTTGTCACGTTTAGTCTCACCTCGCTCAGTGTGGGTGGATGGCGATGAGGTGGCGGTAGGAGTGGCTGAAAACGGCGTCGTTCGTCTGGCTGACGTTGATGGGATTACCTACCCTATCTCAGTCGAAAAATATACCCCTCGCTGAATAGACTGCCTTTGCTAGAATCGAACATCGTAATTGTTGTTGACACTTGGCCATAACAGTTCAGCTGTGCGTAGAGAACCAACACAGGGAGCACTGACACGTTCGATCAGGATTTGATAAACGATGGACTGACTGTAAGTCTCGTTGGAATGGGTGTTGTTTTCGCAGTCCTAGCGCTGCTTGCTCTATCGATCAAGGGCATTAGTTTGCTCGATCGAGAACCGTCAGCACCCGAGCAAAGTGATGCTGTTCCTGTAACCATCGCTGCACCGGAACAGACTGCCGAAATCACAGGTCAACAAGTTGCGGCGATTGCTGTCGCTCTTGCACTTTCTGAACCGAAACCACCGTCGATTCCAGCGTCGATATCTCAAGCCGGAGCTGCAGCCGGTTCGTGGCTGCAAAGCGGACGAATGCGTGTGTTGGGTTCGAGTTCAACCGGTGCCAGGGAGAGGCGCAAATAGTGGCAACCAAGAACTACAAAATCACTATCGCAGGCCAAACCTACGATGTAGAAGTCGGCGATATTTCAACGTCTCCTGTTCAGGTTTCGGTCGATGAGACGAATTACGAAGTCGAGATCCCTGAATCGTCTGCTCCCGCTGCACCATCGCCACCATCCCTTGCTGCTCCCAAGACTGTCGCTCCCGCTCCTCCGGCTGTTTCGCGCCCCGCAGTGCCGACTTCCGGTGGTGGTGTCGTGCGATCGCCGATGCCTGGCAAGATCGTTAGTGTGAGCGTCGCTGCTGGTGCTTCTGTCACGAAGGGTCAGCCTCTTCTTGTTCTGGAATCGATGAAGATGGAGAACACTATCGCCTCACCAATCGACGGCACGATTTCCGCAGTTCTCGTTGCTGCGGGCGATGCTGTTCAGCACGGTCAAACTCTGGCCGAGATTGCACAGGCCTAGTCCCTATGTCTACCGAGCTAGATGCTCTCTGGGAAGGCTTTTCAGCAATAGGCGATGAACCGCGGATGATCCTCATGTGGGCGATTGCCGGGGCGCTGCTCTTCGTTGGGGTTGCGAAGAAAAAAGAACCTCTGTTGTTGGTTCCGATTTCCATGGGTATTCTCTTCGCAAATCTTCCTCTTGGTGAATTGATTCGAGAAGGTGGAAACGGCGAACCGGCTGGACTACTCAAGACGTTCCAGACCGTCGGAATGGAAACCGACATATTCCCTCTGTTGATATTCCTTGGTGTTGGAGCAGCAACTGATTTCACGCCGATGCTTTCGAACCCAAAAACACTGCTACTGGGTGCCGGAGCACAGGCGGGCGTTTTCGTTGCATTGCTGGGTGCGTTGCTGCTCGGTATGACTGATTTGTTCGACTTCGGATTACTTGAGGCATCGTCGATCGGAATCATCGGTGGAGCTGACGGCCCGACCACCATCTTTATTGCCACCCGAATGCGTGAACTCGGCGAATCGCTACCGAACGTCGAAGTTCGAGACATCGTCGGTGCGACGGCGGTTGCTGCCTACTCTTATATGGCACTGGTTCCGATCATTCAACCACCGATTATCAAGCTGCTAACGACTAAGAAAGAGCGCTTGATTCGAATGGAATACTCGGCGAAGCCTGTCTCGAAGCGGGCGCAGGTTCTGTTCCCGGTGCTGACAACGATCATCATCAGCGTATTGGTGCCCTCTGCGTCACCGCTGATCGGCATGCTGATGCTCGGTAATCTCATCAAGGTATCGGGTGTTGTGCCACGGCTAGCAGACGTCACCGAGAACGCGTTGATGAATGCTGTCATCGTTCTACTCGGTCTCGCAGTTGGCGCAACGATGCCGGCGAATATCTTCTTGCAGCCAGAAACGATCGGTATTTTTTTGCTGGGTCTGTTTGCGTTCATGACAGCGACCGTCGCCGGAATATTGCTCGCAAAATTGATGAACTTACTTTCGCGAGAAAAGATCAATCCGATGATCGGTGCCGCAGGAGTTTCGGCGGTTCCGATGGCGGCGCGGGTTGTTCAAGATATGGGCCAGAAAGAAGATCCCGAGAACTTCTTGCTGATGCATGCTATGGGGCCGAACGTTGCGGGTGTGATCGGTACTGCAACGGTTGCCGGAGTCTTGTTGGCTGTGGTCGAGAATATGCTCTAGACGACGGTATTTCGTTTCCTATTCCGCATAGAACTGAAAGTCGTTCAGCCCCGTTACTCTGTTGCGCTTATTGCGCGGTGGCGCGAATATCCGATTCAGATATGCACGTGAACCATCTGTTTGCGTTGCTCAGGCGATTTCATTCGGAGAATTCCAATATGCCAGACCGTTCAATGGAGGGTATTTACCCGATTCTTTCTGCTCCAATCAATTCGAAGAGTCAGATCGTGATCGACGACCTTGAAAAAGAAGTCGAATGGTGCATCAGCAAGGGCGTTCATGGTCTCGGAATTGCGGTCGCTACTGAGATCTACAAGTTCACCGAGGAAGAGCGTGACCTGATTCTCAGCACCGTAGTCCGCGTCAACAACGGTCGAGTGAAAGTGGTGATGAACACCGGTGGTGAGGGGACCGACGTTGCAATCTCGCTCTCCAAACGGGCTGAAGAGCTTGGTGCCGACGCACTGATGATCCGACCGACATCGTTTATTCCCATTCAGGCATCCGAAAATATCGAGTATTTCGGGAAGATCGCTGAATCGGTTTCACTGCCGATCTTCCTACAGGATCAGAGCACGGCGCAGGTTCCGCCTGCGATGGCGGTCGCCTGCGCGAAACGACACGAAAATCTCTGCTACATCAAGGTAGAAACAGCTCCGACACTCCCACGTATGGGCGAGACAAATCGGCTTGCCAAAGGCACCGGATTGATCCTGTTTGGCGGGGCCGGTGGAGCGTTCGCTGTTGAGGAGTTCAAACGTGGATCGGTCGGAACCATGCCTGGTTCAACTTTGCCCGATATGTTCGTTCGAGTCTGGAACCACTACCAGGCCGGGGATGAAGATGCGGCAAGTGCCGAGATGAGTAGACATCAGTCGTTGATCAGTATTCTTGCGCAAGGTCAGGGATTTGCGAACTGGGTCTACAAGCACATTATGGTTCGCCGGGGAATATTCTCGCCGGGTTCCGAATTCGCTCGACATCCTGCCCTTAAGCCTGACGCCGAACATTTCAAGGAAATCGATAGCCTGCTTGAAAGCCTTGATTTGGTCGGGAAATAGATCTAGGCGACTATGCCGTGCGCACTATGTTGGGTGATACTAGAATCGACTTCTAAGCGATTTTACTTCCTAAGAAAACGACATGCCTGAACTCGATACCGATCCCGCAGAATGGTCCGCTGCCTGTTGTAGCTGGATCAACTCAGACCTGAGCCGAGGCACGCATTGCCGCAAGGCGGTGGGCTAGTGTCGGACGGTCTATCGGCTCTTGCGCTTGCCGGGGCTGAACTTTCTGGAGTTGAATTGACCGGGTTGGCGATCATGTCGCTGATCGTCGGAATTGTTGGTGGAATCGTCGGCATCGCGCTCGGAGTTGTTCGACTACCGATCATGACTGCGGTGGGTATTGATCCGTTGATAGCCGCCAGCACAAACCTGTTTGTGAGCGTGTTGGGTTCGATCGCAGGATCATGGCCGGCGATTCTCCAGAACCGCATCGTTTATCGGATTGTGCTGGTTATCGGAATCCCGGCTATTGGTGGTTCGTTTGTTGGTGGCCTTTATGCCGATATCATCTCACGAACCGTGCTGTTAACCATCGTCGCTATGTTGCTTGTGTGGTCATCGACGATGATGATTGTCCGAGCAATTGCCGAACTCAGGAACCGCCTGGCGTCGAGCGAAGACGGTGATCCCAGCACCGGTCGAGGTGATTTGAATCGGAAAACGGTTGCCCGAGAAAGTTTTGTGGGTTTCGGCATCGGTGTAATTGGTGGAGCGGTTGGTCTGGCACTGGGTGTGCTGCGAATGCCAGCCCTAATTCACGTTCTTAAGATGAAGCCTTCGCTTGCTGCCGGAACAAATCTGGCGTTGACGATTCTTGTCGGATCTTCCGGATTTACCGGTCACTTGCTTCGTGGGCGTGTCGATTGGATGCTGGTCTCTGCAATCGGAATTCCGGCGATGACCGGAATGTTTGCTGGCTCTCGTATGGGCGGGAATGTCGATCCTGCCAAACTACGGCTGGTCGTGGGAATTGTGTTGCTCGTGGTATCTCCGCTGGTATTCTTCGACGCTTTCTTAGGCTAGTTTCTTGTTCTCGACCGTGCGGTAGATGGGCGAGCGCACTTATAATCCGCTCACCATGGAAATGCTTCCCAGAAGAGAGTCATTGTTCGCTTCGGCTCTACAGGCAGAATCGCCGCTCCAACTTGTCGGTGTCACGAACCCGTATCACGCTGTTATGGCTAAAGCCGTGGGTTTCAAGGCTCTCTATCTTTCGGGATCGGGCGTGGCCACTGCTTCGTACGGTCTTCCTGATCTGGGTATGACAACGCTCGACAACGTGCTCGAAGACGTTCGTCGAGTGACTTCTGCCGTTGATCTACCGCTACTCGTGGATGTGGATACTGGCTGGGGAGGCGCGTTCATGATCGCGAGAACGATGAAAGAGATGTCAAAGGCCGGTGCCGCCGGAGTGCATATCGAGGACCAGGTGCAGGCGAAGCGATGCGGCCATCGTCCGGGAAAACAGATCGTTTCGACCACTGAAATGTGTGATCGACTGAAAGCTGCTGCCGGAGCTAAAGAGGACGACGATTTCGTATTGATGGCCCGTACCGATGCCATTGCGAACGAAGGGGTTGATGCTGCGATTGAGCGATCGGTTGCCTATGTCGAAGCTGGAGCCGGCATGATCTTTGCCGAGGCGGTTACTGGACTGAGTGACTACAGAAAGTTCAAGGATTCTGTTGGCGTTCCGATTCTTGCTAACTTGACCGAATTTGGACAAACCCCGGCATTTACCGTCGACGAACTCCGCGATGCTGGGGTTGATATCGCCTTGTATCCGCTTACTGCGTTCAGGGCTGCGAATAAAGCCGCAGAAAAAGCACTGCGAGAGATTCGAAAAGCTGGAACTCAACAAGGGATTATTGGAGAACTGCAGACTCGTGACGAGCTGTACGAATATCTCGAATATCACACCTACGAAAGCAAACTGGACGAGCTGTTTGACGCCGAGTCGAGTGAATAAGTTACGCCGATCAAGCATTAGGGAAATTTTGAAATGACAACATCAGGTCTGAACGGGGTAACGGCTGGCTCATCGGGAATTTCGACGGTTGGGCAAGAGGGAGTGGGGCTGACGTACCGTGGCTACTCGATTACCGATCTTGCTGCGAATTCGACTTTCGAGGAAGTCGCCTATTTGCTTATATACGGCAATCTGCCGAAGCAGAACGAGCTTGACGCTTACAAGAAGAAGCTCATGGGTCTTCGCTCGCTGCCTAATGCGTTGAAAACCTTACTCGAAGCATTGCCTGCTTCCACGCATCCAATGGACGTGCTGAGAACGGGTACATCGCTTCTGGGTACGCTTGAGACCGAGGGTGAAAGCGGTCGCACTGCGGTGTCGGTCGGGGATCGATTGACGGCGTGCTTCGGATCTATGCTTGCCTACTGGTACCGATTTCACTCTCGGAACGAGCGGATCGAAACCGAATCGGACGAGGAGACTGTCGCCGGCCATTTCCTGAGCTCGATGTCGGGTGGACCAGCCGATCCGCTGAAGCGAGACGCACTCGATACGACACTGATTTTGTATGCCGAGCACGAGTTCAACGCCTCGACTTTTACGGCTCGAGTCATCACTTCGACGCTGTCAGACACGTACTCGGCGATTGCTGGAGCGATTGGTGCGTTGCGGGGGCCGCTGCATGGCGGGGCAAACGAGGCGGCGATGGAGTTTGTGTCTTCGTTCGACTCCCCTCAAGATGCTGAGAAATCGCTGGTACACATGCTGGAGGCCCGTCGTTTGATCATGGGATTCGGTCACAGGGTTTACAAGAACGGCGATCCTCGTTCGCCAATCGTGAAAGAACTTGCCAGACACCTCTCGGAAGCTGCTGGAAACACGAACTACTTCGATATTTCCGACCGCATTGAGACGGTGATGCTGCGAGAGAAAGGCATGTTCCCGAACCTTGATTTCTACGCTGCGACCGCCTACCACATGTGCGGGATTCCAACGGCGATGTTCACGCCTGTGTTCGTGATTGCTCGTACATCGGGCTGGATCGCTCACGTGATTGAGCAGAAAGCGGACAACAAGCTGATACGCCCTTTGTCGGACTACACGGGGCCTGAGCCGCGAGCGTACGTCGACGTTAGGGAGCGGGGTTAGTGGCGACGGGTCAGCAAACAGATTCGGTTATCGCTGCGATCGCGGAATATGCGGTCAACTATGAACCAACCTCTGAACTTGCGCTCGACACAGCACGACTGACGTTGATGGACTCGATCGGGTGTGCGTTGCTTGCGATGGATTATCCGGCGTGTACGAAGTTGCTTGGACCCGACGTTGAAGGAACGGCGGTTCCGAACGGTACGAGAGTGCCTGGGACACGGTTCCAGCTTGATCCGGTGAAAGCAGCGTTCGATATCGGGGCTGCCATTCGCTGGCTTGATTTCAATGACACATGGCTGGCTGCTGAGTGGGGTCATCCTTCCGATAATTTCGGGGCGATCTTGGCTATAGCCGATCACATGAGTCGTAAGTCTAGAACGGAATCGACGCGACAGTTCGACGTATCTGAAGTTTTAAAAATGGGAATTAAGGCTTATGAGATTCAGGGGATTCTGGCGCTTCAAAATTCGTTTAATCGGGTGGGTATCGACCATGTGTTGCTGGTGAAGGTGGCTTCGACTGCGATTGTGACTGCGATGTTGGGCGGGGATGTGAGGCAGGTTGAGAACGCGGTTTCAAACGCGTGGCTTGATGCGACGTTACGGACCTACCGGCATGCGCCGAATACTGGTTCACGGAAGTCCTGGGCGGCAGGCGATGCATTGGCCCGGGCGGTTCGATTTGGGTTGAACGCCATGGCGGGTGAGATGGGTTATCCGTCGGCTTTAACGGCTCCTGGTTGGGGATTTCAGGACACATGGTTCAAGGGTGAGGAGATCGTTCTTGAGCGGAAGCTCGATTCCTATGTGATGGAGAACATTCTTTTCAAGGTTTCGTTCCCGGCGGAGTTCCACGCGCAGACGGCGGTGGAGGCTGCGTTTGAATTGCATGGGGACGTTGCTACGCGACTCGACGAGATCAACGAGATCGTGATTACTTCGCAGGAATCTGCTTTGCGGATTATCGACAAGACTGGTCCGCTAAATAATCCTGCGGACCGTGATCATTGCATTCAGTACATGACTGCGATCGGCTTACTCAAAGGTAGCCTGTCGGCGGCGGATTACGAGGATGATGTGGCTGCTGATCCGCGAGTTGATGAGCTTCGCGACAAGATGGTGATGAAGCACGATCAGCGATTTACAGACGAGTATCTCGACGCTGAGAAACGATCGATCGCAAACGCGGTGCAGGTGCGGTTCCAGGACGGTTCATCGACTGAGAATGTGACGTTTGAGTATCCAATTGGGCACAGACGCCGCCGTGAAGATGCGAAGCCATTGCTGATGGAGAAGTTCCGGACGAATGTGGGGACTCAACTCGATGATGCGCGGGTTGAGCGGTTGGTTTCGTTGTTCGGTGATCAGGCCGTGCTTGAGGCGATGGTGGTTGATGAGTTGATGGATTTGTTGGTGCCGAGTGGCGTGTAGCGGTTTGTGAGCTTCGTATGGTTGGCGTTGGACGTTTTCATCCACTCTCTAGCTCCCTTCCAAGTTGGGAGGAGTACCGGTTTCTCCGCTCGGGACATTGAGTGTGGCTGATCGATGATAGTCAGATCGTGCTCACCAAGAAGGCGATCTGGTGTTAATCTTTTTTCACTGTTTGTAATTTGGGTGGCGTGCAGGCGCATGTCGCTGGTCGAAGTAATAAGAGAAATCGAAAATATGGCTAAGACTACCGGTAGTGATCTTCTGATTCGTGCGTTGCGAGCGGAGAGCGTCGATACGGTCTTCGGTATCGCTGGCGATCACATTTTGCACATGCTCGATACCATGTTCGACGCTCCGCTGCGGATGGTCGATTTCCGGCATGAGTCGGGCGCAGTTCATGCCGCCGACTCCTATTCAAGAATTTTGAAAAAGGGTGGAGTGATGCTTTCGACGACGCCCGGTCATGCGAACGCGCTGCCTGGTCTCGCAAATGCGATGCACTCCGAAGCTCCGGTTATCAATATTTCTGGATCGGCTGAATCGATCAATATGGGCCGTGGCGCGATGCAGGAGTTCGATCAGATCGGTGCAGCGAAACCGATCACCAAGGGCGCGTGGGACGTTCCATCACCGGCTCGAATTCCCGAGTACGTTGCGCTGGCATTTCGGACTGCTCTGAGCGGTCGACAGGGTCCGGTTCACCTGACCATTCCGCATGATTTCCAGATGACGGAGGTTGATGACGCCGAGGTGGCTCGATACGCCCCTAACGAATACGGCACGCCAATGCAGGTGCTTGGCGATCCTGCCCAGATCGATCGAGCAATCGATGTCTTGAATTCGGCCAAGCGTCCGGTGATTTTCGCCGGATCATCAGCCGGTGCGACGGCTATTCCGGCTGAAGTTCAGCGACTTGTTGAGACGATGCGTATCCCGTTCTTCTCGGAGGATTCGGCAAGGGCGTTGATACCGGACTCTCACGAATATTCGATGGGTCTTGGATACCAGCCGCTGAATCTGGCGGTTCGAAACGTCGGTGATGCTGATGTTGTTTTGATGCTGGGTAAAAAGCTCGATTACACGAACGGCTTTGGTGGGAACCCACCGTTCGCTGATGACACGAAGTTCGTGGTTGTTGATCCTTCGCCAGCGCAGGTCGCAAGGGCACGAACGGCTGCGGTTGGGATCGTTGGTGATGTGGGACCGATCGTGACTCAGATGGCCGATGCGGCTGAGAAACGCAATTGGGACGAGCGAACCGAGTGGGTTGAGATGATGCGTACGGCTTTCGAGAACTGGCACTCAGGTCTGGCTGAACTTGGCAAGAGCGAAGATCCGATGCACCCGATGCACGTTTCAAACGTTTTGCAAAAGTTTATCGATGATGACACTCACGTTACGTTTGATGGGGGTGACTATTGTCACTTCCTGCGGGCTTCGATCAAACGTGATGCACCGTACCGATTCCACAATGTTTCGAGCTTCGGGATGATCGGTGTTGGGTTGCCTTATGCGGTCGGTGCGCAAGTGGCACTGCCGGATAGCAAGGTGATTCTCGCGAACGGCGACGGATCGCTTGGCTTCAACGGCATGGAGATCGACACTATGGTTCGCCACAACCTTTCGGTGAAGATGTTCGTCGGGAACAACTCGATCTGGGGCATCGACTGGCAGATTCAAAAAGGCTTGTATGGTCGACCGGTGTGGACCGATCTGCTGCCGACTCGCTACGACGTTATGGCGCAGGGCTTGGGTGCTCACGGCGAGCACGTGACGAAGGCTGAGGATCTGGAAGGTGCGATGAAACGGGCGTTCGCGTACGACGGCCCGGCGTTGTTGAACATTGATATCGAGCAGGTGATTAGTCCGGTTGCCGAGGCTGCGATCAGTCGCAAAACCGGTTCGCACGGCTAGGGAGTTTTTTGGAGATGCTGCCTGAAAAGTACTTCTACAGTGAGAACGATGTCGAGAAGCGTGAGCTGTTGCCGGGCGTGTGCGCACGCTTGATCTGGGGCGAGAAGATCATGATGGGCATTATCGATATCAATCCCGACACCGAGGTGCCCGAGCATTCACATCCGCACGAGCAGTGCGGTCGGGTGCTTGAGGGCGCAGCGTGGTTTTACGTTGGGGATTCTGAGCAGTTGCTGGTTGCCGGCGATCACTACGTGATTCCAGGTGATGTTCCGCATCGAGTTATGGCGACCGAAAACGGGTGTGTGGCGCTGGATATCTGGTCGCCGATTCGGGAGGAATATATCTCGGGCGATGTGGGGTTTTTCCGGGAGTAGCGCGTTTTCGGCAATTCGTGGACCTTCGATCCTTCGACTTTGCTAGGACAGGCGGGGCTCAGGATGATTCGATTGGGTGGTGAGTTCCTTCTCATGCTCAACTTAGACTTTTCGGCGGCTTTGAGCCGTTTTAAGTCATATACTTGATCGTTGTTTGATGGCTACATATTGGTCGCTTTGCGGCAGTTTCGAAAACCCTCACTATGACCCAATCTCCTTCAATTATTTATACGTGGACCGATGAGGCACCGGCACTTGCGACGCATGCGTTTCTCAAGACGATAAGTGCGTTCGTCAGGACTGCCGGAGTGGAGATAGAAACCCGTGACATTTCGCTTGCGGCGCGTGTTCTCGCACAGTTTCCGGAAGCGTTGGGCGATAAGGCTGTAGACGATGATCTCGCTGAGCTGGGTCGACTGGTAGAACTGCCAGAGGCGAACATCATCAAGCTTCCGAACATCAGCGCGTCTACGCCGCAGATGAAGGCTTGTATTGCCGAGCTTCAGATACTTGGATTCCCGCTACCCGAGTATCCAGACGATCCGGGAACGGATGCGGAGCGAGACGCTCGGGCACGCTATGGCAAGGCGATGGGTAGTGCGGTGAATCCGGTATTGCGGCAGGGCAATTCGGATCGTCGAGCGCCCATAGCCGTGAAGGACTTCGCACAGGCGAACCCACCAGCAATGAGTCCGTGGCCTGAAAATTCGAAAACCCATATTGCGACGATGTCGGACGGCGATTTTTTCCATAATGAGAAATCGATCACGGTGGCGGTCGATACAACAGCCAAAATTGAGCACGTTGCCGCAAATGGCAAGGTAACAACGTTGATGGAGTCGCTCCCGCTGCTGGCGGGTGAAGTGCTTGATGCAACGTTCATGAGCCGGAAGTCACTCGTGAGTTTTTTCAACGATCAGATTGAGGATGCGAATGAGCAGGACGTTCTGTATTCGTTGCATTTGAAGGCGACGATGATGAAAGTTTCCGATCCCATTATTTTTGGTCACGCGGTACGCACTTATTTTGGAAACTTGTTCACCAATCACGAGCCTGAGATCAACGAATTAGGCGCCGATCCGAATAACGGCTTCGGTGACGTGTTGATCAAGCTTGCGGGACTTACCCGTGATCCCGAGGGGTTGATTGCCAGCGATATCGCGAAAGACTTTGCGAACGGTCCTGGAATTGCGATGGTGGATTCACGGAAGGGCATCACAAATCTGCACGTGCCGAGTGATGTGATCATCGACGCGTCGATGCCACCGATGATCCGTGATTCGGGGCGGATGTGGAACGGCGATGGCGAACTGCAGGATGTGAAGGCGGTTATTCCTGATTCGACTTACGCAGGGATTTACGATGCGACGGTCAGGGATTGTCAAGAGAACGGTCAGCTCGATCCGGCGACGATGGGCAGTGTGCCAAACGTTGGGCTTATGGCGCAGAAGGCCGAGGAGTACGGTTCGCACGACAAAACCTTCGAGGTCGCGAGCAACGGTTTAATTCGGATCGCTGATGGATCGGGTTCGGTTCTGCTTGAGCACAGTGTCGAGCAGGGTGATATCTGGCGGGCGTGCCAGACAAAGGATGTTCCGATCAATGACTGGGTGAAGCTTGCTGTTCGACGAGCCCGAGCGACCGGTGCCCCCGCTGTT